>CAWGCA010000016.1:0-80029 GCA_963820955.1 uncultured Gammaproteobacteria bacterium | reverse complement strand
AGAAAGAACTCTGGCATTTTTGAAATATCAGGGCGGCTCAGGTTGAGCCGCCCTGTTGCATGAATACGATCCGGTCACAAAACCCTTGAAAACAGAAAATTTTTTCGTGATTATATAAACTTCCACCCAAAACCAGTTGGAAAACCGTGAATCCCAAAACATTGTCCGTACCAGTCGGTGTTCCTGGTATCCCAAAGCCCGAACCCGACTTCGAGATCTTCCTGAGTCGTTATGGGGAATGTATACGGGACCTCTTCCACGTTCGTGCCGACATCGACAAACTGAGCCTGAGCCGGTCGCTTCCTCCTTTCGTGATGCAGGAGATCCACTCATGCGACCCTTCTCGGTTACGTCCCGGTGGCATACGGCGGACGGGGCGGGCACATCCACGAGGGCCTGGCCGTTTTGGCTGCTTCAGGGTACGAGTCTCTGGCCCTGTCGCTTACCTTTGGGATCAACTGGGCCCTCTTCCTTCAGACCGTGGCCAAATATGCCCAGGATCCCATCAAGGCCCCTGTTTTTCAGCGGATTCTGGAAGACAAGAAGCATGGGTGGCCTGATGATCACGGAGCCGGACCACGGCACCGACGCCCTGAGCATGCGGACCTCCTTCCGGGAAGAAGGAGGACCACTACCATCTGAAAGGGACCAAGCATTGGGGCGGTCTCACCGGTCTGGCAGATTTCTGGCTTCTCACGGCCCGGGAAAGGGGTGGAGACGGGAACCTGAAACGGGATATCGACTTTTTCCTCTGCGACGTGAGCGCCCCGGTCAGAGCATCGAGGTGGAGGAAATCTTCAACAACCTGGGCTTACCATATCCCCTATGGTCGAAACCGAATCGACGTGAAGATTCCCAAGGCCCAGCGGCTTCAAGCGCCACGACCGGAGTCAAGATGATGCTGGACCTCCTTCACCGCAGCCGGTTGCAGTTCTCCGGTTGGGCATGGGGTTTCTTCAGCGCATGCTGGACGAGGGCTTGACCATTGCAAGGAACGGTTCATGGGGGGACGGAGCCTGTTCAGCTTTGATCAGGTGCAACACGGCTCGCGACGCTCCAGGCATCATTTACGGTATGCTCGGCCATGTGCGCCAACAGCAGCGACCGGGCGAGTCTCGAACACGATCTCGCCCGGAGCGGCCTGGAAGCCAATGCCACAAAGTCGGTGGTGACGGATCTGATGCAGGATGCCTCCCAGTCCCTCTTCAGTTGGTGGGCGCCAAAGGATATCGACTCGATCACATCGCGGGCCGGGCCACCGTGGACAGTCGCCCCTTCCAGATCTTCGAAGGCTCCAACGATATCCTCTACCAACAGATCGCCGAGGCCGTGCTCAAGCTCATGCGCAGCCAAGGAGAAGAACCTGCTTCGGTTTCTCGGTGGCTTCGAACTCACTTCCCGGGCCTCGGAATACGTGCAGGAACTCCTGGATTTCGAGGTCGACCTCCAGATCCCCAGCGCAAACTGGTGAACCTGGGTAGGCCCTGGGGCGTATCGTGACCATGGAAATGGTGCTCAAACTCGGCGACCGGGGCTTTCGAGACGACCTGATTTCCAACGGTGTTTCCATGCTTCGGCACGAAGTCACAGGGCTTCTCGGCACGTACCAGACAATTGACAACGTCCTCGCCGTGGAGGATTACGAGGGTGGCAGTTCATGGCTGGCCTTGGTTTCCCCTCCTCAACCGATGGTTACATAACCTCATAGAACTATTTCTCATAACGATCTTTCTTGACAATTAAGTAGCTGGAGTGCTTTTGGGGGCATCCCACAGCATAAGAGCCGGCTAGGATCGAACGGTCCAAAAAGGTATTCCCGGAGCCTCGGGGACCGGTTCGTCGAAGAAATCGATCTTGCTTTCATGCCCTGGACCAACGAGTCCGTCATTACCTCTAGCAGGGAGACGAAGATGCCACGAGTGATCATTACCGCGCAGGTCGAGGATTCCACCCAGTGGGAGAAGGGATTCCGCACCCAGGGTGCTCTCCTCCGCAGCATGTCCTCCACGGTCACCCATTTCGCAGCGAACGAAAACAACGAGGTCGTTCTGCATGCTGAGCCGGCCGATCTCGACCAATATTTCGCCGTTCTCGAATCGCCGGCAACTGCCGAGGCGATGGCTGAAAAGACGGGGGCATATCCAAAAACGCGATCCCGCAACTCGGCAGGGTGACAGGAGTCGGACCAGGCTCCCACATGCAGAAGTTGGACCTGGTCCGAGGCGGGGGCTGAGGTCAGCCACCCCCGACTCCGCTACCGACCTTCAGCTACCGATCCTCTCCACTCCTCGATGAACCGTACCGCGTCCTCCACGAAGTGATCGAACCGGAATCTCCCCTGGGCCGCCGATGACTCGGCCAGGTCCCCGGTGGTGAAGACGCCGTTGCTCGAGATCTGGTGGGACGCGGCCATCTTCCCCGACTCGTCCGGCCGGAAGAGATGAGTCATTCCCACCAGGTTCGCGTTGGCCCCGGTCATGCTTTCCAGAGCCTCCTGAGCCGAAGCGGGGGGAGTCAGAACCGGGTTCTCGGCCTTAGACATGTCCACGAGTTGGGGCGTCAGGTAGAGCATCCAGGATGTCTCGCCCACCCCCGCGTGATAATCCATGGCCGGGGCCGGGAAGGGAGATTCCCGCTGAGACCGTTGGATCTCACCCAGATCGACAGCGGAAGCGATGGTGGAATTGTTGATGCGGTTGATGACGCTCCCCAGGGCGGCACCGTTCCCTCCGTGACCATTGTAGAAGGCTATCTTGCGTATGCCATGGTGGATGAGGGCCTGAACGGTCTCGAAGATCACCTCCTCGAAGAGGGCCGGTGAGAGGGTCAGCGATCCGGAAAATCCCAGATGATGAGCCGAGATCCCGGCCATCACCACCGGCACCACCAGAACCTCCGATTCCTGCGCGACCAGCTTGCAGGCCTCAGAAGCCGCCAGAAAATCCGTACCCAGCGGAAGGTGCTTCCCATGCTGCTCGAGAGATCCGACAGGGATCAACGCAATGTCCGTGCGGGTCAGGAGCTCTTCCACCTCCATCCAGGACATATGGGGCAGGTAGTTCTTCACCTTCTCCTGGGAGAAGAGAGGGTTCGTTTCCTGGGCGATGCCGGCGAAAGGGAAAAGGAATCCCCCGGCCAAAAAGAGCCCGAAGAGGGCGGAGCCGGGAAAGGCCCTCCGGCAGAGGGTTTGAAGGCTTCTCATGAGGAGCCCCCCTTTCAGTTGCGGTGGTCAATCGATTGCATCGCTCCAAGGATGATGAGATTGAGGCCACCCCCCTCCGAAAACAACCCTACGAGAGGAAAAACGACCTAACCAGAAACGGAGCCGAAGCCCTTCGGGGCATTCCTCAGATGATAGGACCGAGACATGCGTTCCAGAATTCATCCGGCAGCAGCCATTTTCGCCACCACGGTTGTCCTTCTTATTCCAGCTCCGACCGCATCCCAGGAGGTCGTGGACCTACCAGCTCAGGACCGGCCGTTGGCAATAGAGGTGGAGGAGGTCTTCTCCGTGGGCTCCATGGCGGGGGAGGAGTGGGAGACTTTCGCGAGGGTGGAGGGGGTGGCTTTCGATGCCGCCGGAAACCTCTACATCCTGGATGCCCAAAACTCCAGGGTGGTGAAGGTGGGGCCGCAGGGCCAGTTCCTCACCGACGTTCGGCCGGTCCGGAGAAGGCCCCGGTGAGTTCACCCGTCCCCTGGCCTTCTCCGTGACGAGGTCCGGGGAGGTACGGGTTTTCGACCTGGGTCATCAGGGGTTCACGGAGTTCAACTCCGATGGGAGCCTCAAGGGCACTTCCCGACTCCCCGGCACCAGCTTCTTTTCACCCAACGGGGGGCTCATGAGCCTGCCCAATGGCAGCATGGTGGACGGCGGAAAGAGCCCCGTGAAGAGGCAGGTGATGTCCTCCGGGGGCGCAGGAGATGAAACCGCGCCTCGTCCCGTCAACCAGTTCAGGCTCGCCGACGAGGTTCAGATTTCCACGGCCTACGAGGCTTGGAACCCCCTGTCCGCCATTGGAAATCGGAAAGAGAAGTCCTTCTCCGGTGGGGGGATCCAGATGACTGGTACGGCCATGAGGGCCTTTGATGCCGACCTCTTCGTAGGGGCCTTTCCCGACGGCCGTCTCGCTATTGCGGACTCCACGACGTACTCGGTAAAGGTGGTGGACCCCGGCCGGGGCGTGACAAAAAGGTTCCAACGCCCTTTCACTCCACGGGAGGTTTCCCGCCGGGACCAGGCAGCGGAGCGAGAACGCCAGTTGGAGCAGATTGCAGCCAGGGAGGGATCCAGTCGGGGAGGAGGCATGGCCTATTCTTCCGATGGAAGCGCGAACAGGTCCATCAGCATCAGCGCTGGGCGAACCTCGGAGCTGCTCAGGGCCCGTGTCGAAACGATGGAATTCGGAGAGGAGATCCCCGTGCTGGCGGGGATGACAGTGGACTGGGAGGGACGGATCTGGACCGAGCGAACGGGCCCGCGGGTGGGTGAGAAAGGTCCCATCGATCTCATCGACGCCGACGGTCGTTACGTAGGATCCGTGGCCCCTGAGGGATTCCGGATTCCCGATGCATTCGGCCCCAATGGACTCGCGGCCTTCATCGAGGCCGACGAGATGGATGTGCCCAGAGTCATTGTGCGGCGCCTCAAACTCAACTGAGCTTCTGTAGTCGGAGTGGAAGGCGAGTTCGGGATCTATATGGTCCTCGCCGGGCTATCCGGTGCCCTTCTCCTACTGGCTTTCCTGGCTTTCTTAGGGAAATATGAGACGGGGCGGGAAGCAACCAAGCTCCCCGCCCCTTTGTCTCGCCTTCTTCCTTGGCCCTACCCTTCCAGCAGCGGATCGGCCCTTATCACCAGGCGCCTTTTCATGGTAGATCCTCTGAAGGTCATGGTCACCAGGTACTCACCCGGTTGTGCGGCTGGTCCTCGAGCCGATGGCGACCGGAACCGGAACGAGCTTCCGCCCAACTCGGACAGGGCCTCTCCGATGCTCTGGAGGGCAACGTAGTCACCCGCGGCTCGGTTGAGCCGGCCTTCCAGGGCCTGAATCTGGGGGATTTGTGCCTGGGTAGCCTGAGCCCGGAATGCCGCGAGGCCGTCCCGGATCTGGGCGCCCATTTGTTGGATCTGCTCTGCCCCGGGTCCGAAGGCCATGTTCCACCAGAGGCGGTTGATCCCGGGTTCCGCTGGAACCGTTTGCCTCCATGACATTTCCCCTGTGACATCCGTGATTTCGAAGGTGACATCACCGGTCATTCCATCACCGATGTAGTAGTGGATGGCCGCATCCCGGTTGGGGTTCTCACCCCTATAGATGAGGGATCCGCCACCGCCCCCAGTCCGAACGCTCAGCCAATCGGTGGCGACCCGGGGGTCGAAGAGGTGGGCGTCAGACGCAAGGACTTCCGGTGTCGCTTGTTGGAGCGCCGTGATGTCATCCATGACCCAGATTCCACGGCCATGGGTCCCGGCCACCAGGTCATTGTCCCGGGGGTGGATGACGAGATCATGAAATGCCACCGTTGGCATGTTCAGGTTCAGTTTGGCCCAGGAGTCGCCTCTGTCGATGGAATAGAAAACCGCGAATTCCGTTCCCACAAAGAGGAGATTCGGGTTCTTGAGATCCTCCTTGATCACATATACGGGCTGGTCGGCCGGGAGGTTGCCGGTGATGTTGGTCCATGACTGGCCGTGATCCGTGGTCTTGAAGACCCAGGGTCGAAAGTCCGCGCTCCGGTGACCATCGAAGGTCAGATAGCAGGTGCCCTCCTCGAAGTGGGAGGCCTCGACCCGGCTCACCCAGAGGCTCTCCGGAACTCCGGGAACGTTCGCCCGAACGTTTGTCCAATCTTCCCCACCATTTCGGCTCACCTGAACATTGCCGTCATCGGTACCGACCCAGAGGAGGCCCTCCCTCAGGGGTGATTCCGAAATCGTGATGATAGTCCCGTGGAACTCGGCTCCTCCGCCTGGATTGTGATCGGCCGTGAGGCCACCCGATTCCTTAATGGTCATGTAGGGGTCGTTCTTGGTGAGGTCCGGGCTAACCAGGTACCACGTCTCCCCTTGATCGACGGTCTTGAAGAGGTGATTCGCACCGAAATAGACCGTCCGGGGATTGTGGGGCGACATGACGATGGGCGAAGACCAGTTCCACCTGAAGGCGCCACTTCCGTTTCCTGGAGAGGGGCCCCATCCCTTCTCGAGTTGAAGAGCTTCGATTTCGGGGGTGATGTAGTCGTCGTAATTGACGATGTTCTGGCCCTTCTGCGGACGGATCGACGCGCTCTCGCGGGTCTCGATGTTCGTGCGCTGAATCCGACCTCCGGTATTGGACGGATGGGGCTCGGAGTATGCGACCCTCCAATCGGTGGGATCGATCTGAACATGGTACCCGTCCCCACCGCTGATGGTGTACCAGAGATCCGTGTAGATTCCGCGATCCCGGGTCGCCGTCGGCCCGCACCATGTCCCGTTGTCCTGAAGCCCACCGCAGACGTAGTAGGGATCCCGCATGTCGACCCCGATCATGTAGAACTGACTCACCACGTAGTTGTCGAACATGATGAAGTTGTCGCCGTGATCGTGGGTCAGATATGCGCCCCCATCGTTGCCTACATAGAAGCGATCTTTGTTGTTGGGATCGAGCCAGAGGGCATGGTAGTCGCTGTGGATTCCCTGCCCATTGAAGCGCAGCCAGGTGCGGCCCCCATCCTCAGAGTAGGAAAACCCTCCGGTCAGCCGGTAGATCACCTGGTCGTCCAGGGGGTTGATCCATACGTGGCTGTAGTAGAAGGGGCGGTTCTGATAGCGGTCTACGAAGATCCAGCTCGCGCCGCCATCTTCCGACCGGTACATGCCCGAACCGAGCTTCGTCATGTCGTCGAAATCGGGATCGTTCTGACTCGGCTGGAACCCGTGCTCATAGTACGCCATCAGGACATCGGGATTGGACCGTGAAATGGCCAGCCCGATCTTTCCTGATTCTCCTTCGGGCAGCCCCTGGGTCAGCTTCTGCCAACTCTCACCCCCATCCGTCGACTTCCAAATTCCCCCGTTCGGCCCTCCGCTATCCATCCTGAACGGCTGCCGAAGCCTCTCCCAAAAGGCCACGTAAAGGATGTCGGGATCGGTGGGGTGCATGATAGCCTCGATCGCACCGGTCCTTCCGTCGTTGGGCAAGCCACCCTCCAGCAACCTCCAGGTCCTCCCGCCATCGGTGGTCTTGAAGAAGCCCCGTTCGCCGATGAAGCCCCAAATCGAGCCCGCGGCCGCAACCCAAGCGATGTCAGGGTTGGTGGGGTGTGTGAGGACGGTCCCGATTGTGTATGTGGTCTCGAGCCCCATGTGTTCGAAGGTCTCACCGCCATCGGTGGACTTGTATACTCCGTTCCCCCAAGCGGCACTATTTCGGCCGCACTCCTCTCCCGTTCCCACCCAGATGATGTCGGGATTGGGCTGAAAAATGGCGATGTCGCCGATGGAAGCCGCACCGTAGTCATCGAAGATGGGCTCCCAGGAGTTTCCCGCATTGATGGATTTCCAGACCCCTCCAGAGGCCGTGGCGGCGATAACATGGGTGAAGTCGTCATCCAGGGCTTCGATGTCAGAGATCCGGCCTCCCATGTTGGCCGGTCCGATGTTTCTCCAACTCAAGTCCTTGATCAGGCTCTCGGCGGAGGGTTGAGCATCGGCAGTCCCATTCGGGAACATTGTGGCGAGGAGACCAACTAGGCAGATCCGAAGAATCGACCATCGCTTCGACGCGGACATGATAACCCCTCCTTCTGGGAGGACATCGGACTGAGGCCGGACCGTGGGCTCCGACCCTACGCTGGTTGAATGAGTTTATCAGGGGTGGCCAGGGTATTGTCAAATGGGATCGGCATTCTCAACCGAATCCCTGCCCACATTGGTCGGGGTAGCGGCAGGGTCTACCTTGGGCCTTGTGGCGGTCATGGCTAGTGGCCTTCCGGCGCTACGAGCTAGCCGAGCTGATCCCGTGGACGTGATCAAGGCCGAGTAGTCACATCTTGGCAATGAAGCTGTGTAGATTCCATCCTGTGGCCCCGCATCCGAGCCGGGCCACACGGTAGTCGGCAGCGTCCCACGCCGGCCTAAAGGATGGATCAACGTGGAGTCTCAAATGCCTCTCTCACTAGATATTGCCTCGAATGTGGCAACGACTCTGTTAGAGCGAAACGAGAGGGCAGTAGTGTCCGATGTCCGCATCGGGCTCGGATACACCGGGGTCATGCTGGAAGATGGTCGGGCGGGGGTCGCCTACACATTTCGCGAAGAGGCAAAAGGGGGGTGCTCGGTATTCCGGAAGTTTCGTCCGGTATCGGGGAGGCGCTCCTCGGAGCTCGTTGCTCTCCTCGAATCCGACGATCCGATCGAGGCAGCGGTGGGACTGGCCTGTGCGAACTCCCTGGTCAATGTTGAAGATACGCGGTTTCTGAACGGAGACGTCCTGAAGCACGTCGACCTTCGATCGAACGATCATGTCGGAATGGTGGGGCACTTTGGCCCGCTCGTCGAAGTCCTCGAGGAAAGAGCACGGACTCTGACTGTTTTTGAGAGGATCGAAGAACCATCCGGCCTCCTTCGACCGACCGAGGAAGCAACAGAGCTCCTTCCCAAATGCCAAGTCGCACTGATCACGGCCACGTCCATCATCAATCACACCATCGACAAGTTGCTGGAGGCAGCCCAGGAGTGCAGGGAGATCGTCGTTCTTGGTGCTTCAACCCCCCTGATGCCGGAGGTTTTTCATGGGCGTAAGGTGACCCTGCTTTCAGGCGTCATCGTGGAAAAGCCCCGGAGATTTTGCGGATCATCTCCGAAGGAGGGGGTATGCGGTATTTCGGTCCACACCTCCGGAAGGTATGTCTGAGAGTCACGAGGTGAATCGAATGCCCCTTCGCTTGGAATGGTGACATCGTATGGAACTGCCCAAGGAACTCGAGTTCGAAAGGCTGTCGGTCGAGGAGAAGTATCAAAGGGCCGTGCCCGGCTACATGAGACGCCTATGTAGTGTTTACGAGGCCATGAATGAGAAATTCGGTGAGGATGGGCTAAAACTCATTCGGGAAGTGAGCAGGGAGTATGGCACCAGCATTGGCTTGAATGTGAATAAGAAGCGAGACCTGAAAGGCGTAGCCCAGGTTGGAAAGTACCTCCTCCGAGTCTTTGATATGGTCAGTGATGACTGGAGCATACGTGAGTTTTCGGAGACCAGGCTCGTTATCAGCGTGAGTCGATGCCCATATCCCTTTACCGATAGCAGGGTTTGTGAAGCCCACACGTGCATGGAACAGGCCCTCGTAGAAACGTTGGACGAGGATCTCGAATACCGTATCGGTCGATCCATCCCGAAAGGAGATCCATGCTGCGAACATATCCTCTGCCTAAAGGGGGACCCGTAAACAAGAACGTATACGGCCACCGTGCACGTGGAAGTGCTCACCCGGAACCACTACTGTGAAGGGACAACCTCCCGTGAGGATCGATAGGAGAGAAGACCATGGCCGATTCAAACGAAACGCCCCGCCCAAAAGTCGCCCTCGTCTGCGCCAACTTCACCATGCAGAGCGCCTTCGGCCTTCTGATCCTTGCGCTGAACTCAGCCCGGCTGGGCTTTGAGACCCTGATCTACTTCACCTTCGAGGGGCTGCACATGATCCGCCCCGGCCACCTCGAGGCGTTCCGGTATTATCCGACCGGGTGTAAGACTAACCGAACGAAGTAGACGACATAGACAGCTATTACCAATTGCTTGTACTTGAGGGTCGTAGTAGCACGCCTTGGTGATGGCGCACTTGGGGTTGTCGACCAGAATTCGAGCCGGCACGCCGGAAAAATGCTCGAAGGCGCGCCGGTGACAGCCCAGCCAGGTCTCGACAGACTGATCCCGTACCAGCTCGGCGTACTGATGCCGACTCCAGGCCAGTGTCATAATGAAGAACCAGGTCTTGAACTGCTCACCGGTGTGCACATCGGTGATCTTGGGGTCCGGCCAAAATCCACCTGTGCCGTATCGCCGGGTGCGAACTCGAGCACCGTGGTTATTCGTGGTGTCGTATCCGCCAGGTTCTGCAGAAAACGACGCACCGCCGAGTAACTTCCGGTGAAGCCGTGGCGACGCTTCAGGGCATCGTGAATGGTGGTGCCCTGCACGCCGTCCTCAAACCATGAGGTAATTTGATCGCGGTGTGGTTCCAGACTGGAGCTCTGGCGGGCACGCTGCTTTTTAGGGGCCTCAAATACCCTCGCCAGCGTCTCATCCGGTGGCAACGGCTGGTCGGTCTCTAACCAGCCACGCGCTGCGGCTTCACCTCTACGGTCGCGGAAACGCGCCGGCCCATCAGTCCCGATTTAGCGATCTGTCGATCAGAATCCCCCAGGCGCATGCGCACCAGGGCTTGTCGATAGTGATACATCTCGAACCTCCGTTTGGCCATCTCGTTTTCTCTCCACACACAAAAAGTACGGTAAGAATACGGGAAGCGATTAGGTCAGTTCGAAGGTAAAACCGGTGCCGGGTGGCTCCATTAGGCCGATCATCAGGTGGCCCCAATAGGGCGATCCTGAGGTGGCTCCATTAGACCGATCCCAGGGTGGCTCCAATAAACCGATCCCGGAATGGCTCCATTGAGGTGATCATTGACAACAGGCTTACCGACTCTGTGAAGCCCGGCCGGACCGCCGCCTAACAAAGCGCCCATCCGGCAGCCCGATTCGCAGGCTGCGGATGGGCTTAATCGTTCCTGTATGTCCATTTGTGGCCGAGGACTGTCTTATCAATCGAGCTTATCACCACTTAAACCCAATCAGAACAACATAGCGCTCGGTAATTCCTGAGTAATCCACTGTGATGATCCGAAGCGGCCAGAAACGGTCACTCACTAAGCATAAAAACCCCCGCCGAAGCGGGGTTCCTGTTGAGGGTCTACGGGTACATCATACAACTTTCTTACTCTGCGATGCCGCCTGTAGCCAATACCGGCTAAGCCGAGGCCCATCAATGCAAGGGTGGCGGGTTCCGGAATTTGATCAGGCTGGACCGAACCGTGACGGTAGCCTGGATCGGAAAGGGCACCAAGGGCCCAAAGAATGGATCTGAAATCGAGAAGGGCAAGATAGCGCGAACGTAGCCGTCCCCACCATAGCACTGCCCATATCAGCTGAATCAGTCGTACCAAAACTTCACGTATTAACCCTCCTCCAGCAATATGCACTGAAACCAACAAGCTCCTCTTTTCGAGACCACAGCTTACAAGTTTAAGCTTCTTACTCCTCCTGCTGTATCATCTGGATGTAGTAAACCAGTTCAAGTATGCGGGCCCGAGCAACTTCTTCCGAACCAAAAGGTCCATAGCGCTCAGCATCTTCCTTTTTATACCTACTGCCCCAGACTGGCATCTCCCTTTCACCGTGACTAGGAACAACCGCCCTGCCATCGATCATCTCCATGATCCATTCAAACGGATACTTGCCACCGTTGTTTGTGGCCAACGCGGTCAGATCTGAGGGTTTTTTCGTGAGAAATTCTGCCATAGGGCCATCTCCGCGGCCGCCCACCCCATGACAGGACGCACACGAGGTACGAAATTCATCCGAGCCTATAAGTTCCTCCTCGGCTATCACATTACCAGTTTGAAATACTGCAGTTGCAAATAATGCAGCTCCAACATACCTAGCTAACTTGTCTCCAATAAACGATTTGAACATCAGAATAACCTCCCTTTATAAACAAGCGACACCCTTTTTCGCCTGCCATTTTAAGTTTAGTTTCTAAACTGAGAACTATCGATCTTACTTCTAAGTCGATTGCGTAAAATCAACTTTCTGGATTCTCTGGCCATATTCTTTCTTAGAAATTTGTGTGACCGCTTCGGGTCGATTCGGTACATCGCAGTAGAATACTAAGGAATGACCGGGCGCTGTGTTCCAGTGATTTGTTTAAAGCGGCGATAAGCTCGATTAATAAGGCAGTCCTCGGCCACAACCTGACTTACACCAAACACTAATAAACCCCGTCAGGGCGAACCTTAGCAGGGTCTATTCGTTGTTGACTGCCAGGGATTTAGTCTGCGGCAAAGCAATAGAACTTACCGGCGCCACCCGTACTTTTCAGACCTTCCTGGCTGCAGGCGAACTGTCCCTACAGTTCGCACATCGGACCTGACTACGTATGCATCTGCCCGGTACGGCAAGAGATATTCACAAAATACGGTATCTGATCAGGCTACCAGGTTCCCCTTCGGCATCTTCATGGCTGTCTTCTCGGAATAAAGATGTTGATTACACCATCACGACTGGTGAGTTTCATCTGACTCAGGTCGGCATCCAGTGGCAAGGTCAGCCACTGTCTGAAGCTGCCGAACTGCATGAACACTGGTCCAAATGTGCCGCTGGGTGCCAGTTGCTCACCTCCCTCACTGCGGATGATGAGGCTGCTACCCTCCACGCTGACGTGGATATCCGCTGTTCTGCGAACTGGGACGTAGAGCCTGATACCGTAACCGGCGGGCCATTGTCTCTGTTCAACGTAAAGGGCAGCCGACAAGGCCGGTCCGCTCTGCCATCCTTGTGATCTGGAGAGCATCTGATCATATTGCCCCCAGGCCGATGCCCCGTTAGTGAATACGAAAAGCAGGATTGCTCCAAGTGCAGCTAGTATTTTTTTCATGGTCCTATCCAAGATCGTCAGTACCCATCTGCTAACGATACTCCCTTTACTCATTCAATAGATACCTGGCTTGTTGGAGAAGCGAAGGCGGGCGTGCAAGAAAACGTGGTGGTGAATGATGCCGGACAAAACCGGCCACTCGACCACCAACAAACCAGAACAACCTCGGTGTTTGCACGAATGCCTACAGTGGTTCGGTGACCGCCGTTAACCGGAATATTCTAAGTAATCTACTGTGAAATAACCTGCGCCTGGCCCGAAATGGCAGTGGTCGTTCGCAACAACGACAAGGGCGACCCGAAAGCCGCCGTTTTTCACTGCTGAAGATTAAGCTTTTTTCCGTCTTCTCGACATTTCAACTAAACCCACTAGGCTTGAGCCGAAGAGCCAAACAGCCGCTGGGATGGGGATAGATTAACTTCGCTCCACAATGCGTAAGTGCGATCTTCTCGCACCGATATAGTCAACATCGGCCACGTACGACGAATACAGAACGCTATATACGACTGTCCTGTTAGGTAGCCGACACTGCTGGCATACTGGCAACCGTCCATACCAACGCTACAGGCTAACACGCCTGATTCGTTGGATGGTCCTGAGCAGCGATAATTCAATCGACTATTTCGGATCCCTTACGATCAGGACTGGGCAACTCGCATGACGTGCAACTGTTTCGGCGACACTTCCAATCAGTGCATGGGACAACCCTGTTCTCCCTTGACTTGCCATGACAATAATATCGAAATTGTTTTCTTTCGCTGTTTCACAGATTACATCCCAAGTCTTACCTTCGCGCACGCTCTTCGTAGCATTAACCGTGTCTTTCGCCCGCTCGACCATCGCCTGGAGGTTCTCGTGCGCTCGCTTCACTAACCTCTCAACAATCTCCATGGGTGTGAGTGCAAGAATCTCATAATGAGTGAATCCGTGAAGCTGATCGACTACATGCAGAAGTGTCAGTTCCGCATTGTGAGATTCTGCCAAAAATAGTGCATATTCGAATGCCTTTCCCGCAGCTTCAGAAAAATCGGTCGGGAAAAGAATTGTTTTGATTTTCATTTCATTCACCCCTGCATATCTGAATCAACCACTCGATACTGTAGCGAGCACCTGTATCCTGTATCTGAACTCGGTTAGAGTACCTCTGTTACTACACTCGGATAAAAAATCGCGCACGAGTTTAAATATCACAAAAATGTCGTCACAAACTTCGAAACTCGATCTTACCGGAAAAAAGATGGGAGATTTGGAGTATGTTTGGAGGCTAGATTTTCGTTTTGAATTTTAAATTCTCTCATCGCCGATTTTCTACAGGGTCGGTTCCGAACACTCCTTCAGGAGATTACCATATGAATGTTAAAATAATTATTCACGATCTCTAATAAGCAATCCATGTAGGACCGCCTTGGGTCGATCAGAGACATCCTAGTGTTGGGGTTGGTTATAACCTCAAATCCCACTATGGCACTCAGATGCCGGTTCAGGTAAGGGCGACCATCCCAGTAGCCTTGGCCATAAGCGGACTTTTTCGCCCTCGGATAGTAACAATTGCCAACTGCTTTTTCGTCCGCTGGCCGCTTGCTGCGGTCGCCAAAATCGATACGAGCTTCCGGTTTCCGCCGAATCATCTCAAAGCAGCGATCGAACAGTCGAATTCTAGATCCCAACGCTACTCAGCGGGTGGTTGGATCGGAAGGTCGCCACCAGGCGCTTGAATATACGCTAAGCACAGTAACGCTGACCAAAATCAACCCCATGCCGAAGAACTGCAGTCCGGCTAGGCTTTCGTTCAGGACCACGACACCAAACAGAGACGCGGTGACAGGCTCGACCATCGCAACAATCGAGGCGGCGATCGGCGTGGTACGGCGCAGACCGACGATATAGAGAAAGAACGATAATCCGCCGCCAACCACACCGAGTGTGACGAACAACGGCCATTCCGTCGTGGTCGGCGCGGCCACGAGCTGACCAAAATCGCCAGGCCAGATGAGGAGAGCGACAAGTGCCGCGAACGCAATTACCAGAATCGCCTGTGGGCTGCCGTACGGCACCGCGTACTTGAAGCCGAAAATGAATACCGCGTAGAACAGCCCAGCGAGCAGCCCGGCACCGATGCCGATCAGCGTGACGCCGCTCGCGTCGGTCTCGTAAATGCGTGTGAGTAAGACGATGCCAAGCATCACCACCGCAATCGCGGCCCACTTGAGCGAGGTGGGGCTTTCGAGCTTGAGTGCGAACGACAAGAGACCGACGAACACCGGCGCGCAGTACATCAGTGTAACCGCGACCGCGATGTTGCCCTGCGCAATGCTCACGAAATAAAAGGCAAAGTTGCCAGCCATACCGAGACCGGCAACCGCCGACCAAAACCAAAGGCGGCGGTCGGACAGTCCGCTTCCACGGGGGCGCAACGCCAACCAGATGACGACGAACAACAGCCCGATCACACCCCGGTAGAACGACACCACGAACGCATCCCAGCCGTCAGCCATGAGGATGCCGCCGATTCCGCCTGAAACCCCCCAGCAAAAAGCCGCCAGCGCAACGAATGCCGTACTCGCACCGGCCATTGGATGTCCTTCTTGCATGATGAAAAAACCGCTGGTCTCGGGAAGTTTCGCACAGTTCTGCAAGTCCCTGGCCATCGGGCCCAGTCGAGCACTAAACCGCCGATGCTTCTCCCAGGCAACGTCGTCTCGGGTCGATCAGGGACATCCGAGTGTACCAGTAGGTTATAACCTCAACTCACTCGGAAATGCAGTAACGCAATTGGCGGCAGCCGGCCAAATGCGGACGTATGGGTACACCTTGCCGCGATGAACTAGTCGCAGCGTCTAGAACGCGGATTGGGGAACGGTCGCTTCGAGAAACGATGAAGCATTCCGACCCGGTTGTATCGCGATCTGCCTTTCTTGCGCCATGCGTCAGTCGAGTTCCTGAACGCCGCCGCCCGAGACGGTCAGAACCTGTCTGCTGATCCACGCCAATGAAGGCTAGCAAAGAAACAGAGCGGCGTAGGCGATGTCTGCTGAGCCGCTGGGGTCGGACAGAAAGGCAGTCATCAGTTCGTTGTTTCCCCTTCGTCGGCATCCGGGACCTCGGATGCCTTCGAGCCATGCCAGCCGACCGCCTCCTGCTCCACGGCGCCCGGTTGTCTCACTGTCGGGATGACCGTGGCGAGCGGCTCCTGTTCGCCGCGATAGAGGTGGATGTCTCGCTGCGGGAAAGGAATCGAAATGCCGTCCTCATCGAAACGTATCTTGACCGCCCGGGTGATGTCCCAGTAAACGTCCCAGTAGTCGTCCTTGTTGACCCACGGTCGAACGATGAAGTCTACGGAAGACTCATTCAGCGTATTGAGTCGTACGACTGGCGCCGGGTCCTCGAGCACCTTGTCGTGGCCAGTCACGATCTCGGTGAGCACTTTCTCGGCCTTGGGGATGTCGTCGCCGTAGCCGATGCCAAATGTCATGTCGACTCGACGCTTCTCCTGGGCGGTCACGTTCTTGATGACATCGCCCCAGATCTTACTGTTAGGCATGACAAGCGTCTGGTTATCGAAGGTGAGAATGGTCGTGTTCACCAGGCTCATGTCGCTCACCTTGCCGAAGACACCGCCCGCCTCGACGACATCGCCGACATCATAGGGTCGAAACAAGAGAATCATCATGCCGGCAGCGAAGTTGCCTAGTGTGTCCTGCAAAGCGAAGCCGACGATGAAGCCGGCGATACCTAGGCCGGCGAGCAGCGGTCCGACCGAGATGCCCAGCTGGGCAAGTCCGAAGAGGACGCCGAGAAGGAGCACCAGGCCGCCTGCGGTCGAGACGATCATGTTCTTCAGTAGCTGCGAGATCTTCAGATTCGAGCGTTTAAGGCCTTCGGCTACCAGCCGGCGAGTCAGCCGCGAGACCGCGATCGCAATCCAGAGCACCAGCAGGAACAGCAACAGCTTGAAGAGCAACTGGGGCAAATTGTCGATCAGCCAGATGCCGAGACCCTCGACCCACCTGGATACCAGGCCCCTCAATACTTCCCAGTCGAAAATGTCCGTCGTGACGGTGCCCGTGACCTCAATAAGCTGTTGCCTGTAGCGGGCGTCCTCGAGACCCATCCGATCCAGCATGTCGCTCGCGATGGCCAGGTTGCCGGCGAGACGCCTGACCTGCAGGTCCGCCAGGCGCTGTTTGGCCATTACCTCAGCATCGTCGGGCAGCACAATGAGCTGATTCGCGATGCGATCGACCTGCTCCAGCGTTCCCTCGAGAGACAGGGATAGGAACTGTACGACCTCGGTCAGCGATTTTTCGGTGAAGGCTTGCTGCGCGTCGACGTCTAGCCCGAACTCCCTTGCCAGCGTCATGGTCGTAAGCGACGTGTCAAGAAGCCTCAGAATGCGTGCCCACAGTTCCGCCTGGCGATCCTCAAGCGCCGCCAGCTTTGCCGGGTCGGGTTCGTCCGGTGCCGCGTCCTGATCCTTCCGCGACAGGACTCGCTCCAGGTAGTCCTGTATCCCGCTCTGCATGTCCACCAACAACTCCGTCGCGCGGGCGCGCCACGGACCTGGGTCCTGCCCTTCCGCTTCGCGACCGATAACCAGCCGAGCAAGGTCGTGCACTTTCCCGATGGCGACCAGCCCGGCGTCTTCCGACCGCTGCGTGAGGATGCGGGCGAAGCTGCCCTCAGCGGCCTCGGCGCGGGCTCTGAATTCCTGAGCGTCTTCGATGAAGGCTCGGATCTCGGTATCGAGAGCCGCGGCCTGCTCCTCGTAGTCGGGAGCATCTTTGATTTGCTGCGCCAGGGCCGGCGTTACGGACATGGCGCAAACAGCTAAAAGCAGCCAGACCAAGAGGTCGGCCCTCGCTCGTGCTTTCATATCGATCCCCTACGTCGTCGGCGCGTGCTGCACCGATCGGTGAACGACAAACCCCAATGATTTCTTTGTCACTGGTTTCCTCCAAGGAATTACTGTCACTAATTCAGTAGTTGAGCTGAAAGGAAATTATTTTAAGGAATGTAGACAATTTTTGTGGTCGTAGTTCAATTCTAGTTACATGTGGTCTGACGGAAAATTCTCGCAGTTAATCAGAGTTATGAGGGAGTTCGGCTAGAATCGCAGCGAGAACGCCGGCTTACAGTACATTCCGGCTGTTCAGGCTGAAATTCTGTACGTCCGAGAAGGGTCGGGTACCGACATCGCAGTAAACCACTCAGAGATTACCTGGCGCTATCTTCTATTGATTGAGTTTAAGTCGGGATCAGCTGGATTGATAAGGCAGTCCTCGGCCAAAACTTGTAATACGTCAACCAGTTTACGAACGGCAAGTTAGATCTGCATTACGGTTATTGCTAACGTTTGCATTGGGGGGGCTTTTGCGTGTCCCGCTCGCGTTGTTTGCAGGCGAACTCGAATGATTTGCTAGATTGCATTATGCGCATTTTCTGCCCATTGTTTGAGAAATGGTAGAAGTTTCTTGAATCTTTTCTCATGAGGCGATAGAAGCGCATGCATAACTTTAGATGTGGGATATTCCGACCAAACATCAGCGCCCATTTTTTCTAACACGCTTATTGTGGTCTTCTCTCTGTTCCCAAGAGATGCCCCATCCCACTCGTCGTGGTGTTTCCAATAATTGGCACACGCATTTATTACAAGGGCAAATGACTGCTGCGAACGATGCATAGGTCCCAAACTCAGAAGCTGCGTTTTGTTTTTCCCTTTGCGTTTCGAAACTTTCCCTTTTAATTTCGAAACAATGTAGGTCTGGCACGCTACAAAACCTAGGCCGAGAACATGTTCGAATTCGTCATATACCCCAAGCAAATCGGGATTCTCCGAGTTCCTAGCTTCTAAAGCTATTCGATCTAGCTCAGAGTCGACTACGTTCGCCACCTTAGATAGAAATTGCAATTCATAATCGATGTAAATGATCTGCCTCCCACATCAACCTAACGGTGCAAATCAGCCGCGTGGTTTTTTTGTGTTGGATGGATTTGCATGTTTATACACTTGGTACTAATAAGTCTTGGAAATCTTTTCCTTACAATCAATTCAGGAAGTTCCTGGAAGTCGGGTAATGCATGACCTTTCCGACTAGAGCCGGTCATTCCAGACGAAGGGGGTGATCGCCGGGTTGGGCCGACTCAGGTCATCCGAGCAAAATACTCAAGTACCCTTCTGCGGTTTGATGCCGACGGCACCGAACACATCATCAAGGGAGTCCAGCGCAACGACGTTATCCTCAAACTCAAATACTTCTTCGCCAATTTGCCTACTGTTGTATCTCGCCCACTTTAGTGCCATTTGCTCGGCCCAGCTTTCTGAACACGGCCAAATTCGCAATACACGTAAATCTTGCACGAGCCCGCGATAAGTATTAAGTCTGTCAATGATATTATCGCTCCATCCAATCTTCAGACGAATGTTTGCATCGTAGGCTGGGACCTCAACCGCATATACTCCCGATAATCCAGCAGGCGCTGTTTCTTGATCTGGAGCGATACGATAAATTTTCTCTTCTTCCACCCTCTCAATTAACGCCTCAGCATCCTTCTGTGACAGAAACCAGGGCTTGCTTTGGCCCTCCTGCAATTTGAATGGCTCGAAGTTGCGCCTTTTAACAAATTTGCGGATGCCTGCACTGGATACGCCGAGTTTTGCAGCAATATCCACAAGCTTTACTGGGCGGTCACCGGGAATTTTTTTTTCTTCAGTCATTGGCTAGCATCTTATCAGAGCAAAGTTCATTAATTAACGACTGCTACTGACTACGTGCCACCATCGCTGGCTCCTTAACTAACGCCCGCTATCTGGCGCTGCAGCACCGAACCGGGGGGGGGGCGTTGAACGGCGGAAAGGGGTCGCGTACCGTCATCTCACTAAATCACTCCGGAATTACTGGCGCTTTCCCGCACTGATTCTGTTTAGGTTGCGATAAGCCCGATTGATAAGGCAGGGTCCGGCCAGAACCGGAATTACACCAAACAATAATAAACCCCGTCAGGGCAGACCATAAGTAACCGTCCGGTGAGTACAGGCTTGCAGCATTCATCGGACTCGCCATGATGGGTCCTCCTTAATAAGCGGACACCAAGAGGTGTCCACCAGGAGGCTAAATGGACACTATCCCCCGAGGTACCGAGAGCAGAGTACCAATCGATCCAGAGAAAAGGACGCGGGAACCTACCAAAGCTATCCCAAAGCGCCGTCAATACAGTAAGTCGCTAAAACGGCAGATGGTCGAAGAGACCTTGGCGGGTCGGAATTCTGTTTCCGTGGTCGCACGCCGATATGATGTTAATGCCAACCAGCTGTTTAAATGGCGCCGGCAGTACCGCAAGGGATTGTTGGCGGATGAACCTCAAACACTGGTTCCCATTACGGCACCAACACCTTCACTGACATCGGCGCCGAATCATACATTAGACAATGGCAGCCTGGAGATTACTCTCGCGGGTGGACATCGACTCGTTGTCACCGGCACTGTCTGTCCGGAGGTATTGAAAACAGCGCTGGCGGTGTTGTCGGCGTGTTAGGTCCGTCACCGGGCACCCGGATCTGGCTGGTTGCAGGGGTCACCGATATGCGCAAAGGCTTCGACGGTTTGGCCGCCCTGGTACAAATGGCCTTATTGGATGACCCGTTTTCCGGCCATCTGTTCGTATTTCGAGGCCGGCGCGGTGATCGGATAAAAGTGCTGTGGTGGGACGGTGACGGACTGTGCCTGTTTGCCAAGCGACTGGAGCGTGGCAGGTTCATCTGGCCACGCGCGGAGAACGGGAAAGTCTCCTTGACGCCGGCGCAATTGTCGATGCTGCTGGAAGGCATTGACTGGCGCATTCCCAAGCGCACCGCCCCTGTTATTGCGGCATAAAAAGGGCTTTCAAAACAAGCAGCTGGTATAATACCGGCATGCCGATTCAGGAAGAAACCATGCCCAGCGACGCCGCGACTTTGCAGGCGCTGGTGCGGTCACTGAGTCATGAAAATGAACATCTGAAGCTGCTGGTTGCCAAGTTGCAGCGCATGCAGTTTGGCCGCCGTTCCGAAGTGCTGGACGCTGAAGATACCCAATCTTCACTCTTCCTGGATGGCACAATCACACCCCCCGTAACACCGCTCCCGCAAAAGAGTTCCGAGGAGCCTGTTGTAGTAAGCCGTCACGCAGACCCTTGCCGGCACACCTCCCCCGGGAAGTGGAGTTGCATACTGTCGACACCCATCACTGCCCCGACTGCGGTGGACAATTGCGATCCATTGGCGAGGACGTATCCGAAGTATTGGAATATGTTCCCGCGAGCTTCAAAGTGATCCGTCATGTTCGGCCCAAACTGGCGTGCAAGGGTTGCGACAAGCTGATTCAGGCGAGTGCGCCGGAGAGACCGATTGCCCGGGGTGTGGCTGGTCCGGGATTGCTGGCGCAGGTTATGGTATCGAAATACTGCGATCATCTGCCGCTGTATCGCCAGAGCGAGATCTATGCGCGTGACGGTGTTGAGTTGCCGCGTTCGACCTTGGCCGATTGGGTGGGCGCATCCAGCCAGTTGCTGTCGCCTTTGGTAGAAGCCCTTCGACGCCACACATTGGCTGGTCAGACCCTGCACGCCGATGATACCCCGGTGCCGGTGCTATCACCTGGCAAAGGCCGGACAAAACAGGGCGCTTGTGGACCGATGTTCGCGACGAACGCCCTGCAAAAGGCGAAGCGGCGCCGTCGGTCTGGTTTGCCTACTCACCCGACCGAAAAGGGGAACATCCGCAGCGACACCTGGCCAGTTATCGGGGTGCGATCCATGCGGATGGTTATGCGGGATTTAATCGGTTGTTCGAAACTGGCCGGCGGATCGAGGTGGCCTGCTGGGCACACGTACGCCGCAAGTTCTACGAGATCCACCAGGCGCAGGCGAGCCCTGTGGCAGCGACGGCGCTGGATTATATTCGACAATTGTACCGTGTGGAGAGTGCAATCCGGGGCAAGCCGCCGGATGAGCGCAAAAGCACTCGGCGCAGTCGTGACGGACCGATCCTGGATGAGCTGTTTCAGTGGTTGCAATCGACGCTTGCCCAGGTATCGCGTAAGTCGGCAGTAGCAGAGGCGATCCGCTATGCATTGACCCGCTGGACGGCCTTGATCCGGTATCGAGACGATGGCTGTCTGGAGATCGATAACAACGCAGCCGAACGGGCGTTACGTGCGGTCGCTCTTGGCCGGGAAAAAACTATCTGTTTGTCGGTTCGGACAAAGGCGGCGATCGGGCCGCGGCCCTGTACAGCCTGATCGGTACGGCTCGTCTAAATGGCTTGGACCCACTGGCTTACCTGCGCGATGTGCTCAGCTGTATTGCCACCCATCCCATCAACCGGATTGGCGAGTTATTACCTTGGAATTTGATGCATGATCGCAATTCAAAAATCATCGACAGAGCGGTTGCCTGATCCATGTCGCCACGTCTGAACCCAGAGACCTTATTGCAGCTTCGAATTGAGCTGACCTATACAGAGCCGACGATCTGGCGATGTGTATTAATACCGGACACTATCACCCTGGTGCAGCTTCATTCTGTAATCCAGGAGTCCATGGGTTGGTGGAATAGCCATCTGCATGAGTTTGATATCGCCGGCCTGCGCTATGGGATGATCGATCCTGACTGGGACGATGATCCGGAATTGATCAACGAAGCGAGAAAAAAGCTGCTCAAAGTTCTTGGCCGTCGTAAGAAGTTCAACTACATCTATGACTTTGGCGACTCCTGGCTACATCGCATCACGCTGGAGAAAATATACCCAATGGTCAAGCCTCAGCGCTATGCGCTGTGCGTCGGCGGGGAAAATGCCTGCCCACCTGAGGATGTGGGGGGTGTGCCGGGTTATTATGAATTTCTGGACGTGATCGCAAATCCAGATCATGAAGAATACGAGCAGATGCTCGAGTGGTGTGGCGGTTCGTTCAATCCGGAGTCCTTCGACATCAATGCGACCAACGCAAATCTGAAACGCATCAGACTGTAGTTGTCGAGAGGGTAATCACCGGACGGTTACGACCATAACGGGGTTGGAAGTTAGGTTTTCAGTTGTTATTAGAAGTCTTCTTGCAGCGGTACTGCCTGTAATGTAGGCCGATACCAGCTAGATCAAAGTCTTTTAAATGTCCCAGTACATGGCTGCTTTAGATAGCTTGTAGCTCCATGGGAGGCCGCTATTCTTCCAGCCATTGACTACGCGTTCGCCTTTTCTCGGTCCATCCTTGGCCTTTCCACCTTCAAAACCATCAGTGATATGGTATACATTTGTATATCCGGCGAGGTTAAGTATCTTCGCCGCTTTAGCGCTTCGACTACCAGAACGGCACATCAGCAAAATTGGGCTTTCCTTGCTCATATTTCGCGATTCAATCAGTTCCGAAAACCTTTCTACAAACATACTGTTTGCTTGCATCTTGAACATGCCCTTCTTCTCATCCCACTCATCGTAATATCCTGGTGTCATATAAGGAATATTGGCATCCACATCTGTAGGCATGCCCAGAAACATGATTTCTGCACGACTGCGAACATCTATAAACAAGACTTTATCGCCCAGTTCCTGTAGCTTTTTGTATGCCTCGTCAGAAGTGACATAGAGTTCTTGTGGTGTACGCTTTTTATCCGGCAAGGAAGATGATCCTAACCAAGAAGCGATAGTCCGTAGATCTTGAGAAGATGGGATAGGATAACAACCTTCCTCCGGTTCTTCCCCGATGCAGAATTGATCATGCATGGCATGGATTTTTCTGTTGGCTCGGTCATCGCCAAAGATAGCGTAAGCGTTTCGATAGATATAATCTGCAGACTTACCTTTTAAGACAGGTACATACTTCGAAGTTGGGTTAACGCCATTTTCCCCATGGCAATTTGTACAACCGTATTTTTTAAATAATTTTTCCCCTTTCAATGCTTCTTCAGTTGATTCTCCAGCGAAAGAAACAAAGGGCGTACATAGCAACAAACTAGCAATCCTTACGTTCCATATATTCACAAACATCTCCCTAGAATTTATCAGTGGCATTTAAAGTCTGGCTGAAGATTCTTTGCCTTCTTAAGTCCAATTTTGTAAATGCACTAAATATACTGTAGGTTAACACCATCAAAATTAAACCACTTTATAATCACGGTATAGGTTTTCGGCATCACGTACCGTGGTAATCAAAATGAACGATAGTTTCAGGTCAGGCCCGGGCGCTTCGCTGACGTTCAAGGTGAAGAATACCCCCAGAAAAGTGAAATATTCTGCCTCCCTATATAAGCAATCTGTGTAGGACCGCAGTGGGTCGAAAGCTGTCGTTGAGCGACTGCGTCCGAGCAGTATAGTCTCATACCCGCTATGGTCGCACCTGGACCCTCCGGTGGTCCGAACCTCAGCACTGTTGTGCAGCGCAGCACGAACCTTCTCGGCTGGACTGGCCTGCTGATACGCTTGTCACCCATCAGTATCGTGGGCGACTCGCTCAGTCCAATGTCGTCCCGCAGCGAGGGTGGACCTGCTTCAATGTCCGTCCCCGATGCTGAAGAGTTATTGAAGTTGAAAGCCCAATTGACAGCAACATTATTGAAGCATGTAAACTGCGAATGAGGCGCTGCCGGGGTCGAGAATTCGACGCGATTTCTCAGTGTTGCCCATAGAAATACCTAGGAGGTGGCCGTGAAGCTGTATCTCGTCCGGTGGCCGGATCTCTCGTGTACGCTTGTAACGGCGCATGATGAGGATCACCTCGGCTACTTGCTCGATGAGGTGGGCAATCCGGAAGGGTGTCGTTGGACGGAGTACGACGGCCCCGTGTTCATAGATTTCCACCTGCCTGTCCGGATCACGATCGACTGGCCGGAGCAAGCCGGCAGCCCCTTGTCACCCGAAGACGTCCAGATCGAGGACCTGGATCGACTGGCGCAGCGCGAGGGTCTCCAGACAGAAGTGGGCGCGGGTGATACCGCCGGTGAAATGCTCGAGACGATCATGCAATTCGCGTTTCCTGTAACTGCTGCCGAGATGTACTGCGACGCGCCCGAGGAGATTCTCGAGGAGTCGCAGTTGCGAGATGCTCTGAGAGCCGACTTGATGCTACTCGCCGAATCCTCGTGGCGCCGGGCACACACGGAACGAACTGCCAGTGACGATTCACTTGCGAAGCTTGCAGTCGAGATGGATGCACCGATGGAACTCGCCAAGCACTGGGAGGCAATGGCCGCCGAAATGCACAGGGGCGATCACGACGAGCACGGCGGCGTGGATAGGTTGGCCGAGGATAAGGCCGGTCGGCTGCTTTCACCCCTGGAGCTTCTCGACTTCGAAACCGACAGGAGTCAGACGATTCCACTGCGCGGTCATCCCGAACTCACCCTTCGAGATGAGGCGAATGCCATCACTGCCCACGTATACAGAAACGGTTTTCTCGAAGATCTCCACAGTGGTCTGCCGTCCCCCCTGGTAATGAATCCCCGTTTTGCCCGCATTACGGATCCGGAGATGAAGAAGCTGATGATCGAAAGCTCCGCGAAGCTGGCGCACTGGCTGTGTTTGCGCGAGATGCTCTTGGAGGAGAAGCCAGAGGCGTATTATCAGCTGCTGAGGTCCGTTGAATTCAGGGCGTCGCGAAACTGGGACCGCGAGGCGCAAAGCTGCGAGGTGTCGGCGCCGGAGTACAAACAGGCCTGCGCATCGTGCAATTACCCACTCCACCCTGAGTGGCGGTGCTGCCCTGTGTGTGAGAAGCCCATTTGAAATGGCGCGGTTAGGACTGGGCGGTGAGTTCGCAGGCGGCGATGCCTGCTGTTGCCGTCGGATGCTTCAGATGTGGAGACCTCTGCCGTCTTCTTTGGGAAGCTGTGAGTTAACCTCTATCCAGCTTCGGAATTGCGCTGTCGTACAAGCGTCCAATTGACGATGGGACGGGTTCCTAATCCTGGCCGGTCAAGTATGCCGAAAAGCTGCACTGCGACGACTAACCGGGCCTAGCCAACTGCCACCTATTGCAATGCAAGATTTCTGGCTGAGTTGAAGAAAAAACAACCTACCAAAATACTCAGATGTCCCTTATCGACCCAATCCCGCCGGTAACTGCGGGCGCTTAGAATGACCAGTTCTACTCAAAGGAGTCATTCACTACTGGTCTCCCAAGAGCTACCCAAATCGGTCGTTCTGCGGCATATTACAAGACTTGCGCACAGAATACATTCCGACATTTTCTGCATGTTAAATAGTCAACCTTTTAGCGTTTAAGTAAAAATGAAGCAGTTATGAAAAATATGAAACTTCTGTCATCGATAATTTTTGGATTAATTTTGTCTGCCTGTGCTACCAATTACGAATCAAGCACTGCCAATTTACCGATAAATATGATTCCCATGTATGGATATCCCACTATCGAAAAAACAGTGGCACAAAAGAAATCTGATGAAATCTTCATCGCAACAGTTATAAGAAATTCTGGCTCTCGGGAAAATGGAAGTAATAAATTCGCAGGAGAAGGATGGAGGAGTTTTAGTGCGGGTGACAATGCAACCGCTATGCGGCGATTTAACCAGGCTTGGCTTTTAAACCCAAATAACTATCTAGTGCAATGGGGTTTTGGTGCAATATTATGGGCACAGGGAAAAACGGATGAAGCTATCATCTATTATGATAATGCCTTATCGTCTATAGACGACAATGAAGAAAAACCACGGTTACTTACAGATGCAGCAAGAGCCTATTCAAAAAAAGGCTTTATTGAAATTGATAAATTAACGTCAAAGAAATCATATTTGAAGGCTAACTCGTTATTTGACGAAGCTTTGATATTGAATCCACATTATGACAATGCATATAACAATTGGGCACGCTCTCTCTACTTGGAGGGAAACTATGAAAAGGCATGGGACGTAGTAAAAAGGTCACGTAAATTGGGTGGCCGAGATATATCACGTGATTTCATAGATGCGCTATCTAAGAAAATGCCTGAACCCAATTAAGATCTTGCTATGGTATCAACAGACAAGGCAGTAAACTCTGAGGCGTTTTTGATACAAGTACGCCGTTTACGGCTGGCGTTATAAGTCATTATGTGCGAGCAATATGAACTGGGCATGGTTAGTTATTAAGTAACTATTCAGCTGCAAATTAGAAAAAGTACTTGACAGGGTTTTTCTGCATTATTTCTGATTACAGAGCGAACTGTCTACCTACCGTTCTGGTTAATCATACAGGCTTCACGAAGCCTACCAAGGATTTCTTTTTAGCAAGGCAACCGCGGCATCAAATCATTTTTTAAGACGTCTCAGATTCGCTTACAGGAACCAAAATGTCGTTCTGAAAACCCATGCGATAATAATCTCATTCAAAGTGGAT
Source organism: uncultured Gammaproteobacteria bacterium (assembly GCA_963820955.1). GTDB lineage: Bacteria > Pseudomonadota > Gammaproteobacteria > Chromatiales > Chromatiaceae. The sequence goes on along the minus strand of CAWGCA010000016.1, from coordinate 52,972 downwards.
CGAGATTGGGGTATTGAAAATAGAAGACGTTGACGTTGATTCAGCAATCAACTCAGTCAAAGAACTTCTCAGCAAAGAGAAAGATCTGTCACCTGCACTGAGATCGGCACTGGAAGTCTTACTGCTGCTGGTAACCCTGCTGCTCAATCGCATTACCCTCAACAGCAAAAACAGCAGTAAGCCGCCATCTACGGATCCCAACCGGGAGAAGTCGAGTAAGAAAGGAAAAAGCAATAGACAACCCGGGGGAGAAGGTGAGAATGGTCGTGTTCACCAGGCTCATGTCGCTCACCTTGCCGAAGACACCGCCCGCCTCGACGACATCGCCGACATCATAGGGTCGAAACAAGAGAATCATCATGCCGGCAGCGAAGTTGCCTAGTGTGTCCTGCAAAGCGAAGCCGACGATGAAGCCGGCGATACCTAGGCCGGCGAGCAGCGGTCCGACCGAGATGCCCAGCTGGGCAAGTCCGAAGAGGACGCCGAGAAGGAGCACCAGGCCGCCTGCGGTCGAGACGATCATGTTCTTCAGTAGCTGCGAGATCTTCAGATTCGAGCGTTTAAGGCCTTCGGCTACCAGCCGGCGAGTCAGCCGCGAGACCGCGATCGCAATCCAGAGCACCAGCAGGAACAGCAACAGCTTGAAGAGCAACTGGGGCAAATTGTCGATCAGCCAGATGCCGAGACCCTCGACCCACCTGGATACCAGGCCCCTCAATACTTCCCAGTCGAAAATGTCCGTCGTGACGGTGCCCGTGACCTCAATAAGCTGTTGCCTGTAGCGGGCGTCCTCGAGACCCATCCGATCCAGCATGTCGCTCGCGATGGCCAGGTTGCCGGCGAGACGCCTGACCTGCAGGTCCGCCAGGCGCTGTTTGGCCATTACCTCAGCATCGTCGGGCAGCACAATGAGCTGATTCGCGATGCGATCGACCTGCTCCAGCGTTCCCTCGAGAGACAGGGATAGGAACTGTACGACCTCGGTCAGCGATTTTTCGGTGAAGGCTTGCTGCGCGTCGACGTCTAGCCCGAACTCCCTTGCCAGCGTCATGGTCGTAAGCGACGTGTCAAGAAGCCTCAGAATGCGTGCCCACAGTTCCGCCTGGCGATCCTCAAGCGCCGCCAGCTTTGCCGGGTCGGGTTCGTCCGGTGCCGCGTCCTGATCCTTCCGCGACAGGACTCGCTCCAGGTAGTCCTGTATCCCGCTCTGCATGTCCACCAACAACTCCGTCGCGCGGGCGCGCCACGGACCTGGGTCCTGCCCTTCCGCTTCGCGACCGATAACCAGCCGAGCAAGGTCGTGCACTTTCCCGATGGCGACCAGCCCGGCGTCTTCCGACCGCTGCGTGAGGATGCGGGCGAAGCTGCCCTCAGCGGCCTCGGCGCGGGCTCTGAATTCCTGAGCGTCTTCGATGAAGGCTCGGATCTCGGTATCGAGAGCCGCGGCCTGCTCCTCGTAGTCGGGAGCATCTTTTATTTGCTGCGCCAGGGCCGGCGTTACGGACATGGCGCAAACAGCTAAAAGCAGCCAGACCAAGAGGTCGGCCCTCGCTCGTGCTTTCATATCGATCCCCTACGTCGTCGGCGCGTGCTGCACCGATCGGTGAACGACAAACCCCAATGATTTCTTTGTCACTGGTTTCCTCCAAGGAATTACTGTCACTAATTCAGTAGTTGAGCTGAAAGGAAATTATTTTAAGGAATGTAGACAATTTTTGTGGTCGTAGTTCAATTCTAGTTACATGTGGTCTGACGGAAAATTCTCGCAGTTAATCAGAGTTATGAGGGAGTTCGGCTAGAATCGCAGCGAGAACGCCGGCTTACAGTACATTCCGGCTGTTCAGGCTGAAATTCTGTACGTCCGAGAAGGGTCGGGTACCGACATCGCAGTAAACCACTCAGAGATTACCTGGCGCTATCTTCTATTGATTGAGTTTAAGTCGGGATCAGCTGGATTGATAAGGCAGTCCTCGGCCAAAACTTGTAATACGTCAACCAGTTTACGAACGGCAAGTTAGATCTGCATTACGGTTATTGCTAACGTTTGCATTGGGGGGGCTTTTGCGTGTCCCGCTCGCGTTGTTTGCAGGCGAACTCGAATGATTTGCTAGATTGCATTATGCGCATTTTCTGCCCATTGTTTGAGAAATGGTAGAAGTTTCTTGAATCTTTTCTCATGAGGCGATAGAAGCGCATGCATAACTTTAGATGTGGGATATTCCGACCAAACATCAGCGCCCATTTTTTCTAACACGCTTATTGTGGTCTTCTCTCTGTTCCCAAGAGATGCCCCATCCCACTCGTCGTGGTGTTTCCAATAATTGGCACACGCATTTATTACAAGGGCAAATGACTGCTGCGAACGATGCATAGGTCCCAAACTCAGAAGCTGCGTTTTGTTTTTCCCTTTGCGTTTCGAAACTTTCCCTTTTAATTTCGAAACAATGTAGGTCTGGCACGCTACAAAACCTAGGCCGAGAACATGTTCGAATTCGTCATATACCCCAAGCAAATCGGGATTCTCCGAGTTCCTAGCTTCTAAAGCTATTCTATCTAGCTCAGAGTCGACTACGTTCGCCACCTTAGATAGAAATTGCAATTCATAATCGATGTAAATGATCTGCCTCCCACATCAACCTAACGGTGCAAATCAGCCGCGTGGTTTTTTTGTGTTGGATGGATTTGCATGTTTATACACTTGGTACTAATAAGTCTTGGAAATCTTTTCCTTACAATCAATTCAGGAAGTTCCTGGAAGTCGGGTAATGCATGACCTTTCCGACTAGAGCCGGTCATTCCAGACGAAGGGGGTGATCGCCGGGTTGGGCCGACTCAGGTCATCCGAGCAAAATACTCAAGTACCCTTCTGCGGTTTGATGCCGACGGCACCGAACACATCATCAAGGGAGTCCAGCGCAACGACGTTATCCTCAAACTCAAATACTTCTTCGCCAATTTGCCTACTGTTGTATCTCGCCCACTTTAGTGCCATTTGCTCGGCCCAGCTTTCTGAACACGGCCAAATTCGCAATACACGTAAATCTTGCACGAGCCCGCGATAAGTATTAAGTCTGTCAATGATATTATCGCTCCATCCAATCTTCAGACGAATGTTTGCATCGTAGGCTGGGACCTCAACCGCATATACTCCCGATAATCCAGCAGGCGCTGTTTCTTGATCTGGAGCGATACGATAAATTTTCTCTTCTTCCACCCTCTCAATTAACGCCTCAGCATCCTTCTGTGACAGAAACCAGGGCTTGCTTTGGCCCTCCTGCAATTTGAATGGCTCGAAGTTGCGCCTTTTAACAAATTTGCGGATGCCTGCACTGGATACGCCGAGTTTTGCAGCAATATCCACAAGCTTTACTGGGCGGTCACCGGGAATTTTTTTTTCTTCAGTCATTGGCTAGCATCTTATCAGAGCAAAGTTCATTAATTAACGACTGCTACTGACTACGTGCCACCATCGCTGGCTCCTTAACTAACGCCCGCTATCTGGCGCTGCAGCACCGAACCGGGGGGGGGGCGTTGAACGGCGGAAAGGGGTCGCGTACCGTCATCTCACTAAATCACTCCGGAATTACTGGGCGCTTTCCCGCACTGATTCTGTTTAGGTTGCGATAAGCCCGATTGATAAGGCAGGGTCCGGCCAGAACCGCAATTACACCAAACAATAATAAACCCCGTCAGGGCAGACCATAAGTAACCGTCCGGTGAGTACAGGCTTGCAGCATTCATCGGACTCGCCATGATGGGTCCTCCTTAATAAGCGGACACCAAGAGGTGTCCACCAGGAGGCTAAATGGACACTATCCCCCGAGGTACCGAGAGCAGAGTACCAATCGATCCAGAGAAAAGGACGCGGGAACCTACCAAAGCTATCCCAAAGCGCCGTCAATACAGTAAGTCGCTAAAACGGCAGATGGTCGAAGAGACCTTGGCGGGTTGGAATTCTGTTTCCGTGGTCGCACGCCGATATGATGTTAATGCCAACCAGCTGTTTAAATGGCGCCGCAATATCTAAGGGGATTGTTGGCGGATGAACCTCAAACACTGGTTCCCATTACTGTGGCACCAACACCTTCACTGACATCGGTGCGCCGAATCATACATTAGACAATGGCAGCCTGGAGATTACTCTCGCGGGTGGACATCGACTCGTTGTCACCGGCACTGTCTGTCCGGAGGTATTGAAAACAGCGCTGGCGGTGTTGTCGGCGTGTTAGGTCCGTCACCGGGCACCCGGATCTGGCTGGTTGCAGGGGTCACCGATATGCGCAAAGGCTTCGACGGCTTGGCCGCCCTGGTACAAATGGCCTTATTGGATCACCCTGGTTTTCCGGCCATCTGTTCGGTATTTCGAGGCCGGCGCGGTGATCGGATAAAAGTGCTGTGGTGGGGACGGTGACGGACTGTGCCTGTTTGCCAAGCGACTGGAGCGTGGCAGGTTCATCTGGCCACGCGCGGAGAACGGGGAAATTCCCCCACGCTGGCGCAATTGTCAGTGCTGCTGGAAGGCATTGACTGGCGCATTCCCAAGCGCACCGCCCCTGTTATTGCGGCATAAAAAGGGCTTTCAAAACAAGCAGCTGGTATAATACCGGCATGCCGATTCAGGAAGAAACCATGCCCAGCGACGCCGCGACTTTGCAGGCGCTGGTGCGGTCACTGAGTCATGAAAATGAACATCTGAAGCTGCTGGTTGCCAAGTTGCAGCGCATGCAGTTTGGCCGCCGTTCCGAAGTGCTGGACGCTGAAGATACCCAATCTTCACTCTTCCTGGATGGCACAATCACACCCCCCGTAACACCGCTCCCGCAAAAGAGTTCCGAGGAGCCTGTTCGTAGTAAGCCGTCACGCAGACCCTTGCGGGCACACCTCCCCCGGGAAGTGGAGTTGCATACTGTCGACACCCATCACTGCCCCGACTGCGGTGGACAATTGCGATCCATTGGCGAGGACGTATCCGAAGTATTGGAATATGTTCCCGCGAGCTTCAAAGTGATCCGTCATGTTCGGCCCAAACTGGCGTGCAAGGGTTGCGACAAGCTGATTCAGGCGAGTGCGCCGGAGAGACCGATTGCCGGGGTGTGGCTGGTCCGGGGATTGCTGGCGCAGGTTATGGTATCGAAATACTGCGATCATCTGCCGCTGTATCGCCAGAGCGAGATCTATGCGCGTGACGGTGTTGAGTTGCCGCGTTCGACCTTGGCCGATTGGGTGGGCGCATCCAGCCAGTTGCTGTCGCCTTTGGTAGAAGCCCTTCGACGCCACACATTGGCTGGTCAACAACTGCACGCCGATGATACCCCGGTGCCGGTGCTATCACCTGGCAAAGGCTGGGGACAAAAACAGGGCGCTTGTGGACCTACGTTCGCGACGAACGCCCTGCAAAAGGCGAAGCGGCGCCGTCGGTCTGGTTTGCCTACTCACCCGACCGAAAAGGGGAACATCCGCAGCGACACCTGGCCAGTTATCGGGGTGCGATCCATGCGGATGGTTATGCGGGATTTAATCGGTCTGGCTCCGAAACCGGCCGGCGGATCGAGGCGGCCTGCTGGGCACACGTACGCCGCAAGTTCTACGAGATCCACCAGGCGCAGGCGAGCCCTGTGGCAGCGACGGCGCTGGATTATATTCGACAATTGTACCGTGTGGAGAGTGCAATCCGGGGCAAGCCGCCGGATGAGCGCAAAAGCACTCGGCGCAGTCGTGACGGACCGATCCTGGATGAGCTGTTTCAGTGGTTGCAATCGACGCTTGCCCAGGTATCGCGTAAGTCGGCAGTAGCAGAGGCGATCCGCTATGCATTGACCCGCTGGACGGCCTTGATCCGGTATCGAGACGATGGCTGTCTGGAGATCGATAACAACGCAGCCGAACGGGCGTTACGTGCGGTCGCTCTTGGCCGGGAAAAACTATCTGTTTGTCGGTTCGGACAAAGGCGGCGATCGGGCCGCGGCCCTGTACAGCCTGATCGGTACGGCTCGTCTAAATGGCTTGGACCCACTGGCTTACCTGCGCGATGTGCTCAGCTGTATTGCCACCCATCCCATCAACCGGATTGGCGAGTTATTACCTTGGAATTTGATGCATGATCGCAATTCAAAAATCATCGACAGAGCGGTTGCCTGATCCATGTCGCCACGTCTGAACCCAGAGACCTTATTGCAGCTTCGAATTGAGCTGACCTATACAGAGCCGACGATCTGGCGATGTGTATTAATACCGGACACTATCACCCTGGTGCAGCTTCATTCTGTAATCCAGGAGTCCATGGGTTGGTGGAATAGCCATCTGCATGAGTTTGATATCGCCGGCCTGCGCTATGGGATGATCGATCCTGACTGGGACGATGATCCGGAATTGATCAACGAAGCGAGAAAAAAGCTGCTCAAAGTTCTTGGCCGTCGTAAGAAGTTCAACTACATCTATGACTTTGGCGACTCCTGGCTACATCGCATCACGCTGGAGAAAATATACCCAATGGTCAAGCCTCAGCGCTATGCGCTGTGCGTCGGCGGGGAAAATGCCTGCCCACCTGAGGATGTGGGGGGTGTGCCGGGTTATTATGAATTTCTGGACGTGATCGCAAATCCAGATCATGAAGAATACGAGCAGATGCTCGAGTGGTGTGGCGGTTCGTTCAATCCGGAGTCCTTCGACATCAATGCGACCAACGCAAATCTGAAACGCATCAGACTGTAGTTGTCGAGAGGGTAATCACCGGACGGTTACGACCATAACGGGGTTGGAAGTTAGGTTTTCAGTTGTTATTAGAAGTCTTCTTGCAGCGGTACTGCCTGTAATGTAGGCCGATACCAGCTAGATCAAAGTCTTTTAAATGTCCCAGTACATGGCCTGCTTTAGATAGCTTGTAGCTCCATGGGAGGCCGCTATTCTTCCAGCCATTGACTACGCGTTCGCCTTTTCTCGGTCCATCCTTGGCCTTTCCACCTTCAAAACCATCAGTGATATGGTATACATTTGTATATCCGGCGAGGTTAAGTATCTTCGCCGCTTTAGCGCTTCGACTACCAGAACGGCACATCAGCAAAATTGGGCTTTCCTTGCTCATATTTCGCGATTCAATCAGTTCCGAAAACCTTTCTACAAACATACTGTTTGCTTGCATCTTGAACATGCCCTTCTTCTCATCCCACTCATCGTAATATCCTGGTGTCATATAAGGAATATTGGCATCCACATCTGTAGGCATGCCCAGAAACATTATTTCTGCACGACTGCGAACATCTATAAACAAGACTTTATCGCCCAGTTCCTGTAGCTTTTTGTATGCCTCGTCAGAAGTGACATAGAGTTCTTGTGGCGTACGCTTTTTATCCGGCAAGGAAGATGATCCTAACCAAGAAGCGATAGTCCGTAGATCTTGAGAAGATGGGATAGGATAACAACCTTCCTCTGGTTCTTCCCCGATGCAGAATTGATCATGCATGGCATGGATTTTTCTGTTGGCTCGGTCATCGCCAAAGATAGCGTAAGCGTTTCGATAGATATAATCTGCAGACTTACCTTTTAAGACAGGTACATACTTCGAAGTTGGGTTAACGCCATTTTCCCCATGGCAATTTGTACAACCGTATTTTTTAAATAATTTTTCCCCTTTCAATGCTTCTTCAGTTGATTCTCCAGCGAAAGAAACAAAGGGCGTACATAGCAACAAACTAGCAATCCTTACGTTCCATATATTCACAAACATCTCCCTAGAATTTATCAGTGGCATTTAAAGTCTGGCTGAAGATTCTTTGCCTTCTTAAGTCCAATTTTGTAAATGCACTAAATATACTGTAGGTTAACACCATCAAAATTAAACCACTTTATAATCACGGTATAGGTTTTCGGCATCACGTACCGTGGTAATCAAAATGAACGATAGTTTCAGGTCAGGCCCGGGCGCTTCGCTGACGTTCAAGGTGAAGAATACCCCCAGAAAAGTGAAATATTCTGCCTCCCTATATAAGCAATCTGTGTAGGACCGCAGTGGGTCGTATCGGGTCATCTCAGTGAATCACTCAGGAATTACCGGGCGCTATGCCGCACTGATTCTGTTTAAGTCGCAATAAGCTGGATTGATAAGGCAAGGTTCAGCCAGAAGCTGTCCTTCATGTGGTAAGTAGCGTTTAATCATCAAATAGCTCGATCACCCTTGCTCCAATAAAGTGCTTTAATACCTTTCAGGCTGCGCGATGATATATAAATTGGAGGGTGGGTTCATGATTTTTATCGAATATCTTAGAGTTTTTTCTGATTCCGAAGGTTATTCTCACTTCGAGACTCTGAAAATAGAGCTTGAATCCAACAACTACGCGCCACCGGCAATTCCGTTGAATACATCCACTCCCAAATCATCAAATAAAATTGTCTTCCTTGAACTCCCAGTGGGTTGGTTTGGTGAATGGCATCCTACCCCTGTACGACAGTGGATGATAATAATGACAGGTAAATGTGAAATTGAGGCCGGTGACGGAGAACGAAAATTACGGAAGGCTGGGGACGTTGTAATGCTCGATGACCTTACGGGGAAAGGCCATCAGACTCGAGTGATAGGTGATATGGCGGTCCGTATAGCGGCAGTTCACTTTACATAAAGGCCACTGACAGGATGGTCCGCAAATGACCACTGTGCCGCGGGAGCAGGCTGCCGCCTTGGCAGTGTGATGACAGTGAGCTACGCAGACGCGGACTGCTTGTATCCGAATTGCCCTTTTGGATATTGTTCCTTTATCCGTGTGGTTGCACGTTCAGCGGGGGCACCTCTTCAAATGTGGGTGATCAGAAATTGAGCAGCGACGATGCCTACTTCAGGGCCTCGGATTCCAAGATCAGGTTCGAAGTGCCTGCACTGAAAGGGGGGATTCCCAGGGGTCTCTCACTCAGGGACCGTGCAGTAGCTCTCCTGCTTCTCATATATTCGCGACATCAAAGGAAGAAGGAGGGGCGACTCTTCAGGAAGATTGACGCGGCAATACTTGCAGACGACCGGCCCTCTCTCATGATTCTTTATGCACGCCTCGCTGACCTGTACCAAACTGCCTTTGGCCACACCGACACCTTGCTCGAAGTATGCAAACAATCTCTACAAATTGCAGAACGATTGCATGAGTGGCACTTTGCGGCGGCGATGTCGTACCGCGCTGGTGAGTGTGCCTGGGATCTGGGGATGAGCAGCTTGTTAACGGAGCTCCAGGCGAAGGCACTGAACGACGAAGCGGTGGAGCTCCAGAAGAAGGCGCTGGACTACGGAGAGCGGGTCGGTGACAAGCGAATCATGGCGGACGCATGCGAGCGACTGAGCGACCTCTGTGAGGACACGGATCCTGAGTTCTCGAAACAGATGCTCGCTCGCTACCGCGAGTTCCAGGGGTTTTGACCCGATTTCGCGAACACATCAGAAAAGGCCGATAATCGGCGCCGGGGGTGCTTCAATTGGCTTTCTCGGCCTTTGCGTCGGCTGACCGACCTACTCCGGCCGCTTGAGCGAGGCCCTTCGGGCGGTAATCAGCAGAAGCTGCGTTGGGCGAACGGTCGGAAGGAGGCAGCAACCGGCCGAGGCTGTGTGAAAACTATCCGTCAGTGAATTTGAGTGAAAAATCTCATCCAAAATGGAGCTCTGTCGCTCAAGAATGACGATTCGCTATCACAAATTTCTTCAGATTTCGCAAGAGAACTCGTGCTGCATTTTTGACCCGGAGTTTTCACACAGCCCCGGCCATCTCTGGTCCTTAGTGGCCGACTCCCACCTATTGCAATGCAATATCTTAGAGTAAGCTGAAGATATAGCCTACCAATGCAGTCGGATGGCTCAGTCCGACCCAGACCATACCTAACCCAACTGTTGACCGATGTGTGTTTTTTGCCGAACCCGAGGCGACCGACCGATCAGATTTGCAGGACCGCTAAATGCTGGCCCTCCTTGCGGACAATCAACACCTGTCTGATTACGCTGGATCAGAAATCGCTGATAAGGTCAGGTATGAATCCTACACGCTCATCTAGATACATTGAAGGTTGGAAGAGCCAATCGGCAGGTCGGATCGTTACGAACTATCTATTCGCGTTCCTTCGATTGTGCGCAGCAACAATCTTCGCAACCGTCGCTTAATACCCGCAATTCCGCATAAAGCATCATTATTTTTTCGGAGGGTAGATCCCGAAAATCATCCAGAAGCGTCTCGTTCGGTAGTTCGCCGTCGGTAAAAATACGCTTTTCAGATGCGGCACGATACTGTGATCCAACCATATTGATTCCCTCTCTCCGCAATTATTTTGTGTTGCCCAACGCTTAGTGTTGGCTGCGAACGCAGAAGCCCAATCATAACGCATCTCCGATGTCGAATTTATATAACTAAATCGGACAGCAAGTAGAAAGAGATAGAGCGGAATCTTGTGACCGACTCCCGCCTATATAGTAGTGCAGCACTATTTTGTACCGCAAAAAAGTTTTCCTGGTCGGGCATCTGACCGACAAGAAACGACACAAAGTCGATCCACTCAATCCCATACTTCCTGTGTTAGCAAGAACCAAGCATTTTTATAGCCGATGTTGTGTTTCGCTTCACTAGGCAAGTCACGCAATATCAGTCGAATATTCTCAATTCTCTGTTTCAGATAACCAGCCGATTGTCTGTTAGACGGTCCATAATCAAAACCTACCACAAAGCGCGAACTGAACCTTCTTAACAGTTCCTTGTACTCGGGTTTTAGGCTATTTGTCTGACCACCCCGACCGTCATCACCCCATATTACGGTGTCAAGCACGCGGTAAGTACCACATCTGTATAACCGCCCGGGCTCACCGGTAGAAAGATCGAAATAGAGGTTTGGGTAAACTGTTAACATGTGTTCAATGAGCCTCGGTCCAAAGCGTTGTTCTTTTTCCGGATGACGTACCTGGCCAAAATGACTAATAATCACTTTCGCCTTCGGGTATGCCTCCAGCATTTCCCTCAGTGCATGTAGTGCGGAATCTTCTGGCTCAAGATGGATCGACACGGGCACACTGGTTGCGGACGAAAGCTTAAAAACGCGGTGGCCATTAGGCCCATTCAACGGAATATCAATATCTCGGTGGGTTTTTCCGGCCTTGCACTGCGCATTGGACATGTAGTGGCGAAACTCTATTTGGCCGATAAAGGGATAATCGCCACTTAGGACCTGTTGTTCAAGCTGTTCGATATAATCCTGTGATCTGCCGCTTTTTTGCTTCCACCAATTATTGTTCCCACCCTTATTGGTAGTAAGAATAAACCGATCAGGATCGCCATTCACAACGCGGTGGATAAAGTAGTCCCAACAATGACCTTTACAACCCGGATCTTTTGGCGCCCAGTATCCGGCAAAGGAAATAAGCGCCACACCTTCTTGGTCCATCACGTCTTTAGTCCAACCAATCACCGACGCACTGTTTTCTCTCGGCAAGAAGGATAGAAAATCAACCAGGGGGATGGCACCTTTATCCAGGATAAAGCGGATACGGCCTCTCCACATTACCTCGATTTCCGTTTTTGAATATTTCAATTGGATTGGTTTCTCTGCCCAGGCCGAGGACGGGAACATCAATGTAGCGAGAAATAGTAGAGATAGAGTTCTTAGTGTGACTAGGGTAATCATATTTCACTGCACTCTTTTTTTAATCAGTTTTCTTGTCGCACAAGGCATCTTGGTTTCAGCAGCATGCGGGGTATTCAAGCTTTCTTCCGGCCAAGGATATACGGACTGGTTTAATGTTAGAAGGTGGATACAAATGGATGGCTGGTATTGATTGGCCGTAGGAACCCTGCTTTATCAACCGAGCTTATCGCCCCTTAAACCCAATTAGCGCAACATAGCGCCCAGTAATTCCTGAGTTATTTACTGCGATGACGGGACCCGACCCAAACACGAAGTTCATCGTCACAGATCTAACGGCTAGAAAGCACGCGAAACAAGACATCGACAGTACCTACGTCAAAGGTTACCGCGTCAGTCATCCAGGTTCGGGCGCGACGGCGTGTTTACCGCCCGTGCTCTATACTCGTTCGGTGTGATGCCGGTCCAGCGCCGAAAGGCCCGTGTGAACGCGGCGTGTTCGGAATACCCGAGCCTGTACGCAAGTTCGTTCAGGTTAAGCGCGCTGTCGCGCAGCCGTGACATCGCAGCCCGGCACCTGACGTTGTCGACGACCTCGGAATAGGTGGTCTGCTCTGTCGCCAGCTTTCCCTGCAGCTTTCTCATGTTGCAGCCAATGAGCTGGAGGCCATGGCCAGTACCAGCAACCGGCAACTTGCCGCCTAAATCGAAACGGAGATGGGCAAGAAATTCCGCGTACTTGCACAGCGTCGAGCCTTCTCAGATGCTTGCAAAGGTCTACAAGATCCCGTTGAGCAATCCAGCCACGGCAACACCGAGAAAATTGGCTATCGCGTAACCGAAGATGCCGCAGAGGATCGCCGGCGCCATCAGGAGAGTCCAACCGTTAGAGGCAGCGAGGCCGGCGGCCGTTGGGGGGCCGAGCAAGCACGCATTCGAGGCCACAATAATCACGGGGCCTGAGAATCCGAGCAGGCGCCCGATGCCGAACACCGTGAGCGCGTGACCGGCGACCACGACGCCGCAGAACAGCGTCAGCCCGAGCGACTCGCCGGCCAGTGCGGCGAGGTCCGAACGTGCCCCCAGTGTGGCGAAAAAGACGTACAGCAGAAGCGTGCCGAGTTCCATGTTGCCTCGCAGACGAGCAAGAATCCCCGGCGCCGCGTTGGCCGCAGCGAGCGCCAGTGTGGTGATGATCAGGATTACGGAGCCCTGAAACTGTAAGGCGGAGGCTATCGCAAGCCCCACGGCACAGATGGAAGCGCTCAAGGTCAGACTCGCGGCCATGCCGCGCAGGTGCCACGAGCCGGGCCGCGCGAGGGACGCCGCTGGGTCAAGCGCCGCCGCGGTTGATTTCTCTCTGGCACCAACCACCTGCTCAGGGTCAGGCGATATTCTGAACCATCGGGTAGCCGGCAGCAGGGACAGGAGCATCAGGTAAAGGACCGCGATGATCGTAGTTACTGCCAGCAGCGTCGGGAACCAGGCGGCGGCGTCGATGCCGGTTGCCCGCGAGACGGCAACCAAGTTCATGCTGCCTCCGACGCCCGCGGCGGAGAGGGTCCCGGCGACCGCTGCCTGGTGCTCGCCGAGCGGCACGACGAAGAACGCCGCCACCGCGCCAAGGGTCGTGCCGCCTGCGGCGAGCAGGAACGCCGCAAATGTTTGGCCCGTCTCGCGGATGATCCGTCGGAAGTCCGCCTGAAAGAGCATCAACGGGATCGCGGCGACGACGAACCACTTTGAGACGAGGTCATAGATGGGTGCGCGCATGGGGATGATGCCGGTGTTCGAGAGCACCAGCGGAATCAGCAGGATCGGGAAGAAAGGTGGGATGCTCGCCGTCCGCCAGTACCGGCCGAGCCACAAGGATATCGCCACCGTCGCGAAAAGGATGAGCGCAAGAACGATGTGGACGTCCGCGGAGACGAGGGACATGCTGTCCGGTGCAGCTGTTCTTGTCATCTGTGTGAACTTTTAATCGTCGATGGGCGTCAATGATCCAGGTTTGTGTGTGCCTGGCTGGCTCGATACTCGTTCGGTGTGATGCCGGTCCAGCGTCGAAATGCACGTGTGAACGCGGCGTGTTCGGAATACCCGAGCCTGTGCGCAATTTCGTTCAAGTTAAGCTCGCTATCGCGCAGCCGTGGCATCGCGGCGCGGCACCTGGCTTTGTCGACGATCTCGGAATAGGTGGTCTGCTCTATCGCCAGCTTTCTCTGCAGCTTTCTCATGCTGCAGCCAGCGATCTCGGCCGCCAGGGCGACGTGTGGGTACCCTTCCAAAAGATAAGGCTCGAGGCACGCTTCGAGGGTTTCCGATAAAGTGCCCGGTGGTGCGTCGTCAGGTGTGGCAGCGCCAGAACCCGCGGGATGCGCATCCGCCGAAGCGTGTGTGCAGGATAACAACGCGCGTGGAAACTCGATCGCGCCGTAAGGCTGATCTGTCAACACGGGTATGTCCCCATAGGCGGATTGGAGATTAAATCGCAGGTCGCGTGCGCGGGATGCAAGAAGCACCCGCGTCGGCACAAAGTCCGGGCCGGCAAAGGCGCCCACAATGTGTTCCATCAGACGTAAGGTGCGGGTTTCGCCGATATCGTAGCCGGGTACATCGAGTGGCAACGGCAAGACTAGGCAGAAACGCACCAGGTCCCCGATCGGCTCGATCCAGGCCCTGATGTCCGTGGTTTGCCGGCTCGTGAGCGACGGTAGTCGCTGCAATGCCTGCAACAGCGTCGGGGCGCTCAGCACCAGGTCGCGGAAGGATCGACTGAGGGCCGTCTGTGTATCGGAGGCTTGCGGGATAAGCCCGAGATCGGGGATGCCTTCGCGGCTGGCCATGTCGACGGTGAAGTACCTGAGTCGCTTGTAGGATAGCCACGCATCGGGGATTTCCTCGAACAGTGTCGGCAGCCGTGCGCGGCGCAAGCCAGCATCGACGGGTGCGCCGATCGCGCGCAAGATCGACACGTAGCTGGTGAGCGTAGGGGACTTGGTGAGAGGAAACGCGTTCATCTAATTCCGCCGTATCGGGTTGCGTAATCGCCCCGCTGGCAATGCGGGGTCACGGTTTTACCGTTAGGGCCAAATCTAGCACAGATCGGGATAGCGGTTCCCCCATCTCATCTCTTCGGTGTCGCGTTTCAAGGCCAACAGGCATTCGCAGCCCACTAGGCCGCGCACACCAAACGGGTGCGACTAGAGATAAAGCGGGTACGGCGCACTGGCACGAGATGTCAAAGACAAGTCTTTTGCGGGGCAGTACACTCCGGAAAAGCCAGTTCCAACAGATATTTATCCAGTGCTGTCCAGCACTGGCTCCGGGTCGAACCGTAAGTGCCCCCTGGGCGCATGCCAGGGAAAAGGAGATCGTTATGCAGATTCATAAGACCGTTATCGTTGCCGCGGCCATGCTGGCGGCAGGGCAGGCGGCTGCTCTGGACCCGAAAGGCTACCAGGTCATTAATACTTCCCATCTAGTGGAAATCTGCAGCCTCGATGAAGCGGATCCGTTGTATCACGAGGCAATGGGATATTGTCTGGGCTATGTGGATGCTGCGCTGGATTACCATGCGGCCCTGACGGCTGGGAGCCGGTACGATCCCATTGCCTGCCCACCATCGGCTATTACGCGGGAAGAGGTCGTGATTGTGCTACTGGATTGGTCGAAGGGCAATGCCCGCCACATGCACAGCGAAACGCCGGTGCATGGTGTCATGCGTGCCGTGACCGAAAAGTGGCCGTGTTCGTAGCAGTAACCAAGCTTAGGTTAAGGAGTTGACGATGAAGACGGGCAATCTGATAGCGGTGTGTTGTTTAGCGGGCAGCCTCTCGGCGTGCGCGAATATGAGCACGGGCGAGCAGCGTACCCTCTCGGGTGCGGCGATTGGTACCGCGGCCGGTGCGCTGATCGGTGAGCTGGCGACCGGGCAGCCACTCCATGGTGCGGTGCTGGGCGCCGCTGCCGGAGCCGCCGGTGGCTGGCTCTATGATCGACATGAGCAGGCGCAGAGATAATAACCACAAGGTATGCAGTGCATCGCAGCAAGCGATCTCAGCCAGGCTACAGCGATTGCCCCGTATCTGCTTGAGCCCGCCCCGGCGGTACACGAGTCTTCGATGCGCGATCCACGAAAAGTTCCAAGTGTCGAATCCGCGTGTTCACGACGAGCACGATAGAGATAGCCTGATTAAGTGGAATGATGCAGTAGCCTGATAACTCGGTGGCTGGTTTGTGGATAGGCTATAGAACCACAACCATGCAACACCATCTGCCTATTGAACGGAGGATAAGAATTTTATGGTAGCCAATAATACCCCACTTCCACCCAATCTGGCACAACGATTTCCGGTTCTGTCTGTTGCCGATGTCACCGGTGACACCGCAGTGGCACGCAGTGCAGCAGCGATCAGGGCGGCTTTGGAAGAAAAGGATATCCAGGTTGTTACCGCCAAATCGCTGGATGACGGTGAAACTGCGATCAGATCGGACCCGGGCTTCAGCTGCATCGTGATGTCCTGGGCCCTGTGCAAAGAAAACCTCGATAAGACAACAGCGATAATGCGTCTCGCACATCGACGCGCCGCCCACCTGCCCATTATGCTGGCTATGTCAAAAGCCAGCCGCAGCCGCGTACCGCTGGAAATCGTCGAAAACGTCGATGGCTTCATCTGGCTGCCGGAAGATAGCCCCAAATTTATAGCTGGTCGTATACAGGCGGCCGCCAAGCGCTACCTGGACAGCATTTTGCCGCCCTTCTTCGGTGCCCTGGTGAATTTTGACGATACCCACGAGTACTCCTGGCATACACCGGGTCACACGGGCGGTACCGCCTTTATGAAAACCGCCGTGGGAAAAACCTTTATGGATTTCTACGGGGAACAGATGCTGCGCTCGGACCTGTCCGTGTCGGTCGGCGAAACCGGCTCGCTCAATGACCATTCCGGTCCGGTTGCCGACGCCGAAAAGAACGCCGCCCGGGTGTTCGGGGCCGATTACACCTACTTTGTCATCGGCGGCAGCTCGGCCAGTAATGAGATCATCCTGCATTCGGCCGTCACCGACGGTGACACCGTACTGGTGGATCGTAACTGTCACAAATCGCTCAATTACTCGCTGAACATGTCCGGCGCGGTGCCGGTATACATGATGCCGCGGCGCAATGCCCGTGGCGTGATCGGACCGGTACCGCAAAGTGAAATGACGCCCGAGGCCATCAGGAAAAAGCTGTCCGAAAGCCCGCTGGTGGCGGACAAAACCGTGCCGCCGGTCCTGGGCGTGCTGACCAACTCGACCTACGATGGCCTATGCTACAACGTCCGGACAACCACCGCCGAGATGAGCAAGACCCTGCCGCGCATCCACTACGACGAGGCCTGGTACGCGTATGCGCGTTTCAATCCGATTTACGAAGGCCGCTACGGCATGCACCGCGGTGAGCGCCACGCCGACGATGCCACGGTCACGGCAACCCACTCGACCCACAAACTGCTGGCGGCGATGTCGCAGGCCTCCATGCTGCATATCCGTTCCGGCAAGGTGCCGGTGACACCCGCGCTGTTCAACGAAGCCTTCATGATGCACACCTCGACGTCGCCGCAGTACAGCATCATCGCCTCGACCGACGTATCGGCAAAAATGATGGACGACGCGGGCGAGTACCTGACCGACGAGTGCCTGGTGGAAGCCATCGACTTCCGCCAGGCCATGGCGCGCATCCGGCAGGAGGTCGCGGAACGTAAACCGGGCGACTGGTGGTTCGGCATGTGGCAACCCGACGAAGTCGACGGCAAACCCTTCGCCGATGCCGACCCCGGCATGCTGCGCAGCAATCACGACGCCTGGCTGCTCAAACCCGGGGCCGACTGGCACGGTTTCGGCGACCTGGGTGATGACTATTGCATGCTCGATCCGATCAAGGCTACCGTGCTTACACCGGGACTCAGTCTCGAGGGCCGGCTGGAAGACAGCGGTATTCCGGCACCGCTGGTGACGTCGTTTCTCTCCAGCCGCGGCATCGTCGTGGAGAAAACCGAGCCCTACTCCTTCCTGATTCTGTTCTCGGTCGGCATCACCAAGGGCAAGTGGGGTTCCATGGTCGCCGGGCTGATAGAGTTCAAGCAGAACTACGACGCCAATGAACCGCTGGAACGCGTCATGCCCGACCTGGTCGACAGCGCACCGGAACGCTATGCAGGCATGGGTCTTAAGGATCTGGCTGACGAGATGCACGCGGCAATGATCAAGACCAAGCTGCTGCACAGTATGGATGAGGCCTTCACCATTCTGCCGGATGCGGTCATGAGCCCGCGCAAGACCTACGGCCAACTGGTCAAGGGCAACGTCGAGCAGATTCGGGTCAGCGACATGGTCGATCGTGTCGCTGCCGTGCAGCTGGTACCTTACCCGCCCGGCATACCGATTATGATGCCCGGTGAGAAAGTCACAGAAGAAAAACGTGCGGTGGTTGATTATCTGCTGGCCTTACAGACCTTCGACAGCCAGTTCCCAGGATTCGAACACGACACTCACGGCATCGAAATTGAACGCGACGCCGAGGGTAATGCGGTATATATGGTTTATTGCTTAAAGGAGTCATGCACATGACAGTTGAAATTCGACCCACCAGACTGAGCCTATGCATTACTTTACTCCTGCTGGGCACATCGAACAGCGGTATAAGCCTTGCCGCGGATGGCGAAGCCGCCACCGCGACGAGTACGGATGCTGCCGACTACTTTTTCAAGGAAGCTTTAGCAGCCGAGCATCCATTTAAAACCGGTGCCGATCGGGCCAAGCACGGCGGTGAGAGCCCACTGGGTATCTGGGAAGGACCACGAAAGAGTTATCTGCGCGGCACCCTTAAAGCGGAAGGCGGCTACTTTGACTCAAGTAATGCCTGGTTCGGCAATGACAACGGCAACATTGGACAGAGCACCAACAGCTGGTATGAATGGGTTGTCCACCCGGGTGTTGAAGGCAGTTACCACTTCGAAGAAAGTGGCGAAGTCTACGGGCGCTTCAGTTTCGTTAACGGTAACACCCAGGACATTGACGCCGCCGGCTCGAATGTCGGGCGAGGCGATGACGGAGATACTAGCCATACCGCGGTTGAAAACGCCTACCTCGGCTGGCGTTCCGGTGATCTGTTCAGCTCGCTGGGCAAGGACTTTCTGGATGTATCTTTCGGCATGCAGCAATACGTCGTTGGAAACGGGTTCCTGTTTTACAGTCAGAGCAGTAACGGGCAAGGTCGCGGCGCCTACTGGTCCGGGGAACGCAAAGCGGCGGAGTACGCGGGTATCGCCAAGGTAAATTATGGCCAGTTCAATGGTAACCTGGTGTATTTCAAGGCCAACGATAATCCCCAGTCGGATACCAAGGTTGGCGGGGTCACTCTCGACTACAAACTCGGCGATTTCGGCGGCGTGGGCGGTGGTTACTACAACGTTGACTCGGATATCCAGACCCGTGATGGTATGGATGTCTATGATCTGCGCTTTCAAACCACACCTTTCAAGGCGTTCAATACGCCGGACATCCTCAACCCGATCAAGTTCGACGGCGAATACGTCTACGAGGACAACGGTGATGAGTTAAACGCCGCCGCCTGGTACCTGTCCGCGGGCTATGGATGGGATAAAGTCACGTGGAAGCCGACCCTCACCTATCGTTACGCCGCGTTCGAAGGCGACAACCCCAACTCCGGCAAGAGCCAGGACTTCGACCCGCTGTTCTACGGTTTCTATGACTGGGGTTACTGGTACCAGGGCGAAATACTGGGTGAGTACGTCCTGTCAAATTCAAACCTGAACTCGCACATGGTTCGCCTGAGTGCGGATCCACTCGCCTCGGTCCACCTCAACCTGTTCTACTACAAATTCAAACTGGACAACGCCGATGGCTTCGGCGTACAGAGCAGTGATTTTGCCGACGAGTGGAACCTGACCGTCGACTGGACCGCCAATGATTCTTTCGCTGTCAGCCTGGTCGGCGCCTACGCCAAACCGGATGACGGCGCCAAGGAGGCTTATGGCGATAATGATGACTGGATGTACGGTATGGCCTACGTCACGTACAGCTTTAAATAATCGCTGAAAACCTGGAGCAACTAATGATCCTGACCAATCAACGCCCCATCGAGAGCAAGGTGCTTATCATCGAAGAAGGCCTGGCGCAGCTGGAAACCGCGTTGGGCCGCAGCGCCCAGTCGCTGGTCGATGAGCTGGAGCTTCGCGATGTAGTCGTTATCAAGGCGATCAGTTACGAGGATGGTCTGGCCAACATCGTGTCTGACACCTCAATTCATGCTGTACTGCTCAGCTGGGAGCTGCAGGGCACTACCGATTCCGGCGAACCACCGGCGGCGTTACTGCTCGAAGAACTGACCAACCGCCACGAAAACATCCCGGTGTTCCTGATGGCCCAGACCAGCGAACGCGCCCGGGAAATCACCGAGCACGTGATGGAACAGGTGGAGGAATTCGTCTGGATGCTGCAGGACACCGCCAACTTCATCGCCGGTCGCGTGGTAGCCGCAGTGGATCGTTACCGCGAGCAAATGCTGCCACCATTCGCTGCGGCGCTCGCCAAGTATTCCCGCCTGCGCGAGCATTCCTGGTCGGCGCCGGGACACCAGGGCGGCATCGGCTTTACCAAGCTGCCGGTCGGCCGTGCCTTCTTCGACTTTTACGGCGAGAACCTGTTCCGCACCGACATGGGCATCGAACGCGGCCAGCTCGGGTCGCTGCTGGACCATTCCGGGCCGATCGCCGACAGCGAAGCCTATGCCGCCCGGGTGTTCGGCGCCCACCGTTCCTACAATGTGGTCGGCGGTACTTCCGAGTCGAACCGCACTATCTGGCAGGCCTGCCTGAAGGAAGGCGATATTGCGGTGTGCGACCGAAACTGTCACAAGTCCATCGAGCAGGGGCTGATGCTGACCGGTGCTTTGCCCGTCTACATGGTGCCCACGCGCAACCGCTACGGCATCATCGGACCGATCCACCCTGAGGAAATGACCAAAGCAACGATTCAGAAAAAGATCGCCGACAGTCCGCTGACCAAAGATGCCGCCAACAAAGACCCGAGGTACGCGGTACTCACCAACTGCACTTACGACGGCCTCTGCTACAACGCCGCCGAAGCACAGGACCTGCTGGCGCAAAGCAGTCCGCGCGTGCACTTTGACGAAGCCTGGTACGGCTATGCCCGCTTCAATCCGGTTTATGCCGACCACTACGCCATGCGTGGCGATCCCGGTGAACACGTCGAAGATGCGCCCACCGTGTTCGCCACACATTCCACGCATAAACTGCTGACGGCGTTGTCGCAGGGCTCTTACATTCATGTCCGTGACGGTCGCGATGCCATTCCACACGACCGCTTCAACCAGTCCTACATGATGCATGCCACGACCTCGCCACTGTATGCCATCATCGCCTCGAATGACATTGCCAGCGCCATGATGGACGGTGCCGGCGGTACCCTGCTGACCACTGACGTCATCCGGGAAGCGGTCGATTTCCGCCAGGCCGTGGCGCGCATGTACAAGCGTCACCAGGCCGACGGCGACTGGTTCTTCAAACCCTGGAACGCCGAGGTAGTGAAGGACCCGCAAACCGGCAAGCAACACGATTTCGCCGAAGCCCCGGCGGATCTGCTGGTCAATGAGCAGGACTGCTGGCGACTGCATCCAAAAGATACCTGGCACGGTTTTACCGACCTGACAGACAACTGGTGCATGCTCGACCCCATCAAGGTCAGCCTGCTGACGCCTGGCATGGGTGATGATGGCAAGCTGCTGGAAGAGGGTGTGCCCGCGGAACTGTTTACCGCCTACGTGGGCCGCTTCGGCATTGTGCCGACCCGCACCACCGACTTCCAGGTGATGTTTCTCTTCAGTGTCGGCATTACCAAGGGCAAATGGGCCACGTTGATCAATACGCTGTTGTCGTTCAAACGCTTCTATGACAGTAACGCGCCGCTAAGGGAAGTCCTGCCCGAGCTGGTCAGGGATCATCCGGACCGCTACGGTTTTATGGGGTTGAAAGACCTGGGTGACGAGATGTTTGACTTTCTCAGGAAGTACGATCTCGGATCTGTCCTGAACGAAGCTTACTCCACCATCCCGGTACCGGAAATGACACCGCGGCACGCCTTCGAATACATGGTCACCGGCGACGTGGAACTGGTCCCGGCGGAAAAACTGCCCGGCCGTATCGCTGCCAATGCGGTTATGCCTTATCCACCCGGCATCCCCATGGCGATGTCCGGCGAGAACCTCGGTGGCAAGGACAGTCCGCAGATCAACTACCTCAAAGCCCTGGGCCAGTGGGATGCCAACTTCCCCGGGTTTGAACATGAAGTGGAGGGCGCCGAAGTGGTCGATGGCGTGTACAACGTGCTGTGTATTAAAGCGTAACGATTTTTCTTTAAAGATATTTCATTAACCTAGAGACGAAGCAAGGAGTCTTGCATGGCTGATTCCAGCAAAAAAATGAGCCTTATGGGGCTCACCACCCTGGTGACGGTAAACATGATGGGCTCAGGCATCATCATGTTGCCTGCCAGTATGGCCCAACTCGGGGCAGTCTCACTGCTATCGTGGATTGTCACCGCCGTAGGCTCGATGGCAATTGCCTACAGCTTTGCCCAACTCGGCGTGCTTTGTCCACGTTCGGGCGGTATGTCGGCCTACTCGGAAGAAGCGCACGGCAAGTCGAGCTTTTTCATGGCATCATTCCTCTATTACCTTTCACTGGCAATTGGCAACGTAGCCATTGCGATCTCGGCAGTGGGCTACCTGACGCCGTTTTTCCCCTGGCTGGGTACCGGCGCGGTGCCATTGTTTGTCGGGGTCGTTGGACTGATCTGGCTGACTACGCTTGCCAACTTCGGCGGGCCTAAAGTCACCGGCCAGATCGGTTCAATTACTGTGTGGGGTGTCATCATCCCGGTGGGTATGCTGTGCATTATTGGCTGGTTCTACTTCAAGCCCGAGGTATTAGTCGCCGCCTGGAATCCAAACAACAAGCCGATCGGTGACGCGATTGCCGCAAGTATTCCTTTAACCCTGTGGGCTTTCCTGGGTATGGAATCGGCCGCGCAAAACTCTGATGCGGTGGAGAACCCGAAGAAAAATGTTCCTCTGGCCTGCATGCTCGGTACCATGGGAGCGGCTGTCGTTTATATCCTGTCCACCACCGTGATCCAGGGTATCGTGCCTAATCCGGAGCTGGCCAAATCCAGTGCACCGTTTGCCGCTGTGTATGCACAGATGTTCAATCCGACCGTCGGCAAGATCATCATGGCACTGGCCGTTATCGCCTGCGTAGGTTCGCTGCTGGGGTGGCAATTCACCCTCAGCCAGACCTCCAAGTTCACGGCTGACGGTCGCATGTTCCCGAAATTCTTTTCCAAGGTCAGCGCCAAGAATGCGCCGATTATCGGTATGCTCGTGGCAGGCGTTATCCAGACCCTGATGGCCGTGTCCACCATGTCACCGGATGCCACCGCCCAGTTCAATAAACTGGTCAACCTGGCGGCGGTCACCAATATTGTGCCCTATATCCTCTCGATATCGGCGCTCATGGTGGTGATGTACAAGGCCAAGACTGAAGAACACAAATTCAAAACCAACCTGATCGCCGTGTTTGTCGCTATTTTTTACAGCATTTACGCCCTGTACGCCTCTGGTATGGAAGCGGTGATGGGCGGTACGATCGTGATGATGATCGGCTACCTGCTGTATGGCTTTATCGCCAAGCGGTTCGTCGGCCAGGAAGCACCCGGCGCGGGAGAAGAAGCGGCCGCCGCTTGAATTAACCTATTTAAAAATGACAGATTAAGGAATCAAAAGTATGCGATATACACAACTGATTCACCGTAGCATGGCAGCCATTGTCATGGCCCTCCTGGTAGTGCCCCTGGGTGTTTCCGCGGAAACGCTGGAGCGCATCAAGAGTTCGGGCACTTTCACGATTGGCTTTGTGCCTGATCAGCAACCCTTCTCATCCGCCGCGGCTGGTGGCGCGAAAGGCTACAGCATCGAGCTCTGCCAGAAAATCGCGGAAGCGACCAAGGCCAAGCTTGGGCTGTCCAATATGGAGGTGAAGTACACCTCCACCAGCGTTAAAGCCGGCCTGGGAATGGTTGCCAATGGCCAGCTGGACCTGCTCTGCGGCGCTGTCACCGACACGCTGGAACGACGCAAGCAGGTAGCCTTTTCCATCCCGATCTTCAATGGTGGCATGGGCGCCCTGCTGCGTACTGACGCACCGCCGGACCTGATCCGCGTGATCCATGGCAAAGAAGCAACTACCGGACCGAAATGGCGCGCCACGGTGAGAGGCGGTCTGGCCGATCATACCTACGCGGTCCATGCCGGCACCACTACTGAAGAGTGGGTTAGCAAGCAGATCGCGGGATTGCGTGTTACCGCGACGGTGGTGACGGTCGACGAGCACGCCAAAGGTGTCGCTATGGTTGCCGACAAGGAAGCCTCTGCTTACTTTGCCGATCGTCCGATTCTCCTCGCCTATAAGCAGCAGTCAAAAGACGCTGATGAGCTGATGGTGGCGGATCGCTATTTCACCTATGAGCCCATCGCGCTGGCCAGCGCACGGAATGACGACGACTTTCGCCTGGTGGTGGATACGACCCTGAGCAACCTGTATCGCTCTGATGCGTTTGCTGAGCTATACGGCGGTTACTTCGGCAAGCCCAGCGAGATTACCCAGACGCTGTTCAAGGCCTATGCCCGCCAATGACAGGAGCTAGCGGGCAATTATCCGCGAAATTGACGCACGCCGCTTTGTCGGCCCTGCTCATGGGCCTGCTGCTGGTGCCGGTGCTGTCTTCGGCACAGACACTGGAACGCATCCAGCGCACAAGCACCTTCACTGTCGGGTTTATACCCGATCAGGCCCCGTTTTCCATCAAAGCCGCAGATGGGCGTGCCGAAGGCTATTCGATAGGGCTTTGTCGAAAAGTCGCCGACAGCGTAAAGGCCGCGCTTGGCCTGACCAGTCTGGACGTCAAGTACATTGCGACACCTATGGAACCGGGTTTCGGCATGGTGGCAGGCGGGGAAGTCGACATACTCTGTGGTGCCGTAACAGCGACGCTGAAACGGCGCGAACGGGTATCTTTTTCCCTGCCTGTCTACTCCGGCGGTATCGGGGTGCTGCTGCGCAGAGACGTCCATCCTTCGCTGGTTAATGTCCTTGAGGGCGATGCCAGGCGCGCCAGTCCGAGAATGGGCACGACCATGAATCGCGGCCTGGTCAATCATATTTACGCCGTGCATGCCGGCACCACCAGCGAACAGTGGGTTCGCAAAAAGGTTTACACCCTGGGGATTATTTCCAGAATCATAACGGTAGACACGCATGAAAAAGGCGTCGACCTGGTGGCCCGCAAAAAAGCGGACGCCTACTTTGCCGATCGTATTATTCTTGAAAACTACGCTGCCCGGAGTCAGGGCCACGAAGACCTGATGGTACTTGACCGTTACTTCAGTCACGAACCGATCGCCCTGGTGACCGCCCGTGGCGACGAGGATTTCCGCCTGCTGGTGGACACCACCCTGAGCGACCTGTACCACTCCGGTGCAATCAGCGACATTTATACCCGTTACTTCGGCAAGCCCGACGAAATGACGGACTTGTTATTCGAGGTCTATGCCCGCCCGTGACCGTTGGGCGTCGAACACCGCCGCGGTTCCGGGACTGAAAACACAGCAGAAAGGACAGGCCTGTAAGGTATGAGCGACGCTATAGCAAAAAGTCAGCAACCGGTGAGCGAAGAACGTGGCCTGGGCCTGGCGATGTGCACGGCGCTGGTGGTCGGCAACATGATCGGCTCGGGTTTCTTCATTGCGCCCGCGGCACTGGCACCCTATGGAACAGTCGCCATCATCGGCTGGGGGGTGATGGCATTCGGTGCTGTGTGCCTCGGCATGGTTTTCGCTCGTCTGGCGCGTATCGCACCCGTGACCGGCGGACCTTACGCGTACACCCGACTCGGGTATGGTCGTTTTGCCGGGTTCCTGATCGCCTGGGGTTACTGGATATCCATCTGGGCCTCTCTACCGGCCATGGCCGCAGCGCTGGTGGGCTACCTGGGCGTGTTGTTTCCGGTATTCACCGACTACCCGTTGCTCAAACTTGGCACGGCACTGGGCTCCATCTGGCTGGTGGCGGCCATCAACATGCGCGGGGTCAAGGACGCCGGGATGTTCATGGCGGTTACCGTCTATACCAAGCTGGTGCCGTTTATTGCCATCAGTGTATTCGGCCTGTTCTGGGTCGACTGGGGCACCTTTGAAACCATCAACCCGAGTGGCAAACCATTCCTCGGCGCCCTCGCTGCCACGGCGCCGCTGACCATGTTCGCCTTCCTCGGTATCGAGTCGGCGACGGTGCCGGCCGGCAACGTCATCAATCCGACGCGCACCATTCCCCGCGCTACCGTGCTCGGTACGCTGATTGCGGCCTCTGTCTATATCCTTGGCACCGTGGTGGTGATGGGCGTTATTCCGCGCGAGACACTCATGTTGTCGTCGGCACCGTTTTCCGATGCCGCCCAAGTCATGTGGGGTGAGTGGGCGGCCATTACCATCGCGCTGGCAGCAGTCATTTCCTCGCTCGGCGCGCTCAACGGCTGGACGCTGATGATGTCCCAGGTGCCGATGGCGGCGGCCCGCGATGGCGCAATGCCCGCGATCTTCGCGCGCGTGTCGGCTAAAGGTGCCCCGGTCTACGGGATCCTGATATCTGTCACCTTGTCATCCCTGCTTTACCTGGTCGATATCTCCGGGACCAAGGCCCTTGCGGTGTTCTACGACCTGATTGTCAACCTGTCCACGGACGCGGCCATGATCCCGTACGTGTTCTGTGCAGCCGTAGAGGGAGTGCTTTACGTCACCCGCAACCCGGCATCCAAAACGCTTCCGATCGGCCCTTACATACCGTTCGGCACGGTGGCCTTCGTGTTTTCCCTGGCCACCATTTATGGCGCCGGGCCGGATGCCGGCCTGTATTCGCTGCTGTTGATAATGCTGGCGGTTCCGGTATGGCTGTACCTGGTTTCCACGCCTGAGCCGACAACCGCGGGTGACGCACAGAAAAGTGGCATCGATTAGACCAGTGGGAATTGGCAGATTTCTCTTGGTTAGAGGCAATCAGTTACAGGAGGTACTCCAATGATGTTTCGTGATATCTATAAAGTGCTGATCATTGCAGACACGGCGCAGGAGCGTCGGCCGATGCGCCTGCACGGCCAGGCAGTCATAGAGCACCTGGAGGACGAGCACCATCTCAACGTCGATATCGTCACCAACACCCGCGATGCGCTGACGGAGATCGAACGCGACGCTTCGGTGGGTACCGTGCTGGTCGAATGGGGTGATGAAAACGATCCCATCGACACCCGCAAGATCATTGCGAAAATGAAAGACATCGGGCTTGAAGCGCCGACTTTCGTGGTGGTGTTCGACCGGGATGACATCCCCGAGGTGCGCGAGCTGCTAACCGAAGACATTGCCGGCTTCCTGCTCGCGGACGAAGACACACCGGACTTTATCGCGCGCTTCGTCAACCGCCATTACGATGACTATGTCAACTCACTGAAGACACCCTTCTTCGGTTTTCTGGCCGATTACAATGATCGCGGCAATGAGGCCTGGGACTGCCCGGGTCACAATGGCGGCATGTTCTTTCGCAAGAGCCCGATTGGCCGTGCCTTTTTCGATTACCTGGGTGAAAACGTTTTTCGCACCGACCTTTGTAACGCCAACGTCGAGCTGGGCGACCTGCTGATCCATGAAGGGCCGGCGAAACAGGCCGAGGTGGAAGCGGCAAAAGTACTCAGCGCCGATCGCACCTACTTTGTGCTCAACGGCACCTCTACCTCCAACAAGGTGGTTCTGAGCTCGCTGGTCAAGAAAGGTGATCTGGTGCTCTATGACCGCAACAATCACAAGTCCAATTTCCAGGGCGCCTTGCAGATCGGCGGCGGAATTCCTGTCTATCTCGAAACCGACCGCAATGCCCAGGGTCTGATCGGACCGGTCCACTATCACGCCTGGGATGAAGACAATATCCGTCAGAAGATCAAGGACCACCCGCTGGTGGAAGACCCGGAGCGCTGGAAAGAAAAGCGCCCGTTCCGTGTGCTTATCATGCAGACGGTGACCTACGACGGTACGATATACAACGTGCGTGATGTCCTCGATCGGGTCGGACACCTGTGCGATTACATCCTGTTTGACGAGGCCTGGGGCGCCTACCTGCCGTTCCACCCGCTGTTTCACAATAACTGCGCCATGAAACTGGAAGTCGGACCTGATGACCCTGGTATCTTCTCGACGCAATCCACTCATAAACAACTGTCGGGATTCTCACAGGCCTCACAGATCTGCGTGAAGGACCATCATATCGAAGGTCAGCACCGGCATGTGAACCATAAACGCTTCAACGAGTTTTATATGCTGCACGCCAGCACCTCACCATTTTACCCACTGTGGGCCTCGCTGGATGTCGGCGCGCAGATGATGAAAGGCCGCAACGGTTTTCATCTGTGGAACGAGGCGATTAAAACCACCATCGAGATGCGCAAGAGCCTGCGCAAGCTGACGCAGCAGTTTGTCGCCGAGGCTAAAAGTGATCAGGAGAAGTGGTTCTTCGACCCCTTCGTTCCGGACCTGGTCAGCGTCAAGGGGTCGGAGCATACCCAGGACCTGGTCGATATGCCCTGGGAAGACATACCGACCGAGATCCTGCTGAAAGAAAAACAGTGCTGGGATATGCGCAAGGGAGCCAGCTGGCACGGCTATCAATACGTCGAAGACGGCTATGCCATGATTGATCCGTGCAAGCTCGAACTGGCCACGCCGGGTTTCGATCGCAAGACCGGTGAATACCTGGACTGGGGAATACCGGCGTCCGTACTGGCAAGTTTCCTGCGCGAACGCGGTATTGTCCCGGAGAAGAATGACCTGAACACCATCCTGTTCCTGATCACCCCGGGTATCGAAACCAGCAAGGCCGGCACGCTGATCTCCGCACTGGTCAGCTTCAAGCGCCTGTTTGACCGTAACGCCCCGCTCGCGGAAGTCCTGCCTGCCTTTACCCGGGCGCACTACGAAGATTATGCGACAACCGGCGTGCGCGATCTCTGCGTTGCCATGCACCGGTTCTACAAGGATCACGATTGCTCAGGCCTGCAGAAGAAACAGTTCAGCGCCGAGCATTTTCCGGAGATCGCTATGTCGCCGCAGGATGCCATCCAGAAATTCATCGCCAACGAAGTGGACTACCTGCCGCTGGATGAACTGGAAGGCCGCGTCGCCGCGACCCTCAACCTCGTTTATCCGCCCGGCATTGGTGTCGTGGTGCCGGGTGAGCGTTACACGGAGCGCTGCAAACCGATGCTCGACTACTTCCGCATGTTTGAGGAAAGCTATGCACGCTTCCCGGGCTTCGCAAACGAAATTCAGGGTGTCTACCAGGAACAGGTGGATGGTTCTACCCGACTCTACACGTATGTCGTTAAAGAGTGATTATGAACGTCAGCATTGAAAGGGCCGAGCTTGAGGATTTAGCCGAAGTTTCAAAGCTGTTTGCAGATTACCTGGTCTTCTACGAACGGGAGAGTCATCTGGATTCGGCCCATGCTTTTCTCACCGGGCGCGTGAAGAACGCTGAGTCCGTCATTTTCTACGCCAGGACAGATAATGGCAGGTACGTCGGCTTCACCCAGCTCTATCCAAGCTTTTCATCGCTGTCGCTTGAACGTACCTGGATCCTGAACGACCTGTATGTTGCTAAAGAAGCCAGAAGGAAGGGTATTGCTACCCGGTTAATGAATGCCGCCAAAGACTATGCGGTTGAGACCGACGCCGGTGGCATCACGTTGGAAACAGCCACGACGAACACCACCGCCCAAAGCCTCTATGAATCCCTCGGCTATGAAAAAGATACGGGGTTTTTCACCTACTTCCTGAAACTGTAAGCCGTAGCGGGTAAAACGCTGATACCAGCCCGGAGGAAGACCGGCGTGACGAGATTCAAAAAGCTCAAGCCCAGTACCTGTCCCGTGTAAACAGGATGTTCATCCAGATGTTGTAGCCGAGATCTGCGAGATTATCCTTGACCTCGGCTCTGATCACGTCCAGTTGGTCGACCTCGACAGCGCCGAATCCTTCGTGTACCAGAAAAGAGACATCGACGGTCAATTCACGACCCACCTTGGCCGAACGCACCACAACCTCCTCGAAGCCATGGGAGGCTGCAATGCCATCAATGCGTTCCTGCAACCGTTCCTGCATATCGCTCGGCGTCGCCATCATCAATAGTTCGCGCACACTGGAGATAAACCGGGCCAGCGGCACACGGATAAAGTAGACAGACCCCAGTATGACCATGCCGGGATCGATATAAGGGATAAGCTGCTGGTAATTGGTGAACGTCAGCGCGTAACTGATCACAAACCCCACCAGCACCACGCCACTGAACACGGTGTCGATCAACCATTGTTCGGACTCGGCCTGCACCAGTGCCGGCAAGCCCCGGCCACGGATCTTCAGGTACAACCAGCTGAACAGACAAACCATTATCGAGATAGCGGCATATAGCATGCCCAGCAATGAACTGGTCGGTTGCGCTCCACCATGCATAAGGTGGAGCACCGAGCTGACGATGCCATAGAGACAGACGGCGATAATAACGATAGCCTTGAAGGACACCACCAGCGGCTCGAAGGCCATGCGGCCGAACGGAAACCGTTCATCATTATCGGCCTTGGCCATATGATCATCGGCTATACTCATCATCCGTAACGCCATGATGGACAGCATGGAGAGAATGATGCTGAAACCGGAATAGATGCCATCAAACAGGATGGCACCCGACTGGATTGCCATACCCCAGCCAAGCCCCAGGACCGTAAACAGAACACCCATCCAGACCGAAAAGCGCAACAGAGAATGTTCTATGGAATCTTTATTTCCTGTCATCACAAGCCTGTTTGAGTTGCCGAGAATGCCTGCAAACGTCAACAGTATCCCATGTGGTGAAAAACTCATTCGTATTGAGATATCAAGATCTTAGCGCATAGCGTACCATTCACGGTGCTGTTGTGCACTAATGATGTGAAGAGGTGTGAAGATGACTGAGCGGCAGGTACTGTACCCCGTCAGGCTAATATGTGCTGCGGTCGAACACCGAGGCGGGCACTGGATGATGGGAAACAAATCTCGCAGGGGAGGTTGGTGGCATAAAATTGACCTGGCAGTCACCGCCATCAATCCGGTAACTGTCAGATCAAATCTGAACGACTAAAGGTTATGGACATTCCGTCAATTCTTCTCGCCGTTGTCGTCTTTCTCGC
This sequence comes from uncultured Gammaproteobacteria bacterium, assembly GCA_963820955.1. Lineage (GTDB taxonomy): Bacteria > Pseudomonadota > Gammaproteobacteria > Chromatiales > Chromatiaceae. The sequence continues at coordinate 21,985 of CAWGCA010000016.1, read as the reverse complement.
GGCAACGGCCACCTGCGTCATCCTGTTTGAGCGACTTGGCTTTGGGTCGATACTGGGCTTCATCGTTGCCGGTATCATCATCGGGCCTTACACCCCGGGACCCGTGCCCGTCCATGCGGTGGAGGAGTTGCAGAGTGTCGCAGAGCTCGGTGTGGTGCTGTTTCTGTTTACCGTGGGCCTGGAAATGCGCCCAGAGAAAGTCTGGGCCATGCGCCGCCTGATCTTCGGATTAGGATCAGCGCAGATGCTTTTTACCGCGGCGCTGTTGGCTGGGTACCTTATCTTCTTCGTCCATGCGCCTTGGGAGACGGCGACCATCGTGGGCTTGGCCCTTGCCATGTCGTCCACGGCTATCGTCATGGCGACGCTGGGGGAACGTGGGGAACTCGCCACCGAGCATGGGCGAACCACCTTTGCCGTGCTCATGGCGCAGGATCTCTGGATCGTTCCGATCATGGCGCTGGTTCCCATCCTGGCCCATACAAAGGCGCAGACGGGCACGATCCCCGTGTGGGAGAAGGTCGCGCTGGTGGTAGGGGTGATAGCGACTATCTTCCTGGTCGGACGTTATGTGTTGCCAGCCGTGCTGGGCTATTGTGCGAAGCGGCGCCAGATGGACGCCTTCGGGGTCGTCCTGTTTCTTGCGGTCCTTGCCGCCGCCTGGGCGGTGGACCATGTAGGCATCTCGATGACGCTCGGCGCCTTTCTCCTGGGGATGCTGCTCTCGGCCTCGGATTTCCGCTATCAGATCGAAGCGACTGTCGCCCCGTTCAAGGCAACCTTGATGGGCCTGTTCTTTATCGCGGTGGGCATGTCCATCGACGTGGGCGCTCTGGTGCTTGATTGGGAGGCGCTATTGGTCCACGTTCCCATCGTACTTGCCGTCAAGGGTGCAGTGCTGATCGGGCTGGTCCTCGCTTTCGGCATCGCCCGCTCGGCCGCCATCCGAACGGGGTTTTATTTGTCCCAGGTTGGCGAATTCGCTTTTGTCCTGCTGGGCGCGGCGGCTGTGGCCGGTCTGCTGAGCGCCGGGGGACATACCCTGGCGATGCTGGTGGTTGCCGTCAGCATGATTCTGACCCCGCTGATGGTGAAAGCGGGGGACCGACTCGCCAGTCGCTTTCAAACCATGCCCGCGAGCGTGGGAGAGCAACCGGCCGCCGATCTGGAGCGGCACGTGGTTGTCATCGGCTACGATGAGGTGGGCCAGCTCATAGCCCTGATGCTGGAGAGGGCAGACATCCCCCATATCGCTTTCGATCGGGATATCAACGTTGTCCGCCAGGGCAAGCGATCGGGCCGCAATGTTCACTTCGGCGACATGTACAGCTTTGCCACGCAAGAGGCTGCCGGACTCGGTAAAGCCGCCGCTGTCTATGTGACCTCGAGGGACATGAACCATGCCAAGGGCTTTGCCGTCACCCTGCATCGCCTCTATCCGCACCTGGACGTCTATGTGCGTGTGCGCACACTCGGGGATCAGGATGAACTGGTTGCCAAGGGCGTCAGGCACGCGGGTACGGGTTACATCGAGAGTACGCTAGTCCGCGGGGGCATGCTTCTGAAAGATCTCGGGGTGGCCGAGGACCACGTCAGCGAACTGGTGAAAGAACTCCAGCACAATGACTACGCGCTGATTCGAGGCGGCTATGCCGAAGTCGAGAAACAATAACGCGGTTGCTGCGCCGGCCCACAACGCCATTTCACTGCGAACGACGCTGGGAACGGCCGGGTCGGTCGGAGCCACCCCGGGTATCGAAACCGTTGTCAACCATTTTGATCAGCACAAGAATCAGGATAAACGACAAGCCGGAGGACAGAGTCAGCAACAGCGGGTACTTTGCAGGTTTATTATCCTGTTTCGTGTTGATGTCTTGTGATGGTATGAACCAGATGATCGGAGGCTCAAATTCCCCATGTGATTCCTTTGTTGGCCGATGTATCCGGTTTTAGTTGGTGCGATAGTAGGGCAAGAATTGGGGTGTGGCCTATAACTCTTTGAGATATCATGGAATTGTAATGATTTCCGAAGGCAGTCGTAACCGGGGGATAAGGTGGCCTCCCCTTGGGGACGCCATATTGTCTTGTAACAAACTGATAGATAAGAAAATAAAAAAACCGGTTTGAACAAGAAAAACGCCAGGCCTAACAAGCGACAGATTTAACAAGTAAAAAAACAGGGGGTTCGCGTACCCCGCCCGAAGCCACACTATTCCCCAATTTCAGCTACGGCGGATGACATACTTTCGCTCATAAGGAAGATCTCGCTCACGAACAGGGTTGGCTGAGTAACGGTTTTCACAACACCATTACGAATTCGCCACCCACAGGCGCGACAGGAAGTACAGTCGTTTCCACATTCCTGCTGACCGACGACAGCACATCAATAAACAACGAATCAGCTAAGTCCCTGCGAACGACCAGCTATCGTGTCGCTACACTACCTGCTGCACATTGGGATGCACAGCTCTCTGGTTTGTTTATACACCATGCGACACCCCAGTCTAGCGGAGCAGACTGTCGAGGACCCGTTACTTTCTCGTCAGAAATTCAATACGCCTGGCAATCAGATCGTGCCGCCGCTTGGGTGAGATTTCCCTGAACATCGGCGCTTCCCAGCTGTGATAGCAAACGAATAGCATCGCACGCATCTCCAGGTCCTCGTCCTTGAACTCAAGCTCGGATAACGCTTTACGGGCAAAGTCGAGTCGGAGTCGATTCGCCTTTTTTACTGCCCGGGCCGCGCCCGCATCCTGCAAGGCCCACTGACGGATGGCAATCTCGTAACGCGTCAGGTCAAAGTCGAGAATGATCTCGGCGGCCCTTATAAACCTGCTCTTCGGCTTGAGTGCGAGTAGCTCCGGATTCGAGGTTATCACCTCAGTGATCTCGTGGGTCCAGTAATCCAGCAGCTGGCGCACCAAGGGAGGGGGTCAGGTCTTGAATCGTGAAATAGTGTGACGTCAATGAGAGGTGCAATCATGGCACGAGCGCTGCGCGTGGCGTTTTCCGGTGCTGTTTATCATGTCGCCAGCCGGGGTAAATCCCGTAAATCCGTTTATCTTTCAGATAGCGATCGATACGATTCCCTGGACATTCTCAATCGAGTGGTAGAGCGGTATCACTGGCTGTGTCATTCGTAATGCCTGTGAGGAATACCGGTATACCATGACTAAAGTCGCACGGCTTTTGGGACTGCACTATTCGACAGTCAGTAAGGTGCTGAAGTCGGGTTGATTTCAAGATGCAAGACCTGACCCCGAGACCGCGAGACCCTCGGACTATCGTGTCGAAGAGCGGCGCTTAATGCGCAAGTGTCTGGCGGTACACCCCCGGCGTGACACCGGCGATGCGCCGGAAGGCGCGGGAAAAATGCGTCGAGTCACTGTAGCCCAGCCGATTCGCGACGTCGACGACTTTCATGTTGTGGTCCAACAGCATTCGACTGGCGGCATGGAAATGCGCCTCATCCAGCAGCTCGGAATAGCGGGTGCCCGCTTCCTTGAGTTTACGTTGCAGACTGCGCTTGCTGGTATCGCACAGGGATGCGGCGGTTTCAATGCTCAAATGGCTTTCCTGAACATAGGCAAGCAAGACCTGTTTGAGTGAACCGACAAAATCATTTGACGCGGTTTCAAAGTGGGGGGCCGAACACACCGGCGTTGCGGCTTCATGGGGCAATGGCGGCAGGCTGAGCAGCGCGTTGTCAAGCGCGATGTAAGAGTACGGTTGTGACAGCTGTATACGCGCGTCGGGAAAATGTTTACGGATATACGGGCAGGGTGGGTGATCCGTCATCAACCCGATTTCGGCGGGTCGCCAGTGTGGGCCGACGAAGACGCGGACTATACCGATTAATGTCATCAGGCCGAACCAGCCGATCTGCTCAATAGCCGGGTTGTGTGCGTCACAGCTCGGGGCGTGGGAAAAATAGGCACACTGACTGCCGGGTGGCTGCAAAATCCCAAATTGGCAGTGGGAGACGGTCTTGTTGGCCAGTTCGCTGGCACGTAACAGTCCCTGGTAGAGCGTTGGCGACCGGCGCAGCAGATCAGTCAAGTGCGGATCAGCGCAATTGGCGCCAAACCTTTGCCCGACTCGGAAGCCCAGATCCCGAATGCCTTCCCTGTGCGCCATGTCGACAAGAAACGCCCAGAACCGGTGCGAGGGCACGTAGTTATTCGCATCTTCGAGCGCACAAACCGGTAAGCCGGCCAGCCGGAATCCACGTTCTACCGAAGCCCCGACATTGTCAAGGAAATCCGCGAAGGGACGCACGACCGCGATCCGGTGTAACGGTATCGATTCCATTCTGTCCTCTATTACTGTGAGGCGTTTTTTTAAAACCACTCTGTGTGTATTTGGAGTGGTTTCGCTAATGCTGTGGCCCAGATTTCCTGGCGCGCAACGTCAAGAATATCAGGGCAGAGCGATTAATCAATACAACATCCTGCGCCAGATCATTTAACAGGCAGAAACAATCTGAGGCTTTGATGCTGACTCAGCTGTTCGTCTGTTGAGGAAATGTGTGGTGCATACTGTTTATCAAACGGTTGATTACGGACTGGGAAAAAATACCGCAAGCCGTTCACCCGCCGCCGGAACCCGGGGCGGTAGCGGGCGCTTCACACTGGCGCGATATGGTCTGCAGTTACGGCCCGCACTTGTTAAAGTTTCGTATCTTGGGGTTGTCTTAGCGGTTTCCTGGCGGCCCCGCTTCTGTCAATACGGATATCAGCATAGGTAGACGATGGCGCGTCAATTATCTGTCGATGCATGCTGTGATTTGATCGATGTTCTGTTACGCGCGGGTTACCCGTCCATTGAAGCTGTGGCACGGTTATTGTGTTTCAGTCCGCGCACCTTTCAGCGGCTGCTCAACGAAGCAGGCGTCAGCTATTCGGATCTGGTTGACCGCTGCCGCTGCAAAGCCGCCTGCGAATTGCTCGAACAGACGCGCAAACCGATACATGACATCGCCGCGGCACTGGGTTACAGCGATCCCAGCAGCTTCGCCCGTGCGTTCCGGCGCTGGGCCGGTGTTGCACCCAGGGCCTACCGCCACCGGTCGCTCGGCCTGCAGGGTAATCGTTTGAACGAGATCGATAGGGGTGTCAAAGCAAATCGGTAGGTTGGCGCGAAATGGTCGGTTGTTCCCGCTGAAAGTTGTAATAATGATAGGTTGGAATTCCGACAGCCACCCTCGAGAAAGAGGGCTTGAATTATGAGGATCATAACGATGAGAACAAGAATCGGAGCATTTAGCCTGGCAGTCTTTCTTTCTTCCCTGTGCACAAGCGGCGTCTTCGCCGCCGATTCCATCGGCGAACCGGGGCGTGGCAGCGGCGCCAAGAACCCGCTGAAGAACGTCTACTTCGGCGAGGAGCACATGCACACCCGCAACTCCTTTGATGCCTTCACCATCGGCGTGAACCAGACCTGGGAGGACGCCTACAACTATGCGAAGGGGCAGGAAATCAAGCAATCGACCACCGGCCAGCGCTTGAAGAAGCGCACACCCTATGACTTCGTCGCGATCACCGACCATGCCGAGTATTTCGGCGTACTGAAAGAATTCGGCAACCCCGACAGCCCGCTTGCCGACTCGGATTTCGCCAGGGGTATTGTGAAGGGCCAAACCGATCCCAAGGCCGGTGGCCCGTTCTTCAAGCAGTTGCTCGCGAGCCTGTTCGCCAACGAGCCGATCCCGGAATACTCCACCCCTGAGCTGCGCACATCCATGTGGCAGACGTTCCTGGACACTGCCGACAAGCACTATGAACCGGGCAAGTTCACCACCCTCTACGGCTACGAATGGACGTCGATTCCCAGGGGGGCGAACATGCACCGCAATGTCTTCTTCAAGGACAAGCCGGGGCCCTTTGCGTACTCGGCCTTCGATTCGGTCCACCCCGAAGACCTGTGGACGCACCTGGAAAGCCTGCGGCAGCAGGGCATCGACGTGTTTGCGATCCCGCACAACTCCAACGTCTCCAACGGCTGGATGTTCTCCGAAAACGAGTTCCTTGGCGGGCCAATGGGCAAGCGCTATGCCAAGCGGCAGGCCGAGAACGAGCCGCTGTTCGAGATCATTCAGATCAAGGGGTCGTCCGACACCCATCCGGTTCTCTCCCGCAACGATGAGTTCGCGGATTTCGAGCTGTGGGAAAACCTGATCAACCTGCCGATCCCCTCTGACAAGAGCCGCGGCGGTTTCGTTCGCCAGGGCCTCGCCACAGGTATGTACCTCGAGAAGCAGCTGGGGACCAACCCCTACAAGATGGGCTTCGTTGCGGGTGCGGATGCCCACTCGGGCTATCAGCCCAACGAGGAGTTCGCCTTTCCGGGTGGTCATGGGTTTATTGATGACACGCCGAAAAAGCGTCTGAACCCGAAACCCGGCCTCACCGGTGAGGTGAACGCGGTGGCCGGTTCGGCTGGAACCACAGCCGTGTGGGCCGAGGAGAACACCCGCGAGGGGATCTGGAACGCCATGCAATCGAAGGAGACCTACGGCACCTCCGGCACCATGGTCCGGCTGCGCTTCTTCGGTGGTTGGAAGTATTCGAAGGGGCTGGTCAACGACAAGAACTTCGTCAAGAAGGCCTACAAGGGCGGTGTGCCCATGGGGCAGGATCTGCCGAAAAAGGCCGGCAAGGCACCGACCTTTGCTGTCTGGGCCACGAAGGACCCCGAGAGCGGCAACCTCGACCGCATCCAGATCGTCAAGGTCTGGCCCAACCCCGCCAACGGCTTGCCGATGGAGAAGATCTACGACGTCGCCTGGTCCGATGACCGCAAGCCCGATCCCAAGACTGGTAAGCTGCCAGCGGTGGGCAACACCGTGGATGTAAAGAAAGCGACCTACACCAACGACATCGGCGACACCCAGTTGAGTGCTGTGTGGACCGATCCGGATTTCGACCCGAACAATTCGGCGGCCTACTATGTCCGCGTGCTGGAAATTCCGACGCCGCGCTGGTCGACCTATGACTCGGTGAAGACGGGCCTGCCTGTCCCCGAGGGTATACCGGCGACCATCCAGGAGCGCGCCTGGTCGTCGCCGATCTGGTATACGCCGGAGAAAATGAAGACAGCGAACCAATAAATGTATGTCATTGCGAGCGTAGCGAAGCAATCTCTGGACCGTGGACGCAAACTTGAGATTGCTTCGCTACGCTCGCAATGACGAATACGGCAGATGACGCCTGTGGCACTCGAAACACCGCCGCCGACGCCTGCCGCTTTGCCATTAGCCTATCTGCCCGCAAAACAGGGAGCATCTGACATGAAACACACGACCATACGACTGGCGGCAGTAGCCGGCCTGCTGGCGGGGCTTGCCTGCGGGCAGGCCTTCGGTGGCGAGGACCTGAGTGAGGCGGCGACCAACCCGGTATCGAACCTGATCCAGTTCCGCCTGCAGAACCAGCACAACTGGGAAAACCACAACGCCGACTCCTGGGGCAATGCGGCGATTGTTCAGACGGTGGTACCCCTTCCGTCCCTGGCGAAAAAGTTCGACAGCCTGAAGGGTATCGTCACCCGCGCCACCCTGCCGTATGTGTCCACCCCGGAACTCGAGGGCGTCGGCCGCAAGCACGGCATGGGCGATACCAACTTCCTCGCCTTCGCCGTCCCCAAGGCAGCCCCGAAGAATACCGTGTGGGGTGTCGGGCCGGCGCTGAACATTCCCACCGGGGGCAGTGACGAGTTCACGGGGTCGGGCTCCTGGCAGGCCGGGCCCGCCGCGGTGGTTATGGCGACGCCCAGAAAGGGCCTTCAGGTGGGCGCCATGGTGTTCCACCAATGGGATGTCTACGACATCCGCTCGGACGCGGCCGATGTCAGCACAACCTTCATGCAGCCCATCCTGACCCAGCATTTCGACAAGGGCTGGTACATCTCCCTGCCCGACACGCCGCAGAGTTATGACTGGGAGGACGAAGACTGGACCTATAATATCGGTGGCGTGCTCGGCCGGGTGATGCCGGTGGGCGGCCAGCCCATGCAGATCTTCGGCGGTGTTTACTACAACCCGGAAGAAAACGACGGGCCCGCGGCGGAATGGACGTTCAAGTTCCAGGTCGGCTGGTTGTTCCCGCAATAAAGGATGATGGAGATTGAGATGAGAAACTTTCGAAGCTTACTCCCGGTGCTGTTGCTCGCGCTGTTCGCCGGCTGCAGTACCACACCCTCCACGCCGACCCCGGATGGAATCACGCAGTCCGGATCATTCACGATCAGGGAAAACCAGGTCTTGCGGGCCGCGGTCGGCCACGCGGGCGAAGGTACCCTGATATTCCAGGGTTGGCAGTATCCGTTCATGTTCGAAAACATGAAGGTCGGCGTTGCCGGCAACGCTGCCGTGGAACTGACAGGCACGGTGTACAACCTGAAGCAGGTGGAGGATTTTCAGGGTACCTATACGCTGACCACGGTCAACATCCAGTCGAAGGACGCGGTCACAGGAATTTGGGGAAAAAATGACAAGGGCGTAGTCGCCAACATCCGTTCCCAGGGCCAGGACCTGGAGATAGACCTTGAAGCGACCGGCGCAACGTTCACCCTTAAATAGGGAGAGGCAGGAATGCGGGTCGCCGCGTGCCAGGTTTGCAGGCCACGAAACGGGCGGCGCCATGGCCCGGAATGGGCCTGGTCGTCACCCATCGGGTACACGCCGGAGGGAATGAAGACGGCGAAGAAATAACTAAGTGCTACATCGCGAGCGGAGTGAAGCAATCTCGTAAAGTTAACCATAAATATTGGGAGATTGCTTCGTCGCCGACGCTACTCGCAACAACGCAAGAACCATGACTATGAGGACCAAGAACATGAGGACCAAGAACATGAGGACCAAAACCATGAGGACCAAAACAATCGTAACGACGCTGTCCTTATTGTTCTCGGCATTGTTCGCAGCCGGTGCAATCGCAGCCGACTCCGCCGGTGAACCCGGCCGCAGTTCGGGTAAGAAGAATCCGCTGAACAATGTGTACTTCGGCGAGCAGCACCTGCATACGCAGAACTCACCGGACGCCTATGCGATGGGCACGCGCAACACCACCGACGATGCCTACAACTTCTGCAAGGGCAAGGCGGTGAAAAAGAACACCTCCGGCGAGGTGGTGCAGAAGAAGACGCCTTATGACTGGTGTGCGGTGACTGATCACGCCGAATATTTTGGCGTCATGCCGCAGCTCTCCGATCCGAAGTCCGAGCTGATGACCAAGAACAAGGACAACGAAATCATCAAGCTGATCCTGTCCGGCGACCCCAAGAAGGGCGACGAGGCCTTCGCCAAAATCGCGGTCGGCCTGACCACCAACAACCCCGACCCGGTATTCAACGACCCGAAGGTCCTCAAGTCGAGCTGGAAAAAACACGTCGAGGTCACCAACAAGCATTACGAACCCGGCAAGTTCACTACCCTGATCGCCTTCGAGTGGACCTCGATACCGGTCAATCAGAACCTGCACCGAAATGTCTTTTTCCGCGACGACAAGGGGCCGGCAGCCCCGTTCTCGGCCTTTGATTCCGACCGCCCCGAGGACTTGTGGACCTATCTGCAGACACAACGCGACGCCGGCCTGGACACCTTTTCGATCTCGCACAACGGCAACCTGAGCAACGGCCTCATGTATGCGCCCAGAGACTCCGCCGGCACACCGATCAATGCGCGCTACGCCAGGCTGCGGGCCGAGAATGAGCTGGCGACCGAGATCATCCAGACCAAGGGCCAGTCCGATACCAATCCGGCACTGTCGCCAAACGACGAGTTCGCAGGCTTCGAAAAGCAGTACGCCCGCCTGATCGGCACCAATCCGCCGGTGGTCGGCCGGGTCAGCTACAGCTACGTGCGCGAGGCCTTGATCAACGGCGTTGGCTACCAGGAATACCTCGGCGTCAACCCGTTCAAGTTCGGCATCGTCGCTGGCGCCGATGCGCATACCGGGTTTTCCGACAACGAGGAATTCAACTATTCAGGCGTTCACGGCAATCTTGATAAGACGGCCAAGATCCGGCTGTCCGGTGCCGGAACGACGGCGGGTGAATCGGCGATCAACTTTGGCACGCCCGGCGCGACCGGTGTCTGGGCACCGGAGAACACCCGTGAGGCGATCTTCGATGCCCTGCAGCGCAAGGAAACTTTCGGTACCTCGGGTCCACTGATCCGGCTGCGTTTCTTCGGTAGTTGGGGTTATGACAAGAAGCTCGACAAGCACAAGGACTTTGTCGCGAAAGCGTACAAGGGCGGGGTACCCATGGGCGGCGACCTGCCCAGGATGCCGACCAGGGTCAAGGCGCCGACCTTTGCCGTCTGGGCGCTCAAGGATCCGGATAGCGGCAACCTGGACCGGGTGCAGATCGTCAAGGGCTGGTACGAGAACGGCTATCCGCAGGAAAAGATCTATGACGTCGCCTTGTCGGACGATCGCAAGACCGATCCCAAGACCGGCAAAGTGCCACCGGTGGGCAATACGGTGAATATCAAGGCGGCCACGTACACCAACGATATCGGTGACTCGCAATTGAGCGCAGTGTGGACTGATCCGGATTTCAAACCCGAACATCACGCGGTCTATTACGTCCGGGTGCTGGAGATTCCGACACCGCGCTGGTCAACCTATGATGCAAAGGCGCTGGGCATCGATCCGCCCGAGGGCGTTGACGCAACGATCCAGGAACGTGCCTGGTCATCGCCCATCTGGTACACGCCGGACCCGAAGCGCGTGAAGAAGGCCCCTTTCTATCCTCACTTGCACCAGGTATTCAATTAAGCGCATTGGGGACAGTATACTCAACTAGAACCGTGCGGAACCGCACGAGAGAAGGGGGCGGGTCTTGCGATGCAACAATGGAGTGATCCATGACAATGTGTCATTGCAAGACCTGCCCGTGTTTTATTGCAAGACCTGACCCCAGTGTTTTATGACCCCAGTGTTTTACGTCACCCATCTGGTACACACCGAAGCAATGAATTGCACCATAAGGAAGCTGAAGAAGTGAAACTGTTACGCGAACCACTGTTGCATTTTATGCTTATCGGTGCGGCGATCTACCTGTTGTATGGCATGTTCGCCGAACCGGTACCGGAAGAGACCGACAAGACCATTGTGGTCAGCGCCGGTGAAATCGAGTGGATGCAGTCCAGTTGGCAGAAACGCTGGAACCGGCCACCGACGGACAAAGAGATGGACGGCCTGGTTCAGCAATATATCCGCGAGACTGTACTGTACCGCGAGGCGTTGACCATGGGGTTGAACCAGCACGACCAGGTCATACGCCGCCGCCTGGCGCAGAAACTGGAGTTCCTCGCCAAGGACCTGGTGGCATTGACGCCACCGACCGACGAAGAACTGCAAGCGTATTTCGCCGAACATCAGGATCGCTACCAGGAGCCGGCGCGTTATACCTTTACCCAGGTCTTTATCGATCCGGACAAGCGTGGAGATGCGACGCTGGCTGATGCCGAAAAGATCAAGGCGACATTGATCGCGCAGGGCGATGCGATCGACGACGCCGGCGCGCTGGGCGATGACTTCATGTTGCAGAACTACTACCCGGAAAAGGATCCGATCGAAATACAGAAAAACTTCGGCAGCGGCTTTACCGCGTCACTGGTTGATCTGTCACCGGGGCAATGGCACGGACCGGTATTGTCCGGCTACGGTGTGCACCTGGTGTATGTGAGCAACGTCAGCGAACCCCCGGCGCCGGTATTTGCCGAGGTGCGCGAACGTGTGACACTGGACTGGAAGACCGACAGGGGTGAGGAACTCAACGAGAAGTTCTACGCCAATTTACGCGACCAGTACACCATCGTCATTGAAGCGCCGGAAGAGGGTAACGCGGTTGCTGCCGTGCAGGAGCAGATGCCTTGATGCGGTTTATCAAACACCACTTGTTGTCAGTGGTTGCGGTGATGGTGGTCGGGCTTTATCCGGTGATGCCAGTCAGCGCCGATGAAATCCGTCCCGCACTGCTGGATATCAAGGAACAGAACACCGGCCTGTTTGCCGTCACCTGGAAAGTCCCCACGCGTGGCAACCGGGTGTTGGCCATCACGCCGCAACTGCCGGAGAGCCTGGAGTTGCTGGGCACGCCAACGTTGCAGGACGTGCCGGGCGCCCTGATCGAACAGGCAACTTATAAAAATAATGCTGAGTCGTTGACCGGCCAGACTATCGTCATCGATGGCCTGGCCGCCCTGCAGACCGATGTACTGCTGCTGGTCCAGTTGCAGGATGGCACCCAGCATTCGGCGATCCTGCGACCGGCTTCGCCCGAGTTCACTATCCCGCTGCAGGCATCCAAACTCAAAGTTGCCGGCGACTACTGGCGCATGGGTACGATTCATATCCTGGAAGGGGTGGATCACCTGTTGTTTGTGCTGGCGCTGCTGTTGATCGTGTCCGGCCTCGGTCCGCTGATAAAAGCGGTCACCGCGTTCACGGTTGCGCACAGCATCACGCTGGCGTTGGCGACCCTGGGCGTCGTGCATGTACCGTCAGCACCTACCGAAGCCATCATCGCGTTAAGCATCCTGTTTCTGGCAGCGGAGATCGTTCACCAGCGCAACGGTGTAATTGGAATCACTGAACGCTACCCCTGGGTGATCGCGTTTATCTTCGGCCTGTTCCACGGCCTCGGTTTTGCCGGTGCTTTGTCAGAGATCGGCGTGCCGCAGCATGAGGTGCCGCTGGCGTTGTTCATGTTTAATGTCGGTGTGGAAACCGGGCAACTGTTATTCATCGCCGTGGTGTTAAGCCTGATCGCCGTGCTGAAACGGCTACCGCTAACCGTACCGCAGGGAACCTGGCGCTTGCTGCCTTACAGTATTGGCGGTGTGGCGGCCTACTGGACGATTGATCGGTTAATGTCGTTTATGCCTTTCACGGTGTAGGCAAGGCAATGAAGATTGGTAAGTTGCCTGTAAAGTTTCAACTCAGTGTCGAAAATCGGTCATCCGCCAGGATGCTTCTGGTAAAGACTGGAATATCCGGCTGAATGTCATTCCCGTGATTCCGGCGCTGGTGAAGAATCCGCTGTTTTAGCCTTACAGGGTTGATAACCTGAGAGCCTTTAGAGCGACGGTGTTCGCGGCAGCAGATGCCGGTTTGTATAAAAGGCACGCACAGAAGGTGTAATAATGATGAACCTGAGTCCCTTGATATCCCGTTCTCTGGCCCTGGTTGCCTGCGCATTGCTACCCGCCACGACGTCTGCCGGGGCGCTCTACTTTTACGAGATGAGCAGCGCCTCGGAAAGCGGTTATGCTGGTGCCGGCATGGTGGCCCGTGCCAACGATGCCGGCACTGCGTTTTCGAACCCGGCCGGCATGACCCGTTTCGATTCACCGGCCATGCTCGCTGGCGCAACCGGCGTGTATATCAATGCAGGTTTTAGGTCTGGACCGGGTACTACGACCGACGGCAGAGAGAAGGGTGTCAACAAGCGAGTCGTCCCCGCGGGTTCGTTTGCCTATGTGCATCCGGTCTCGGACCGGCTCAGTCTTGGTGTCAGTGCTCACAACTATTTCGGCCTCGCTCTCGACTGGAGGGACGACTGGGTCGGCCGGGAAAGTTCCGTCAACGTCACGCTGATCGCCCCCCAGTTGCAGCCTACAGTGGCCTTCAGGGTGAACGACTGGCTCTCGGTGGGAGCAGGTGCGGCCCTGACCATGGGCTATATACGGGATAAGATGCGGATTCAGGACCCGATCAACCCCGGCGGGAGCGACGGCAAACTACGGATCTCCGACTCCGACTTCGCGGTGCAGTGGAACTTCGGCGTGATGCTCCAGCCCACCGAGAACACGCGCATTGGCATCCGCTACCTGACGGAGACCGACCTGGACTTCGAGGATGACCCGGACGTCTCCGGCGTGCGGTTTCCCGATCTCCCGGGTGCCGAGCTTGACCTGGGCGTAACCATGCCGCAGGCGGTCGATGTGGCAATTCATCACCAGTGGAACGACAAGCTTGCGCTGCTCGGCAGTATCGGTTGGGAGGAATTCTCCGAGTTCGGCAAGGTACAGGTCGGTCTCAATGCCACCGGTATCACCACGACATTGGATGAAGATTTCCGCGATGTGTGGGCATTTGGCGTCGGTATGGAATACCGTTACCGACCCGACTTGGAACTGACCGCCGGTTTTACCTACAACACCTCGATGTCCACGGGTCGAACCCGCCCCATCGTCATTCCACTGGGCAACATGTACCGCTACGCAGTGGGCTTCAAGCACGAGCGCCGGGACGGCCTCACCCTGGGGGGCGGCCTGACCTTTATCTGGGAAGGCAACCTGCCCATCAACGATACCGGCAGCGTCAAAAATGCCAGGTACAATAACGCCTGGCTCGCGATTCCGTCACTGTACGCGAAGTGGGAATTTTGAGGTGAATACCGGCGATGCCTTTTTTTAGAGAAAACTACGAATTAGAGACGCCCAGGTGATACCGACTTTGTTTGCCTATCTGGTTCAAGATGGTGACTTCAATGCCGTCCTAGCTTCGGTGGATTGTCTGGCGAATATCCTTGCAGTAATAAATATATCAGCTGCTTGAATATAGTATAAAAATAGTATATTTATTATACTATGTTTGTTTTCGAGTTCGACGAGCGGAAAAGTCAGAGAAACCTGGAAAAGCATGGGATCGATTTTTTCGAAGCCCAGGAGCTGTGGAAGGATTCCGATTTGCTGGAAATTCCGGCGAAAACCATTGATGAGCCCAGGTTTCTCATGATCGGCTGCATTAAGGGAAAGCACTGGTCTGCCGTGGTTACGCCCCGAGGTACTAACATTCGAATAATTTCTGTCCGTCGTTCTCGAACTGAAGAGGTGAACCTCTATGAAGGCTAGAAAGTTTGATGCTGATTTTGACAGCAATAAGGATGTTACCGGTGCCCTCGATCTGGCGAAGGCTTGTCGCCCTCTTCGGGAGCAGAAGCGGGTAAATGTCGATTTTCCTGCATGGATGATTGAATCCCTGGATAAGGAAGCGAGTCGGCTTGGCGTTACCCGCCAATCGATCATCAAGGTGTGGTTGGCCGAGCGTCTGGAGCAATCGGCGTCTATCAAGTAAGTTCAGCGGACAGGCGGACACCATGAATGGCGCCACTGAATTGAGCCTGCAGGAGCTATGGCAGTGACGTGAATATGGCAACGGTTTCAACAGGTCTCAGGTAGTATTTTTTCGGTACACTTGCGGTACACCGCCTAGTTTTCGCTACTTGCGCCTACCTATTCTAACCTATTGAATCAAAACGATTTAGACTGACTGTACCGAATATACTCTAGTCTAGAATAATCAGTAACTTATTGATTATTATGCGTTTTGTAATCAGCCGGTCGGGGGTTCGACTCCTCTCGCCAGCTCCAATAAAATCAATATGTTACGTGCATATCCAACTCCCCCTCGTGTTTTTAGTGATACCCTAGGTGATACCCCAGTGTGCCACTATACCCGTTTTCCGGGGCACAACTAGCTCAACTTGGCATGTGGGTGTGCAGGGCAGTTAATCTTCCAGTGGGCATCACTCCTTGCAGTTGTTAACGACGCACCAGGACCACCCTTCGCCAATGACAGCGCCTCGTTAAACGACTGGTGGCCTAAAATCTGCCGAGGTAATCCTGCATAGGCAAGGGTTTCAGCGTCTTTAGCCTTGCCAACAAGGCGCCCATCAGCAACGGGGGACAGCCCTCCGCTCGGAGTATCGGCCTTGCGCCCCATGGATGCCCGGAATGTGGTTGGCGCCAAGGGCTACACATTGGATCGCCATTCACATACCCCCCCTGGTGGGGATGGTTCATTACATTAGTACCGGCCAAAGGCTCGCGCGAATAGTCACATGCCCTGTTGGTGGTGTCCTGCATTAATCCGTTGAGAAAGTGAGTAGCGGAACGGAATACTGATCTCGTTTTGTTATTGAAATGGGTTTGAAACGGTTCTGAAAACGTTGGAATCGATCGACTATGTGATCTATTCTTTATTATCCATCCATTAGTAAATTCAAATGAACTTTGCGATTGTCATTTGAGCTCTTCTCCTGCTTTGATCGGGTGGTGAATCACGCACTATATTTAATACTTTTCAGACAGTTATCGGGATATCTAATCTGACAAAGTAGAATTAAGTGGCCGTGAAAACGAAAAATGCGGCCGTCATAGCCGCATTTTTCGTTCAGGACCAGGATGATCTGCTACATCATTTCAAGATCATCTACGATAGCGGCAAGACCTGCCTGTGCACATTTCTCATCGGTTTCACCTGCCGGTGCTCCACTAACACCGATACCGCCATAGATAAAGCCGCCGACATTGATCGGCACGCCGCCGGCGCTCATGATCAGGTCGTCGAAGCGCCCGACCGCCGTGTTGGCGCGATCTTCAAGGCTGGATGTAACTGCGTTGAAGTTGGCAGCTGTGTATGCCTTGCGCTTGCTGATTTCTATAGTCAGGTGTGCCGCCAGGGTATCGCGCAACATCACCTGTGGAATACCGTTGCGATCCACGACAGTTACGCCGATATTGATGCCTTCCTTGCGGCAGGCGTCGATGGCCGCGTGTGCCATTTTTCCAGCCATCTCCATCGAAAGACGCTTGATGTTAACGACCATGGCCTGCTCTTCGTCGGCTGCCATGACGGGCGAAATAGCAATTGAGAGAGCTAGAGCTGTCACGAGTTTCTTCATTCTGTCTCCTCCTGTGTCGATTCTTTAATTTGTACAGAAAAAGACTAGCTTATAGACTCCAGACGCAAAAGCAACAGACACAGATCGATCACAGTTATGGGCCTGGCCAAACGAATTATTCCCTGTCTTGATGTCGATAACGGACGCGTCGTAAAAGGCGTCAAGTTTGTCAATGTCCGCGATGCAGGCGACCCGGTAGAGGTTGCGCGTCGCCCCAATTAAGAGGGTGCCAACGAGATCACGTCCCTTGATATTACTGCCAGTTCGGAAGATCGTGAGACGATAGTTCATGTGGTTGAGGATGCCCGCAGGGCCAAAATATTCATGCGGTCTCACGGTGATGGTACTTGAGTAGTCCGCCCAGTCGTTCGCGGCAGCGGCCGGATCGGTTTGCGTCGGGCGCTAACTGACGGTTCAACGGAAACAGAAGCACATTGCCTTTTCCTTGATGGTTACGCTCCTGATGAAAATAAACCAGGTACTCGCGAAGCACACCCTCTGCTATCCGAAATTTAATAACCCAGTGTTTTAGTGCAATGACCTAAATCGGCCAACTTCGGTCATCGCACTAAAGCACTCAAGAATTACTTACCTCTGCCTGGGTTCGGTTAGAAGACATACAATGCAATATGAAACGGCTCCCGAAGGAGCCGCTCTTGTTAAGTTTAGTAACAATTAGGCTGCTTTCGTCATACGCCTCCAACCTAAAAAACTCATCAGACCAAGTGCTGAGCCAAAGAGTGGAAGGGCTGCAGGTACCGGGACAACCTGAAATGCTGTAAAGCCGGCCCTGGTCCACAGCTCACCGTTAAAGATCGTTGGGTTGCCATTCAAGCCGATCAAAAGATTATTGGAGGTGTTCTGAAGGTCGATCAATTCGAAGCTGGCGGTTATTTCATTACTCGCATCATTTGATTTGCTCAGCATGAGGGCAATCTGATCAAAAATCGAGATATTTGTGATATTAGAAAGATTCCGGCTGTCGAGCAGGTTGAATTTTCCTGCATCAAAATCTGCCTGTCGAAACCCGACCATCCAATCACCCTGCGTGCTGAGAACCACACCCAGCTGAACGTTATCGTTGGGATCCAGATTATCGGTTTTAAAATCGGTCAATCGAATACCGTAGCGTTCTTGTCTTATCTCCGGCTGTATCAGGTCGTAGACACCGGTCACTGTGAAGGTATCGTCGGTCTTGAGTCCTCTATCCAGATCGGCTGGATCGTTACTGGTGTTGGTGGCCAACCGGGCCCGTTGCATCAGAATTTGATTCCCGGTGACCGCGCTCGTGGTGGGTTCACCCTGGGCCGTATCCAGAGCGAGTTTGCCACTCTGCTCGGGGCCCGGCATCGGATCGGGTATTGTGAAATAACTAGCCTGGGTGCCATCTGGAAACAGACTCTCACTGGACGGTGGCACTAACCCATCATTGAATGGGTCATTAAACCAACTGGAGTTCCCGTTTTTTGTGATCTGAAACTGATCAATATAGAACACTGTTGCGTTGACAGTCGTCGCCAAGAGGACGCTACCCAGTGCGGCTAATGCCGATAGACATATCTTCATAATCCCTCACTCCCTCGTATCGCTATCCAATAACCACAACAATTAAGTTCTATTCGCATAGTCTATGCCAAAATACTCTTCTCATTCCTTTTCAGTGAGTTAGCGAATATCATTCTTCATTGGCCTGATTGAAATGTAAAAATACCTGACAGTAAATCTCTTAAAAAGCCATTAATGGCTTTTTCTCATGATTAATATTCGACGGAATCTGACGGCGTGGCAGTTCGCCTTGCAAAGGTCGTATTCAGGGTCACTTTCACTCATCTGAATAAATCACTCAGGATATTTATTGCGCTGCACTATGATGCTTCACCGCATCAGGCAAAAGTCGGCCAATTGCTGACATTCGGAAATGCAGGTTGAACGGCAGGTATTGCTGAGATGTGGATGTTAAGAATTAAATTCCAAAGTCTACTTGTCAGCGTTAGCGGTCATTAGCCTAGCCTTCATGGTAAGGTGAGCAATTAGGTTGATAACAGGTGGTCGGAGTAATCAACGAACAAGTACTATGGGCAGGAAGAAGGCGTTATAAAAAGTTGTGGAAAATAATTTCAAACAACCAAAACTGACCGAAAGCACTCATCTCGCTAGAATCGATCAACAATCTAGCCTGCTAAGTCACCAAAGACAAAACGTGATAACGAGAAGGCACTTAAGCTTTTTGTTTGTTTCGATATCACTGGTGTGCCTATCTGCCTGTAGCGATAAACCGCCCAAAGAAAAACTACTGCACTTACCTCACTCCACTTTCTACATGAAAGTGGTCAATCAAGATCGCCTCCCAGTGAGCGGTGTTGAAGCCCAGATAGCGCATGGCGGGAATTACTATATCGGCAGCAATGCTGGACAGGGCAAATATGTCTCCGACAGTGACGGTATTCTTTCTATCGAATTCGACGACCGACAAGTATCACTGAATAAGATTGCTAAACCTGGCTACCGTTTCAACTGGAGAAAAACCCACTTTGCTTTCAAAGAGGGGCGCGCTTACAAAGTGCCAGCGCACGGTGATTTCTGGCCTATAGATATGAAACGATTCGACAAGAAGCATCCTTTCATCATTAATGCTTGGCGTGTTGATCCGGTAGAGCAAGCTGCCGACTGCATAAACGGAAGAGTCTTTAACCGAATGCACGCTGACGGCCGCGCCTATGGACTGAATTTCCTAAATGTTACCAAAAGCGGATTGAGCGATAAGATTGCTGACCCCCACATATTGATCTCATTTAGTCGTGAGCATGTGGATGAGCTTCCACAACAGGATTATCTGCGCAATGAAATAATCCTTCAGACAGACTGGCGCTACACAATAGAAGCATTAAATGGCGGAATTCAGGAGATCAAACCTGGAACGCTCTATATGAAGAAGCCTCCTCAAACAGGTTATGTTTCGCACTGGGTTTTGGATAGGCATATTTTCACCCCAAGAAAAAGCGAGTATGGCAGCGCAATTCATGAAGATGATCGACATTTCTATCTCAGGCTCGGTGAGGATGTTTATGCCCGCATTAGCGTTCGATTTAAACCGATGGGATCAGCTAAGTTGGACTACGATAACGGGGAAATCACTATCGACTACTCAATCAATACCGATGGCTCCGGATATGTGCTGGACGCTGATGGGCGCAATCTACAAAGGAATACTACAAAGTATCGCAATGACATTTGTACAGACCCGGTCAAATATTGATAGTCGCAATTGCTGGGATGGTATGAGGCGAGAGACGCGACATAACAATTTTGGTCGCTAAGCAGTCTGTTAAACAAATTTTCTGACACCTGTTTTCACCAGATTACTGATTATTTCAGATTGGCATTTTAGGGTCGCCGAAAGAATAACTTCCAATTTTACGAGGGGCTGAGGGTGTAGTTCCACTTCGGGAGTTCTGCGCCCTTCTTGATCGGCAACTCGCTCATCAGCGACTTTGGTATCTTGATGCCTTTTTCGTATTGCTTTCGGACAAGATGCGCTCGCAAGCGCAATCCGGTCGTCGTGCGAGTTCTGCGGATATAATTGAGGATGGTCTCATAGCTGTCCAAGGGGCGGCCTGCCCAGTTCTTGCTGATCTCACTAAACAGCCGATGCTCGATAGGATTCCACTTCGAGGCGCCTGATGGGTAGTGAGCGACTGTGACATTAAGCCCATGGCGTTCGCAAAGCTTGCGATGTAAGCCGTATTTCCATGCTCGGCAGCTCGGTCCGTTGCTGCCGCCACAGTCAGCCAGGATGGCGATTTGCTCGGCTTGCCCGTAGCGCCTTTGCCCTTCGTACCGCCACCACTTTTCGATGGAATCTACCGCGAATTCCGGTGTGTCGTAGGAGGTACCGACGAACACCGTACCTTGATTGGCCTGCAAGTCATAGACCCCGTACGGGATAGCGATGCCCTCGGCCTGAGATCGGAAGTCGTGATCGTTGACCAGCACAGGTTGGTGCTCCCAGGTTGCGCCGGTGTTCTTGAACTGTCCGACGAGCTCTTTCTTCTTGGTGTCCACGCTGATCAGTGGCAAGCCTTCGGCAGCACAACGTTCGCGCAACTCGGCGATACAGGAAAACTGCGCGTCGCGGTCCTCGGGAGAGACCCTGGAGAGCTTCTTGTGATTGACGCGCAACGAGTAGTCCATCTGCTTGAGCAGCTTGGCCACCGTTCTGTCGCTGACCTTGATGCCAAGCGCCTGCAACTGACCGGCAATCTTGGCCGTTGTCCTGTGGGTCCACTTCAATCCCGTCATTGGGTCGCCGGCTGTCTCGTGCTGCATCAGCTCTTTGATGCAGGCGATCACTTCCGGTGTTTTTTTTCCACCGGTTTGCGCCCGCCGCCGGTTGCGCGTACCCGTTCGACTTCGATGTCTTGCTCGAGCAACTCGCGCCTGCCTCGTGCAACGGTGCCGACATTGAGACCCAGCAACTCGGCAATGCGCGTGTCGCCGCCATGGCCGCTCTTCAGGGCTTCGAGTCCGGCATACAGACGTCGCTGTTTCTCATCGAGGACGCTGAAAAAGAGCACGATGGCCGCTCGTAGCTCATCAGGGAGAATAGCCGGCTCGGGCAAGGGACCGGCCACCCCCGGCTCGGCAAGAAGCATTCGGCGCGCCACGAGTTGTTGGCGTTTCCGGCCCGAGTCCGCTGCGCAGTATAGGAACCGCCCCGTCACCTCATGGCGAGACAATCGCCCCGCGTGAACGAGTTTTCGGAGTGCGTCCTTGGTTACTACATGGAGTAGATTATCGAGCTCGTCGACGAAGTAGCCTATCTCGCCGGCTTCTATGAACGCGATAATCGTCTCGAGTAGCGTCCCGCAGACCGAAAACCAAACCTCACGGTAGGACCACAGACCCTGCTCATCGAACTCGGCGACGTCATTGAGTGTGTAATACCGGCCACAGTGGGAGTAGCTCGTGAGGCACGATAGTTCCCTCAGTTTTCGGAAAGCGGTCCGCCGCGCATCGGTGCCGAGCACCGCCATCAATTCCGGCAAGGTAGCAATTTTTTGCTTGCGCAGCAGCGCAGCGGCGGCATCGGGGGCAAATTGAGTCGGCCTCATTATGGCATCTTGACGATTCTAAAAGCGTCAATGTGCCATAATAACAGTTATGTTCAATCGTGTGAATTTGCGGAAAATACTGGAATTCACCGAAAAAACGTCAGCCGCAGCTATAGGATGTATGACCGCGTCTAGGCACAATAGCGATCAATTCACTGGTGTTAATGTTTCGTCGC
>CAWGCA010000015.1:0-27812 GCA_963820955.1 uncultured Gammaproteobacteria bacterium | reverse complement strand
GCTCTCGAGTTACTTGTCTTGCTCGGCGTCTTCACCGCGCTCGGTCTCGCTCAACCGCCGTGGGCCCTCTTGCGCAAACCCATCCAGCGCCAATCCCCAGGGGTTCACTTCCGGGTCAATGGCGAGACTCACGACCCGCAGGGGATAACGGATGGCGGTCTTCTTTACGGTCATGCCCTTCACCGACTCGAACAGATCGAGATCCAGCCAGACCACCCAGACCCCGGGGGCAAGCACATCGACACGGCGTTCCTCGTAACCGTGACCGGCGATCTCCTGCACACCCCGCACCCGGTAGGCCAGCTCTCCCTGCCGCCCTTTCAGCTCCATGTCCGCTCTGAGTTCCGCCCGGAAACGTGCGGTCACATACGGGGAGATCCGGAAGATGGCTTTGCCGTAGTCCTTCGCACCATCCTCCGACCAGCGGTTGAGCTGCTGGAAGATGTAGAAGGCAAAGGCGTACACATTGGCGGGGGGGACCTCGTTGACCGATTGTGTCGCACCGGAGCGAAGATCGGGCGGGACATGCACGGTCAATTGTTTTGGGGCCTGACTCCAGCCGAACCAGAGCACCACGATCACGACAAACTGCAGGCCGATCACCATCCACAGCGAGCGCAGGTGGGCGCGGACGTTATCGATCTCGGTGCGGTAACGTCGCATACCCGGTTCTCCCGATATCCCAGGCGCCACTGCGCCGAATGAACGGCGAGCGGCGTAAGCCATGATCCGCCAGCCAAAGGCTGACCTGTTGCTGGTAGTAGCCGTCGGGTCGGCCCCGCTTCAGTCGCTGAAACAGACTGGCCATCACGATCACGGTACCCACGACACCGACACCGGCCAGTCCGAACCCCATGGTGACCGCACCCATCAAACCCGCCAGCAGCAGACTGACGGGTAACCAGATAAGCGCGGCCACACCCACGATGAGGCCCAGCTCCGACGACGAACAGCCCTTGAAGATCGCCGGCTCCACATTGAGCCGGTCGGCCAGAATCTCATCTCGGTTGGACATGGCTTAGATAACGCCGGCCGCTTCGGTCAGCAGGTAACTGGCAAAGATCAGCACGATTGCACCGACGATGCCCAGCACACCCACCTCGGCCCACTCGGCCTTACCCTGTCGGGCCTCGTTGAACTTGGCAAAACCAAGATAGGCGATCCACAGAAAGCCCAGCACGGCGATCGCCAAGCCCAGCACCAGACCCCCATCCTTGATATAGCCCTTGATCAGTGCGATCCAGTCACCGGCCGCCGGCGCGGTACTCGGTGCGACCGGAACCGGCAACGCGGCCCAGACCGACTGACCGGCAGCGAGTGCCATCAGGCCCATGACAGCCCCCGCCCGTTTTACGACTTTCCTCAACATGCTTTACCCTCCCAGGTAACGGGGTTGCCCCCTTTCATACAAACCGGGGCAATCCCCGACCCAATGCGCGATGAAGTCAACCCTTCACCGCAGATAAAAACCCAGCACCATGAGGATGATGCTGGCCCGCAACGCACTCCAGGCCACATCGAACAGCGCCAGCTGTCCGTTCTGCCAGGCCCGAAAGGTACCCAGGGAGACCCAGATCACCCACACGAAGGCGAGTACCAGCACCACCGAGGCGATACCGGTCAGCAGCACCGCCGGTGTGACACCGGAGCCTGCCTGAAAAGCCGCATTCTGTGCGCCCGTCATGACCGCTCATTACCGGCGGTAATCGCCACGCAACGGGGGGAAGGTCCTGGGTTCGGAACGAGGTGCATCGATGTGCGCCTGAATCCCGAGTTGAATACGATCAAGATCCTGCCGCAGCCAGTCATACTGAAACCGAATGCGGGCATCCGGATTGGCTTGCGACGCAGCCTCATCGATCAGGGGTTCGATGGATTGGAGTTCATGGCTGATCCGCGCCAGTACCGCCCGCTCAGCATCTGCATCTGCGTTACAGAACTGGATAGGCAATGCAGTTCCAAGCAGTCCAAGGGCCAGCAGGTGGGTGATTCGCATCGATGTCCTCCGCGTGTTGCGCATGGAGCACATAGTGAAAGATCGAGAAGAATCGACTATGGAAAATCCATTCAGGAGGGTGCGGGGTTTTTCTGTCCCGCTAACAGGCGGGGTGTGTGGCAGCACGCAGGCGCACTGCTACCAGACACTGCTCATAGTTCGCCTAGTTTTGAGAGTCGCAAGGCGTCGTCTACCTCGCACCGTCTACCTCAATTCTGAGCTGGCGCAAATAGACTGCTGCACATTTCAGTAAGCGCAACGCCATCAGCTTTCTGTAAACGTGTAACCGCCTCTTCTCCCTGCATAGGTTAACAATTCGATACATCCCGTTTCCACAGAACGTTAATGTCGCTCCTGCATTCAGGCGATAGCGCGTACAAGCGTAAATCATCATATCTCATTGTTTATAATGCATTATTTCGTGTTTTTCGAAAGTTGGCACGGCACCTGCAATGTATCACCGCAAGCATGAACGCCAAGGGGACCAAGCAGTGATCCAAAGCATTCGAAGATGCGTAACTACTTGCAAACGCTAATTAACCAACTGGAGAACAACCATGAAAAAGACCATAGCCACTACCGCCATCATGACCGCTTCCCTTTTGTTTGCCGGCAGCAGCCTGGCCCGGGGCGTACAGAGCGATTCCGAAGGCGATATGATTTATGGTGGGGGCGCAGTAGCCTCCAGCCCGTCTCAGCCTTACGTCACCACCGGACCGGTACAGAGCGACGGCAGCACCGATTTTCTTTACAGCCGGGACGAGATGCTGAATCCGTCGATGTCCGACTCAACGGATCGGTTTGTGGATGATCGGGATTTCTCTGACGATCTGATCTACGGCGCCTGAGATCTACTCAGTCAGGTCAATAGAAAAGGGCTGGCAGCCTGGTGCTGCCGGCCCGTTATCTTGCTGGGTATAGATCTTGTAAAAACCAAGCCACTTCTTAGTCCCTTCCTTTGCTCGCGTGTTACCGACGCGTCCAAACTGACTTAGCGCCATTCAACAAGCAACACCACTCAAAGGTATTTCTTAAAGGTGCTGGCGGTAACCGCCACACTCAGCGCGAACATCGCGGCAAAGGGCAAGACAATGAAAGTCGGGTGCAGACTGAACGGCATGGCCAGATAAACCACCCAGGACATCACCACCAGAGGCAGCGCTGCCTTTTTAGCGTAGTGATAGACGAACGAACTCTCCCTTCCCCCACCCCATCGACGCAGATCCCGCTGCACCAACCCATCCACCAAAGCCACCAGGCTGAACAGCAGAAACACCGGCATGGCCAGGGTGAGAATCGCCAGGCGCACCGAGAAGACCTGGGTCACCTGCATCATCGCGATCACGAACTCGGCTATGGGATGGTAGATCTTGTGCAGGGTAACCCGAAGTCCTCGCTCATTTGTCGCCGGTGGTGGTGAGACCCACTGGATGAAATCCACCAACCGCGTCACCTCGAACAGGATGTGGTAGGTGTTATCGGCAAACCGTTTGGCGAACCGTGCCGGATCGGATGTCACGACGCTTCGTCGAAAATCCGTATCGAGATAGCTGATCTCCCTGGCGAGCATGGTGCGGCTGTGCTCAATTCCTTCGTCCGGCCACCAGAGCATCATGCCGGCCCATTCGATGAGGATGGAAAACACAAGTGAGAGCAGCAACCATTGGATGACCTTCGCCGTGGCCGTCAGGGTTTTCGAGATCAGCCCATCTTGTACGACCCTGCGGCGTGGATCGGCAACGGCTTCAGCCATCCGACACCTCCGCCTCAACCGCAGGGTCGGTGACATCCGCCACGGCCGCCCACCAGGGCTCCTGCACCCGATACCAGTGATCGTTGGTGATGTAGGTGCGTGCCATCTCGTTGGCGATCTCGGTGAGATTTTCCGGCATCTCGGCTGTCTTCGACCGGTAACGGCATCCGCAGCTTCCAGAGCTGCCCGCCCTCCAGCAAGCGCAAAGGCCTGTCCCTTGGGCAGGGTCACCAGCTCCGCCGGTGTAAGCAGGGGAACCTCGGAGACACTGATTCGATCCTCGTTGCGGGACTTGAAATCGACACCGGAGCCGGGTTCCGAAGAATCATCCACCCCGGAGACACTCATCAGGGTGAACACCTCCACTTTCGGCAGCTGCTCGGTGAGCATCTCCGCGGTGGCCAGTTCCTTGACCCGCAGCATGATCAGGGTATTGAAGTTGCCGGCCACCTGCCCCGCCTTGGCCCGATTACCGATACGTGCCTCCACGTCCGACCAGGTCTGAGTGTAGGCAGTCACCTGAAATCCCGCCCCACCCGCCTTGTTCATAAGCGGGATAAACTCATCGCCGATCAGCTCGTTGAACTCATCGGCGTGCAGGGAGATGGTGGGCGGCGTCTCCATGGACTCACCAGACACACCGTGCTTGTAGATGTGCCCGGCGACGGAGACCAGATCGGCGAACATGGAGTTTCCCACCGCGCTGGCCACCGTGGTATCGGTCAGGGCATCCAGCCCCACGTAGACGATCCCCTTGCGGCGAATCACCTCCATCCACTCGAAGATGGGCCGGGTAGTCGTTCTCATCCAGATAGTCAGGAGAAATGAGTTCGGCGATGTTGCCGGTGGTGAGCTTCTCCATCAGGGGACCGACGGAACTGACGATCTTGTCGAAATAGGTCTTGTCGTACTTGAAGGCCGAGATCAAGCCATCGAGCACCGGGTCATAGCCATCCTGGGTCTGGAGAAAGCGCATCAGGGCAATAGCATCAATACTTCGGCCGCGCAGTGCGGGGGGCAGGTTGCGTTCCTTGATGGTACCCGCCAGTTCTTCTACCTTTGTTTTCCAATCCTCCACGCCGTGCTGATCCAGATGGGCCTTGGCGTATTCAACGAACAGGGGTTCGATATCATTGATGTAGCGGCGCACCTGCTGGTAGTCCGGGACGACGGTCCAGGGCGACCAACGCCCGGGCGATGATGTTGACGAAGCGCCAGGCGAACTCCTTGAAGGCGGCCGAGTTGCCTTCACTGGGGAGCTGGTTGGCGATGCGGGTCGCCACCTCGGTGATACGCGAGAAATTGCCGATGGCGTTGTAGCGGGCCGAGACCTGCGGAAACCCGAGATGGAACATATAGAAATCATTGGCCCGCCCGGCCCGTTTGGCCTCGGCATACACCCGCCGCAACAGGCCGGCATCCCCCTTGGGGTCGAAGACGATCACCACGTCCCCGCGGCGGATATCCTGGGTGATCAGGATTTCGGCCAGGCGGGTTTTCCCGACTCGGGTGGTGCCCAGCACCAGGGTGTGCCCTACCCGTTCGCCGATATCCATCCAGACCGCCTGTTCGTCTGGTTCGACCGCATGCAGGGCCGGCTTGCCACCGACCGCAGGTAAGGGCGCCAACGGATTCCACCAGGCACGTGTTCGAAACAAATGCGCCAGCAAGTCGCAGGACCGGCACGGACTCCCAGGCCACTTCCTTGCGGCGGGCCCAGTGATAGAGGGATCCCGGTTGGACGTAGTGTTGAACTTCCGGGCGAATAGTATCGCGCAGGCGCTGGGTGTGCTTCTGGGACCAGCGGAAGCCGCGGCCCAGAAAGAGTTTACGACGACTGAGGGGGATCTTGTTCGATCGTAATCGGTAGGTGGGCAACCGGCGCATGTTGCGCTGGTAGCGCAGTACTCGCCAGGCCTGTCGGCCCCGGATAAGGCCAATAATCGAAAGTATGGCGCCGGCGCCATAGGCCACACCCGGTGGCATCATCAGGGCCCAGGGCGCCAGCACAGCGATGGTGGCAGTAGCAAAGGCCACCAGCATCGACCAGAGCTCGACCGGGGGTCGCAGCAGCGCCTCGATGGGATGCCGGCTCACTGCTCGATGCCTTTGGCGGAAATCAGGACAGGATAATGCTTAATCCCGAGCGCCTGAGCCGATATCGGTTGCCGAGGCCGGCAGGATGGACAGACCGTTTGCCAACTCGGCAATGGTGCTCAGATCCTCTCAGGGTATCAGCCTGGACCAGCATCCCCACGGCACCGATTTCCTTGAGCCGATCCCGGTGATTGTGCAGCCACTGGCGGGAGCGTGCATCCGATCCGATCAGGAAGAAAGGGCGGCTAAATGGCCTGCCGTGAGATCGGACCTGAACCCGCCCTGGGGTGAGACCGGGGGAGCGAATGGGCAGTATGGGTTGGAGATCGGCTGCGCCAAGCTGAGGTGTTGTTGACTTCGAGGACAGGATTGGAGGGAACTTCGGACTTGTCGAAGGTCTTGAGAAAAGGAGCGATCGGTTGGGTATTACCACTGTCATAGACAATCTCGAGCTCAGCTTCCGCCAGACCAGCAGGTACAACATAAAGCTGGCCAGGAGGCCTGACCCATGGCGAGAGGATCGCTGCATCGTTTTATCCGGCATGATCGATGCGCTGCCATCGGGACTGGACCCGATGGCGGTATCGATCGGCCCGTTTGCGGGTTGTCCGGTGCATGGTAGCAACCGACACTGGACCACCAGTCCTGTCCGTCTGGTAACAGTCTTGAAGTATCTGGGCACCGACCCGCAGGTTGTGATAGGGATCGAGTGCCTGCCAGGGGATCCCAGTCGGGCTGGTGATAACGCCAGTTGACCTGCATCAGGCCGATATCGATGGACCTTGTCCCGTCTGTTAGATGCGCCGTGAGTGCCTGCCAGGCCGTCAGCCGGGATTCGAAGAAGTAACCCTGACCTGCGACGTTCAGGGTCCATGGCCAGGGCCGGTACTCGCCCGTCGGTGTAATTTGTTTACCGCTCTCGGTGAGGGCCAATGCATAAAGCAGACTATGAGGAATCCCGTATTCCTTGGCGACAGTTCGGTACCCCGCTGGCACCGAGTCTGCGCTCCGGCATGTCCCTGAAAATACCAGGCCAGCAATCAGGAGTCTGACAACCCTCAAGCATCGTAATCGGTCCATCGTCTACAGATCCGATGCCCGCAGCGGTGAGAGATCCGCTCCTCGACGGCGTAAAAGATAAGGGACCTCGCTTTGCCCGTTCGTCAGGCTGTGCAAGGCACCCCCATCATGGTTGAGGGTGATCTTTCCGCTACGCACCCAGTCGGGATCGATCCGATGGGTCAACGCCCATTCCCGCACGGCGACGTCATCACCCGGGGTGATGTCAGTAAGGTAGATATCGATCCCGCCGACCTCATGGATTCGCTGCAACAGTTTGTCCAGCAGCACGTCACAGACCCCACACGCGGGGCGGGTGAAGAACAACAGCCGATCCGCCGGCTGAAGGGGATTCGCCGCTGCCGTCTTCTCAGGCAACCGTTTGGTATTGATCAGGGGTTCATTCGGATACAGGCGTTTCAAGGCCGCATCATAGGCGTGTTGGAAGGCAAGAATACGCTCGGCATCCTCATACATGGTCTGCGCCCAGGCCTCCGCGTACCGTCACGTTCCGTCTCATCGCGCGAATGGATACCGAGTACCTCGAGGGGCGATATCGTGGATGGACTGACACTGCCACGAACGCCTTGCATCAATTGTTGGTAACGCCGCCATTCGGTCTTCGATAGACCCCAGGCGCGGGCCCGGGTCCGTTCCGTGGTTGATAAGGGGACGACCTCATTCGAAGAGTCGGTCACAGCGGTCTCCGCCATCGAGGTATCTGTGCGCCCGACACCGAATACCGAGGTGGCTGCCAACAGCAGAAAACCCCCGGCAGTGGCTACTGCCCGCTTAGTCATCAGCGTTTTCTGATACCGGACGATCGGACGACGACCGCATCCGAGTCGGTTTCGAATGGACCGGAATCGTCAGGTCGCGGTAGATAACCAACGGCCGCTTTGAGTGACAGGCCTCCAGGTTCAGTTGTAATGCCCTTCTCTCTGTCTTTTCCAGTTGCTGCTCGGTAATGGGTTCGGGTGTCTTTGCTTCGGGGGTATCTCCCAACTCTGCCCCCAGAGTGAAGGCACCAAACAGCAACACGACGAGAATAATCGGTTCCATACCGGCTATTTCCCCCCTTCCTTTGCACACAATTCGAAGGACACGAGTCGATGGACCGGATCCTGAATCAGACGGAACGCCGGTCCTGCCAGCGTCTCCAGCGCCCGATGCAATGGCATTGGGCCCAGATGCCGATGCACTGTCGGCAGAGGCAACGCTAAAAGCGCCTGAGCTGCGGGATCGATGGCGGTTGGATCAGCGAGCCGATAACCGCTGTGCTGGAGGAGATAATCTACCGCTTCACCGATCGTCTGGATGTGATCCGGAAAACGGATAGTCAGTGTAGCGGCCAGCAGATCGGCCTGGGCTTCGGTGGGGGCGGTCGACTGCAGAGTATAGCGGCCCACCTGTATCTCACTGGCCTGAACCACCGGTGAGGTCAGTGCGGTCCACGCCGCCATCACCCAAACCGGACAACTTGTATTGAGTAAATGTGTCGTCATGCTGAAATCTGTTTCCAATCGAGTCGGGGATAGCGCTTAGAACACGATGAACCGGTATCCTGAAGTCCAACTTTGAATCGAGAAAGAGAAAACGGGTTCAAAGTGCTGCGTTGTTTTTTTCGACCCTGCTCAATTTACGTAAATTCCTACTATTTGGGTGCGCTCATGACCGAGCTCCCGACTGATGGTCAGACGTGCCCGCTGATCGATCTCTCTTTGTGCCGGCGTGAGGGTCTTCACCGAGGTGCCACCCGCCGCCGGTGCCAACCAGCCGGTCAACTCCTGGTAACGGTTCTGGGCATAGGCATGTCTCAGGCCATGCATCCGGGAAAGCCCTGCCCGTGAGGTTTCGGCCTCATACACACGCAGTTGCTGCCGGTAGTTCTTCGCACTGGGAATCATCGATCCCTTGCCAGCCAGCCTGTGTGCCCGATTCAGTACCTCGCGCTGCTCGATGGTTCTCACCGGAATGGCCCGCGCCTTCCCGCCCTTGGTCCAGGTCGCCTTGAGCAGGATATAGTCTCCCCGGTCCGCGTAGTCGGGCATGAACTTGATCGCTTCCTCCCGGCGCAGACCAAAGGCCTGTTGCAACTCGAGACTCATCCGGATTCGGGGATCCGCACCCGATCCAGATCCTGCAGGTCAACGTCCTTGGCCTTCGAGGAGTTGGTCACGAACTGCCGGTTCGGGATGCCGTAGTGATCGTTCGAGCGGGCCACGACATTCTGGCGATTGACCTTCTGCGCCCACCAGCGGATGGCCGCCAACCGGTTTTTCATCGCGCCCGGCCGACAATGCCTCAGCTTGCCAGCCCTTGACCAGGGCCTCGACATGTTTGGGTTTGAGCGACAGGGCACTCATATGGCGGTAACCCAGGGCATGAAGCTGATTGGCGATCTGGGTCAGCAGACGCTCCCGATCCCGCTGGGTCGTAAAACTGCCGTCCTTGTTGCGGCGGCAGAGTTGTTTGAGTTGGTAGTTCAGATCTCTCACAGTGTTGTCTCTGTCTGATAAGTGTTTCTGACCTAACCGGTGGCCGTAGCCATCCGGTCCCGCTCAGGCGGTACGGTCATGGGACACCACTCCCATGCGACCTGAAGCTGCCTGGTCGTAGGCAACGCCGGTTCTCCCCGGAGGGGATAGGTCCGACGTGGACCAACATGCCCTTACGGGCCTTCTTTCAGGGTGGTTTCATCACACACCTCCTTTCAAAGGAGCGGAACGGATCCGCGGTTCAGGGAAAATGAACCTCAACGGCACCGCCAAAGGCGGGCATCTCGGCTCGTGGATTGGATGGCAGGCCGGTGCCTGCGGGGATGAACCGATTCGGTGATCGGTTTGGGTTGGAAGATGGATCAACGGCCCAAAGCCGCAGCGCTTCGAATGATCCGGTTGCGCTCTATTGCCACTGATACACGCAGTGGCCACGGTTAAAATCGTTGGTCTGGGTTCCAGTATGGGTGGTCATCACTGGCCTGTCACTGAAGAATTCCGCCGGCTTCGTGCGTCATTTCTGGGATTGGCGCCATCGTCACTACCCCGCTTCGCTTACTAGTGACGATGGCGGCTTCGCTCGGGGCGAGGGGTTTGCCAGGCACAGGCCTGTCATACCGCTCGCATATTGAGCGTGGTATCGTCCTTCGGCACACATCGACCTGACCACAGATTCCACAGCCGCCGCTGAAGCGGCCCCGCCCTTGGCTGCGCGAGCTTTCGGGCTCGCTTCACCGTGACGGTCAAGGGCTATGGATTCTGTGGACAGCTCGAAAATCGGATTGGTCGTTGCTGAATGCCTCGGCCGCTAACGCTGTGTTCTGCAGGCATTATTGATAGCATGAGCAGTGACGAAAAACCGCGGGTCGGATAATGTGGATTGCAACGGTCAGAAATCTGCCGGCTTTATGAAGGGTCATCGTCGGTGACGCACTCTCGCAGGGTACAACGCTGGGTCGGGCATGCCGATCTCGATGCATTTCTATGCCAGCGTCGAGCAACGTGACTGCCCCGAGTACCGCGACCGGCCCGTGGTGGTCGGTGCCCTCCCCGGCCACCGCGGCGTGGTGGCAGCTGCGAACTACCGGGCCCGGGCATTCGGCATCCACTCAGCCATGCCCATTGCCGAGGCCTACCGCCGCTGCCCGGATGCGGTTTATCTGCGTCCCGACATGGCGAAATACCTGCGGGTCTCTCGGGAAATATTCCAGATCCTGGGGACCATCACCCCCGTCATCGAACCCGTTTCAGTCGACGAGGCCTATCTGGATCTGACGGGACTGGAAAAACTACTCGGATCACCCGAGGCGATCGGGACCGAGATCAAGCACCGCATCCTGGAGGGAACGGGACTCAGCGCATCAGTGGGCATAGGTCCAAACCGCCTGATCGCAAAACTGGGATCCGAACACCGAAAACCCGATGGGCTGATGGTAGTCTTCCCGGACGAAGTCCTGGACTTCCTCGCGCCCATGCCGGTGGCCAACCTGCGCGGTCTGGGCCGTCAGACCCAGAAGATCTTCTCGCGCCTCGGGATCGGAACCGTCGCACAGCTGCGTGCTGTCCCGCTGCGAACCCTGGAGGAACACCTGGGGACGAAAGCTGCGACGAGCTTTCAACAACAGGCTTTGGGGATCGCTTCAGCTGAAGTGGTACCCGATCGGGGCCGCAAAAGCATTTCCAAAGAGACCACCTTCGAAGAGGACGTCCGGGAGCACGACATCCTGCGAAATGTCTTGCATAACCTGGCAGCCGAGGTCGCCGCGACAGCACGCAGAGAACAACTTTCCGGTGCAGTGGTGACGCTGAAGATCCGCTTCACAGGTTTCGAGACCCACACCCGCCAGCACAAACTCCCCATTCCGACTCACGACGAACGGGTGATCCTGCGGGAGGCCTGGTCGCTTTTTCTTAACGGCAACCTGCCACGCAAGCCGGTGCGGCTTATCGGAGTGGGCATCAGCGGCTGGCAACAGATCGAGTCCGAGCCGACACAGGCCGACCTCTTCGATCAGCCTCAGGAAAGCGAAAAAGATGATCGGCTGCTGGAGACCCTGGATCGTGTCGCGGAACGGTTCGGGAAGGGAAAGCTGCAGCTCGGTACCCTATTGAAGTCAGGCAAACACAAGCCTCGATAAGGATCCATAGCGCTGCTGAAACACTTTCTGCTATCCAAAATTTAATAACCAAGTGTTTTAGTGCGATGACAATTTTCGGCCAAAACCGGACATTCACGTTGTTCCCGGGAATGTCTCAGATGCCGCAACTCCGGACGTTCCCATAGGGCAGTCTGTACTTCCGACAGCCAATGAAAAGTCATTCGTTGAATTCTAAAGAACGGCAAGTTTAGTAATGTAATAGGTAATTGAGATACAGATGATGGGGTATGCTCACAGGCGCTACGAGTAGCGATAATGTCTGTCTGAGCCGAGTCGCCTAATTTGTGTAAGCCCGCCGGAAATTGGCGATATTGTCATGCATCACACTGAGAAAGTCGCCGCTAGCAGGACGGTTGGCACAGGGGTCAAAAACGGCAATGCCGATTCCCATACTGTCGAGTTGCTGTACGATCTCCGAGAGTGGCTGTTTTTCCCATAGCATCCAGTCTGCCGGGAAGCCCTCCTGCACCAGCCACAGCTGCTGCCACTGCTGATCGTTCGGCATATCGTCCGGCTCCCACACCATGTCTTCTATATGCAGCTCGTAGCGTCGGGCCAGGTAATGATAGATCGGGTGCGAGGCGAACAGGCGCTGGCGCGGTTTTGTGGCAACGGACTGCTGTATTTCGAGGTCCAGCGCCATCAGATCCTTGCGCAGAGCCGCAAGATTTTTTTCGAACTCCGATTTATGTTCGGGCTGTTTCCTGGAAAGCGCCTCGGCAATCGCCTCTGCCTGCTGCACCGCCTGATAGAAATCCAGCCAGGTCGTGAATGCCGTACCCGTATGCGAATGCTCGCCGGCCGGGCCGTGCCTGTGGGTGACGGTATCTTTAACCATGATCAAGCCATCCTTGAAAGCCTTTGACGTATCGACCTGGCGCAGCCGTGGCAATGACACCTTGCTGACCCAGCCGGCATACGCTGCGCCGTTCAACATGACCAGATCGGCCTGCTGGTACTCACTGATGGTTTTGCGTTCGGGCATCCAAAAGGCCGGATCGACATCGGCGGGCGCCGGAAAAACCACCTGCGCGTGGTCGCCAGCGATGCGCTGGGTGAAGTATTGCAGCGGGTAGTTGACGGTATAGACGGTCAACGGCTCCGCGGCGCGCAACGATGAAGAGGACAAAATAAGCAGAAATCCCATTAGGGTCAAAATACAGCGTCTCATCATATGCTCCTTAATATCTCCTTGAGCAGCGAATACCGGACTGTGCACAGCCTCAGCACAAACCGCCCTCTTGCTTTCAACTAGATAAACAGCGCTCTGACCAGCTGTTGATCATAGTGTGCAACCACCGCAAGAATCAGCAGGCACAGCGCTGCACTGAACGCTGCAATAATTACAATCTCCGCGCCCAGCAGCTGAGCAATGGTCAGGCGGCTGCAGCCAAGCTTGAATATGGTATCGATCTCGCGCTGTCGCAGGCGCAGCGACAGTGCAAACACCAGCACCAGCGCCATCAGCGTGGCCAGTCCGACGAACAGGATCACCGCGTCAAGCACGTTGCGGATGCGAAAAATGTTGGTCATCAGGGTATCGATGACATCCGCAGGGGGCACGATCTGGTAAAGGCTGTCGGTGTTCTGGTAGCGCCCGCGCAGAATCGTCGCGGCTTTGTCGTCGTGGGGCAAGGCAATGACTGCGGTCAGTGGGTAGTCCGCAGGATTGCCGTGCAGGTGAAAAGCCT
Source organism: uncultured Gammaproteobacteria bacterium (assembly GCA_963820955.1). Classification (GTDB taxonomy): domain Bacteria; phylum Pseudomonadota; class Gammaproteobacteria; order Chromatiales; family Chromatiaceae. Next base: position 14,559 of record CAWGCA010000015.1, on the reverse strand, counting down.
CGATATTCGCTGCGGTGATTTCCGTGTATTGCATCAGCTTGGCGTTGGCGGTCACGTTGCTTTCACTACGCTCGATAATGACAGAACTGTCGCGGCTGCGGGTGACATCCTCGTGACCGTGGACCAATCCTTCGATGACCCAGGCCGTCTTTACGTCTACCAGGACCGCCAGGTCATCGGCGCTGTGGGTGGGCGCCAGCACCCCGGCTACGCGCATCTTCAACGGGTAGACACCGGCCAGGTCGAAGACGGTTTCCGGTGATGACAGCAGGCTGTCGCCCGGTTTCAGCCCCAGCTGCCGGGCGACGGCGGCGCCGATGACGCACTCGCCTAACATGCCGAACAGTGTTCCTTCTGCCAGTCGCAACTGGCGGAAATCGAAATAATCGAGCGTGGTGCCGACAATCGGAAAACCGCGCGCCTGGAAGCGCACATACAAGGGAATGGCAAACGCCAGATCCGTGGCCGTGATTTCATCGGCGCTGGCTAGGGTAATGGGTTGCGGCACTTCGTCGGCGAAATACAGGCTGTTCATCACCAGGTCCAGCGCGCTGCCCCTGGCGCCGACCAGCAATGGCGTGTGCGCCGCCCGCTCCACCAGTTGCTGCTCGCTTTCATCCAGGATAACTTCCAGCGCCAGTGGCAGCACCGCGATCAGGGTGATGCAGGCGACCAGGGTGGCGCTGCGTGCTTTACTGAATACCAGGTATTTCCAGGCAATATAAAAGCTGTCGATCACACAGCGCTCCCGCTGCGAAAATCGTTAAAATCCACCACGCGGTCAAAACGCGGCAACAGCTCGTGGTCATGGGTGACGGCCAGTAGTGTGGCACCGTGCTGATCGACCGCCTCGAACAGCAGGTCGAGAATATGCAGTTTGTTGTCGGGATCGAGATTGCCGGTGGCTTCATCGGCCAGAATCAGTTTCGGCTGCGGTAACAGCGCCCGGCAGATGGCCGCGCGTTGTTTCTCACCCTGGGACAGGTCGCCGGTATGGCGCTGCAGTTTGTCGCCAATCCTCATCTGCCCGGCCAGGTCGCGGGCACGTTGACGCACCTCAGGCGTAAGCTTCAGGGCACGGGTAATACGATAGGGGTGCAGGATATTATCCAGTACGCTGAGATAATCCAGCAGTTCGAAGTCCTGGAAAACAAAACCGATCTGCGTAATGCGGAAGTCGCGGCGGCCGGCATCGGAAAGTGCGTGAACCGGGATACCGGCGACCTGAATATGCCCGGTATGGGGTGGGTATATCCCCGCAATCAGGTTGAGCAGCGTGGTCTTGCCCGAACCGCTGGGACCGATGACGGCGAGCTTCTGACCGGCCGGGACGGAGAATGCCGGGATCCGCAGGCTGAACCCGTCTTGCGGATAAGCGAAGTGCAATGACTCAATACTGATCATAAAGATCAGAAATGATAGCGCAGCGTACCGCCCAGGAATAACGCCATGTTGGTATCGAATTTTCCCTTGAAGCGTACGCCCTGTGCCGTCTGGTCGACCTTGCCTTCACCGAAGTACATAAGCGTACCACCCAGCGCGAAATCCAGTTGCTTGCTGCCCTTCCAGCCGTAGGCGGCAGAAAGCTTGTATGTCTCGTCGAAAGGCAGATCGATGGTGCGGTCCTTATTGTCTAACCGGTGAACTGTCGTAGGAAAACCCGACGGAATAGCCGTGGGTCTTGTTACTCCCATCGATAAACGCAACACCAGCACTCCAGGTATCCTTGAAATTTCGTTCCAGCACGCCCGCCGGGTTAAGCACCCCGCCGGTAATAGCCAGCTGATTCTTGCTGAATGCCGACCAGTCCTCCCAGTCCGCACTGAAGATCAGCCGCTTGCCCGGCGCAAACTCGTAGCGCAATCCCGCTTTGAGTAACTGGGGGTTATCCCAGTCGATTTCTATGTCATTAGCGGGCGGCGTCGGAAATGCCAGGTTGCGGAAGTTGAGATCCCCTTTTAGATTGACGTCCATTTCGGCACGATAGACGACACCCAGCATGAGATTATCTGACAGGTAATAAGTTAAACCCGCGAACGGCTGATAACCCAGATCGGTCATATTATCGAACTTGACCTTACCGTCCGGTGATGAGCCCTGCCCAGGGAACGGTGCGCTCTGGTTAATAGCAATGCTCTGTTCAAACTGCGTATAAATAATCGAAACACCACCCCCCAGCGACAGGCGATCGTTGACCTTGTAAGCGATGGATGGCGAACCCCCTATCGCGGCCAGCGTTGACTTTGGTGGCCCCGTATCGGCCGACAAAATCGTCACCGAAATTCATCGCTCCCCCCTGTGGGGCCACCAGCGAGAATCCCAGCCGCATCCGGTCATTCAACTTCTTGACCATAAAGAAAGCCGGAATCGCCGCGATATTGCCGGCGTTGCCACCATCGCTGCCGCTGGCCTCAGCCACCGACGAATCAAACTCGATTTTAGGCAGCAGCACCTGCAGTCCGGCAAGCATTTCATCCTGCTGCAAACCTGTCATGCCGGCCGGGTTGGTCCAGGATGAGTCGGCGGAAACTGTGTTGACGGGATTTGCCACACCCGCCGTCCCCAGGCTGCCCGGTGTGCCCACTTCGGAAATATAGAAACCTGCCGCCTGGGCAGCCTGCGCCAGTAGCGCTGCAGTGCAAGCCGATCAATGCGCGGATGGCTGTGTTGTAGTGTGAGTTCATAGTTTCTTTCTCCTGTTGAATGACTCAGCGCGCTACTGTGGCGCCAGGCGCCGTTGGATCAATACGCTGTTCTTCCAGCAGCTCCATCCCCGATATTTTCCAGTCACCCTGATCGGCTTTTACGGTGACAATCGCATCATACTGGTTCCTGCGCGTATGCACATGCCCCCAGTGGCCCACCGTACCGGTGGCCGTCCACTGTCCGCGGATCGCGTAGGTTGGCGTATCGCCTACCTGCCGCTCGGCCTGGGCGTGCTGTATGTCGACGTCCTTGACCTTGGCTTGTGCGCCACCCGCCTTCTGCACCGCAAACGACTTGCGGTTCTGCAAATAGATGTCGGTCAGCAGATCACCCTCGATGCTCAGGGCCAGCTTATCGTACACATCGCTTTCATCGCGAAAATCAAAAGCCCGGTAGACGTTCTTCAGCAGCGCCTGCAACAACTGCTGTGCCTGCGCGTCATCCAGATCACCCGCCATCAGCGCCGGTCTGGCAACACTGACCTGCGCGTAGGGATAAGACACCAGGGCCCCGCACAGCAGTACCAGGGTCACGACAGACAGGGTCACAAGCGGCTTGCCTTCCCGTCTGGCCGCCCGGAGTCGCCAGCCAACGGGCAGTATGGCGGCCGCAAAGAGTATTGAACCCAGCGGTATCTTCACATCACCCAGGGTATCGGCAACCGCGACCTGCCGGACGGTTGGCATCTGGTAGTTCTTGAGAAAGTTGGTCCAGGTCAGCACATTATCATCCGGGCTCACAAACGACGGCAGCGGCCCGGCCGGATCCGTCGCAATTGCCGGCACTTGCTGTACATGGTCGGTGAACAGCTGCCAGTCCACCGTCACCTGCTGCGGCAATCCCTCGGTAATGTACGCGATAATAACGCCGACAATGGCCGTCGAAACTTCCAGCCGCTGCGGTTTTTCGACCAGCTGAATGCCGGTTATGCCCACCTTGACGTAATTGGCACGATCCAGAATTGGCTTCAGCGCCTGGCCATCCACCAGCACGGGGTTCCTGGTAAGCAGGAAATCACCAATGCGCTGCTTGAGTGGTTCCAGTTCGTCGACTTCGATGTATTCATCGCCGCGCAAGCCCAGCTCCATCCAGTTTTCGAGATCCTTTACCCTTGTGAGAATCTCGTGGCGTACCTCGAAGGGTTCCACATAGAGAAACGACATCAACGCCGACTTGTGATGCCGCTTGAGGTTGGGATTGTCAAACTTCGAGTACCAGGGATCCTCCCAGTCCAGCCGCAGATGTGCCGCTGCGCCAAGGTAACGGAAATCGATGACAGGAACCGCCTTGTGGTAGGCGATAAAACCGATGCTGACCTGTGCGCGCCCTTCTTCATCGAGAGGCGGAATAATCGTCAGTTCCCTGGGCTTAGTCGCATACGGATAGATGATTTCCGCATACAACACCCGTTTATCCTGCGGCGCCTGCGGTACGCGCTGCCGTGTCATGGGGTTGATCATGCCGGCAAACGGCGACCGGCGATCCTTACGCATTCCTGGGTTCCACCAGCTGCAGCTGTGCGGGTAATTTTTCACCAGTTTCAGTCACAAACTGAAAGCGCTGTTCGGCGAAGTGTTTAATACGCGCTTCGGCATCAGGCCGCTCAGCTGCAGAATCTTTCAGCCACCCGTCGGGCACCAGCTCTTCGAACTTGTCCAGGTCACCGATATACACTTCGAGAACCAGTTTCACCTGGTCATCGAGCACATAGATTTCGGCGATATTGGGCGAGGTCTCTGCCCCCGTCAGATTGATCCAGTCTGCATCAGCTGCAGGCGCTATACCCAGCACAACAAAAAGAAAAAACGTTCTTCGAAAAAACAGGTGAATCATCCTGGTGAGTAATCCGAATTCTTAAACAGATGACTCATGGGCACCGCTTCCCAATGGAATCGCGGGCCCGTCTCTGCAGCTCCGTTGTCGCCTCTGTTGAAACCCATTCACTGCGTGTTTCGGCGAGGTCGGAAACGGCAGCTGCCAGCGCCAGGCTGCATGTACTCGAGAGCTCAAGTAGCTCGTCGATTCGACAAGCCTCAAGCGTTCTGTTAACTGCTGCACTGTCTTCACCATGACCGAGGGCCGTGGTCAGGCAAAGCCTGATGGGGCTGAATACCTTTCCCACCAGGCTCTCCTTGAATCCAGTCTCGACGAACTGATAGTTCTCACTGGAGAGAAGGTCGCGAAAGAGCAAAAGCGTACCCGGACGTTCCACGCTCCACGCCACATAAGCCGTTTCATGCTCCTGCCTGGCGGTTTGTCACCTCGTCGTCACTCGAGCCGCTGCGCAGAGCTTGCAGCAACATCTCCGCACGCACTTTTCGCTCCTCATTGAGCTTGGAGAACTGCTGAATCGCCTGCTTCGTATCGAGGGCTACCTGGGCGCGCAGCCTCTCCTGCTCGCGCTGGTCCAGGAAATGCTGGGTTATCGCGGTGCCCAGGACGCCGGTCAAAAGGAATCCGATAACCATATTGACAAGTGGGTGTTTCAGCCAGGCAGTTAGACCCTCACTCATATCGGATTCACTCTCATGTTGTCACAGGGATCAGGCCTAATATTCCAATAGTATTTGCAGGAGTGGTTTCCTGATCTCGACAGGTTTGCCGACTAATCGTGGCGAAGGGCGCCGCTCTTACAGGACTCGACGAATGGAATGCTAGACCTTACCCATGTATGCTTCTAATAACCAGCCGGTGCCGTCACCACGATGTAGACCACGTCTCCACCCTGGTGGGCCCGTTGATACCAGGTGCCACCGCAGCGGTAGTACGTAACACTGCCTACGACAATGGTACTCGTGGTGCAGGTCAGCGCGCGAAAGGCCGAGACCGTCAGGGCCGCACCCGCGCGGCGCTTCCAGCGATCCTCGTGCCATTCACGGTGGTCCTCGCGCTCATCGCGAATTTCATCTCTCACGTCCCGCCGCTCATCGCGGACATCCTGCTTTATTTCACGGCGCTCATCGCGTACGTCCTGCTTTACGTCACGGCGGCTGTCGCGGACATCAGGCTGCTTATTCGGCTGCCGGGCAGGCCGTGGACGCACCGAGCCACTCGCAGCCGGACCACCGCGGGACATGCCTGCACCGCCGCCACCACCTTTACGTGCCAGCACAAGATCATTCCCGAGCATGGCCAATGAAGCCACCAGCACCGTTAAACCCGGTATCCAGCGGAAAGTTCCTGTACGCCGACTCATTGCCCACCGCCCATTGCCGTCGATACTGACTTTGGTGCGATAAAGGGTATCTCTTCAGCGCCATCAACGGGTTCATAGACAAACAGCGAATCACCCAGCTCGGGATTGATATCCCACTTGACAAACTGCGCCCAGAACTGGGGCTGTCCCTCCGCTTCCCTGTAGGTAATGACCAACCGCCGTGGCAACGGTTGCTCGCCCCTGCTGATCCAGACCTGGTAGTCTACGGCATCTGTACGGAACGCAAGGTGATCGCAGGGCAAACCTGCGATCGTCGCTTCACCGCCATAGCGCGCGGCGACCAGCCCCTGTGTCAACACGGCAGCAGGGTCGGGGGCGAGGAAATCGCGCAGCGGTATCGGCACACCAAGCTTATCGGCAACAAAATCCAGGACCGTCCCGACATCACCCGACCGGTTTTCGATTGAGTACAGCTTTTCGTTCTTATTGACCAGAATGACCTGTTTCCCGTTGAATACAAGCTCGCCCTGAGTGCCATCCCGACGCGCAAACTCAATCCGTGCCCGGTCCGGCCGGCGTACCATAATCTTGCGCGTACCCCCGAACTCGACCTTCTGGCCGCTGGCCTGCACGGCATCGAAACCGTATTCAACGGCGATACTGATAGTCCGAGACCCGGCAATGAAGTCGGCGGACCGCTTGAGCAGGGTCAGTGCCTGCTCATTAACCGATGTGGCTTGCTCATCCGCTGCGCTGGCCCCTTGTGCCATCAGCAGAAGCACAAGGGTGCAGACAGCTCTTTTTATCAAGGTTTTCATTCAATACTTACACTCGACCTGAAGCTAATCCCTGAATCAGAGCACCCTCTCAACAGTCGCTATTGCATCCAGCTGAATAGCGCCGCCGGTGCGGCCGGTATGATGAAAAAGCGAAAATTCCATTGAGAACCGACTGTGTCATCTGGTGTGATAACGGAATAGTGAACCTCGGCTCCGATCCTCACCGGTATCTTGCCGAACTGGAAGGTCTTGTTGATGCCCAGACCTACTGGTACAGTAAAAGTATTGTCGCTGTCCTGTTCCCAATTCGCGATGATGTTGGGTGCGGCACCGATGGACGTCGTTTTGTTGAGGCTATAGTAAGCGAAATATTGCAGGTTGGTCAGGTTGACATCTTCACGATCGCTATCGCCGGCAAAGTCCCAGAAGTGCATACCCAATGCCCCGACTTTCCACTTAGGCCCTAGGTAGACGCCGAGCAATCCAGGTCCGGCTGACCATTTGCCCGATCCCAGAACATCGTCGGTTGCAGTAGGGGCAGAGATGTCAAAGCCAGCCCCCCAGACGAATTTACCCGCGCCGACATCGATTCCCTCGCGTGGTGAAAAAAGACCCAGGTACGTGGTTCACCCAGCCCGGTGGTGCGGCCATCGAAGATATCGACCAGTGCCTTACACTTGGCTGCTGAACTGGCCCGCCGCCCGGCGGAACCGAGGGGCTGGGCACCTCGAAATCATCGATCTTGTCCTGGTCCAGCGGCACGCTAGGCAAGTGGGTATCGACCCGGTTGATAAGATTCCAGTCGTCATTCAGTCGCTGTCGGCCATTGCAGGATCATTGTGTACCTGTGCTGGAGTTCGTTCTCGTTAAACTCGGAATTCTCCAATCGGTAGGTGTCAAACTGGTTCCACCACATGGCGACATTACCCAGCGGGTTGTCCATCAGCTTCGACATCTGCGCCAAGGTGGGTTCACAACCTGCCTTTATTATCTCGCCAACGTCAGCATTATCATCTTTAGCAAATCCCGCACATTGTTCCGACTGTGCCTTGTCCTCACCATCACCCTTTGGCCCAACAGCTGTGGTGTCGGCCTGTGCCAGCCTGGTTGGCTCACCGAGGCTGGGTAGTTGATACGCGTATGCATCACGCCGCTCCGTTACTTCTTCTGCATATACCGGGGACATCCCCGCACTCAACAGACAAAATGCATACAACAGGGTTTTGGCAAGATCTTTTGTTTTCAAAATTCAACTCCTTCTGTAAAAAAGATTGTATTGCCTGGCTAACGATGCCGATGAGTGACCGGGAAAGTTCGTTAGTGTTTCCCGGACCGACTCCATCGGCTTGTCAGATTCCACTTGTCTATCTCTCTGGATACTCGAACTTCTGACCTAACGCATCGCTGGCTTCTTGATAGACCCCACGGAGTACCTCGTCGACTCCTCCCCACCGGCCTTCCTTGATAAAGTCCGAGTAACCCAACGATTCGACAGGAACGCCCATCTCCTTGCCGTACTTCTCCCTGTCAGCGTCTCCACCAGGAGGCAGAGCGGCGCCCGCCAGGGGCGGTGCCCAGGTGTGCTCCTCCACGACGGCCATCCGCACCCGGATGTCGTCCTTGGTGATATTCCAGACCATGAAGTCATCCGCGAGACTCAGCGGCCCGTCATAGGTGGTCCGAATCCGGTCGTTGACAGCTGCCGTCGTGTCAAAGTCCTTGAAGAAATGATAAGCGACCGCCATGCGCGGCTGGATCTCCGTCATGATCTTTCCAAAGGCCTCCGGGGCGGTATGGATCTGGGTGCCGACCAGCAAGGCGCTCTCTGGTGTGAAACGCATCTTCCTGACGAGATCGGGAGCAGCGACAAAGCACTCGTGTACGGCCAGATCCGCATCTTTGGCGTATTCCAGGAACCATTTGTTGGGATAACTATCAGAGCCGAAGACGAATTTCAGCCCCTTCCACTCAAGACTGAAGCTGACAGGCCCGTCGAGTGAATGGATCGCGGGAAACGAACGGATGGTGACGCCGTTGTCCTCATAGATGACGGCGTTCTCGGCCTTGTAATCGAACTCGTTGACCTCGATCGAGTAGCCACGAAAGTCGACGAGACCCACGCGACCTGCAAGGTCCCACGTATACATCTCCTTCAGCTTCTGCACGGCATACGCCGTGCCGAGCTCAGGGGTGCGACCGGTCGGCCCCCAGACACGGAGCGGTTTCTGCCGCCCCATGAGCGCGCCGCCGATGAACATTTCACCCAGCGAACCGAAATGGTCCGCGTGCAGATGTCCAATGAAAATCTTATCGAGGTAGTCGTAGGGTATCTGCAGGGACGAGATGCGTTCGGCCGCTCCGGTGCCGATGTCGAAGATGAATTTGTCGCCGTTGCCGAGCTCGACAAGGAAGCAGGCCGCAGCCTGGGCGGCACGGGTAGTCGGCATACCTGTCCCGCAGGCGATCACCCGCATTTCATCCGGGGCTAGATCCTCGCTGTTCGGATAATAGGTGTCCCTTTCCCTGGCGAGTGTGGGGGAAACTTCTGGTGTCTTCATAGCGGCGAACGACTCATCCAGGAATCCGAACATTCTTCCTTCGCGACTGTCCAGGTGACCCACCATGTAGAACATCAGTGAGACAAGTGCCATGGATGCCAACATCACTATTCTCTTTATTGCGCGCATTACTCTCATCCTCCGTCAATGGCTTTTCTTGCAGAACATTTGCTTGCCTGTATTACGATTGAGTACTCTATGGCTCATAATAGGGTGACTAATTAACACGGCGAGAAGAGAGAGGTCAATAGAGAACTCTATGGTTCAGGGAAAGCGGATGCAATTGGCCCGTGACGACTGGCTGAAGGCCGCACTAAACCAGTGCACGGCAGGTATCGACACCGTAAAGGTTGCGCCCCTGGCCGAACAGCTGGGGGTAACGACTGGTAGTTTCTACTGGCACTTCAAGAATCGACGTGAACTCCTCGAAGCGATGCTTGAATACTGGGAACACGAAATGACGAATGTAGCCCTTGACGCCGCAAAGCGCCATCCAGGCCCGCCTGCCAAGCGCATTTTGGATCTCATGAATACCGTCATGTCCAAGGGCCTTGCGCGTTACGATCTGCCAATTTGGCAATGGGCTCAGACGGATGCCAGCGCCAGCCACGTTTTCAAACGGGTGCTTAAGAGACGCTTTTCAACTGCGGCCTGGATGTTCTCTGAGGCCGGATTTTCCAGGGAGCAAGCTGAAATCAGGGGACGCATGATGGCGGTCTACATGATGGGCGAGTCGACACTGATCCCGGACTCCATGGCAAAGCGAAAGGAATATATAAAGCTGAAACATGAAATATTAACTGCGCCGGAACAGTGACAAGCATGGACGATTCATTAACTGAATTCCCATGCACGGTCGAAAGTTGCCGTCCAGTGCCCGGGCGTGGAATGACTGCTTTCAGTACAAGGAAGTCATTCCGGGCACCCACGGTGACCGGCAACTATGGGTCGTTTTTTGTCATCACACTAAAACACTCAGGAATCCACTACTAAGCAGAAATATGGTAGTCTTTTATTTCCTAATTATTCAGCAAGGAAAGGGAGACTATATATGCTGATACTCACACGGAGACCAGGAGAATCCATCCGCATTGGTGACGACATCGAAGTCATAATCCTCGACGATCAAGGCAACCAAATTCGGGTCGGTATTTCCGCACCGAAGGAGATTTCAGTTCATCGGGAAGAGGTGTACGAGCGGAAAACCGAGGAAGAGGTGGCCTAGAGTCAGGCGCCCCGCTTCGGCGGGGTTTCTTCATGATAACGATTGATTTCCGCTACCAAGTTATTGTCCTTTTAGCTTAGTTTCTACGAGTCCCGCAGGAGTAAGAATATTAACGAGATACTGCAACGTTCAGCGGAATTGGAAAACGTTTTAACCAAGTTTCTTGAGTTACCGCCGTATAATGATTCCGACCGCATAATATCGAGCAAGATCATGTGTAGTGTGGCTTTCGAACATGCTGAAAGCGTGAAAATTCTTTTAGCTACCGGAAATTTCACATCGGCAATAGGTCTTATCCGGCTTCAGTACGAGTCTTTTGTCAGAGCTATGTGGCTCTTGTATGCTGCCACTGCCCCGTCTATTTCAAAGCTAATGAATGAGCTGGGGAAAGATGGCCCGAAGAAAGCAGACAAACTCCCTATGCTCAGTAAAATGCTAGAAGATCTTGATAACAAAGCTCCAAAGGATCCATTTGAAAAGCTGATCGAGTTTAAGGAATACTCCTGGAAGCCTCTCAGCTCTTATGTTCACGGTGGAATCCATGCAGCACACCGGCACAGTAGGGGTTACCCTCCACCATTGCTTGATCAGGTACTGAAATCATCAAATGGTTTGTCCGTTATGGTCGGTATGCTGGTTGTTATATTATCGGGTGACAAATCCCAGTCAGGGAAAATTACGAAAATCCAATCAGATTTTTTGGATTGTTTACCAGAGATAAAACGATAAGATTCAGAACAAGACCCATTTCGTAATGTCTCAGCACCAGTGAGTGGGATCCAACTACCGCTCGTCGGATAACCGTACACGTCAGACAAGAAAACCGTCTAATTCCCACTTCGCCCGATTTGATCCGATTGCGGGGCGTTAAATCTCAGCTAAAACGGAGACCTCTTCATGTCCAACGTCCATATCTTTTTCGATGAGCCGACCAAACTGGCCGCCAAAGTTTCCCCGAATATCTCCACCAACATCATCCGCATTGCCACCGCCATAGAACTGGGCCTTGTCCCTGGTGCTTCTTGTGCTTGCTGCGGTGATCTACTTCCAGCTGAGGAACCTGCAGCAGCAACAGTGATTCTCAGAGCGTCTGATGATTATACGATTTGTTTTTTCTGTTCAACCTGCACCACCGTGGAAGATTCCAAGAGTTTGATGGACAGTGCTGTGAGGACCTATCAAGAACACGGCAGCGTGGCAGTAGATGAAGCCACTGCGTAGATGGAAATGCACTGAGGGGGTGATGAGGTGGTTAATCCAGGCAGTCGGGAATGGCAGGGATTTGATGGGATTACAGACTTCTTGAGTCGACCCACTGCTGCGGGTCAGCGGAGGCGACTGGAACGACAGTTTCTTGCCTAAGAAGGCATTCACCACCCACATCCAAGGCTACCCAACTCAATCATTCTGCGGCATATTACGATATTTAAGTGTGCAGCATATCCCAATACTTGGGCTCGTTGGATAGTCACCCGTTAGCCCTTGTTACAAGGAAACTATGACTATGTCAGTATGGCAATTCTTGAACAGCAATTTTGGTCTCTGGGTACTCTCTTCCGTTCTGCTGGCGGGTCTATCTAAGGTGTTTCTTATCTGGAAAGAGTCTTCAAGCCGGAAGGCTGCTGCTCGTTCGGAAATCGAAGACCTTCTGCTTGAGATCGAAGTGCGGACTCGGAATGCAATAGCCGATGCGGACAACCCAAAGACTGTTCATCTGGCGGTTTCAGGGCCTCTCAAAGGTCCGATCTCGAAATATGACCAGCGCGACTACTTGCAACTTCTAATCGAGGCCGAATGCCGTCTCGGAGATCTAACTAAAACAGGTACTCTGGCACAAAGGGCTGTGGAGATCGCAAAAACGGATGAAAAAAAGCCTGACGAGGTAAATAGAATGATTTCACTGTACAAAGAAGTTCTATCAGATGTCCGTGCCATCCGTGAAAAGGATTAACAATGGCATACATTGGATGGCGCTACGCGCCATTGCTGATGCCTGACGTCAGGCCTAAATAAGCATATGGAAGACAAGATGATCCTGATAAGTCTGGTCGATAAATCAGTTCGAAACGAATAAGTCGGACTCTCTTGTACGCGAAAGCCTGGAGAGATCTTCTACGCCATGAAAATACCAGGATCGTGAGCTGGCACAGCCAACGCCATCGTATTTTGGTTTAGAAAAGGCCGCTTTCACCCGCGGCCAGGGGGAGATGCCGACGCATTCCGGCTGTTTTCAGTCCTCATTCGGTAAAAGAATAGTCATGACCGGCTCACCCACATCGCCCGGCCCAATGATCAGTTTCAATGTCGTGGATTGAGCTTCTGTAGAGTGCCCATCCCGGGGGACCCTATGGAGGTCGAACAACAATCGGTCACCGGCACCAGTACTGGTTCGAATGGCAAAAGCCGCCGTGAATAAGACATCATAGAGCCTCCCTGATTGATCCTGATGACCCTGTGCCTCGCTGTCCTCATCGGTCCATGCGACGCAATCAGCCCAAACGGCTGATGTCAGTGCCACGTGTCTTGTGAACCCGACTTCCTTAGCCAAGGACCTGCATCATCGAGCACGCCATCCTCGATGGCCTGGGCACGGGTATAGGTGGAAATTACTTCACCGAAAAAGGATTCATCGGTACGGTTTATTAAGGTATTAGACATGTTCTTTCTCCTTTTGTGGAAAGATGCCGAATCACACCTCCTTCCCTGCCGGGACAGAGGGTGCTTTCCCGGCAGGGTTTGTGAAAAGTTATGACCGTTAAAGTAAATTGCGTTCGGCAAAAGAAATACTCTCACCGACCGTGACGACGAAATGATCAAGGACCCGCACATCGATGAGGGCAAGTGCCTCTTTCAGGCGACGGGTAATCGCTTCATCCGCATGACTGGGTTCGGCGACCCCGGACGGATGATTATGGAACAGTAGAATTGCGGCGGAATTGAATTCCAGAGCCTTCTGTACCACCACCCGCGGATGGACCGAAGCCCCATCGATGGTGCCCTGGAACAGCTCCGTCATTTCGATGATCCGATGACGCTGATCAAGGAACACACATCCGAACACCTCGTTCTTGTACTCAGCCAGTCGGAGGCGCAAATAACTGCGCGTCTCCTCCGGGCTATCCAGCGCTTTCCCGGCCGGTGGCTTTCCGCCAACAGCGTCAGTGCCAGGCCGTCAATGATTGTTTCTCCTCGTCGTTGAGTTCGTCTGGAAAGACCGCAGAAACGGTCTTTCATGGTCCCCGTACGCGGGATTTCTGGATTGTCATCATTGATCTCCTTGATAAGTTGGGAGATCCAGTCCCAGGGGGAATGATCCCCCGAGGGTGGAAGTGCGCCGGATAACGAGTTACCCGGCGGGTGTGAAGTTACGCAGCGTGCTCCTGCTCCTTATAGAACGGCTGGCCGTCGACCTTTGCCCAGGACACACGCAACAGCCGAGCCTTGAGGCTGACACCGGTCTCGCCGGCCTTGTCACCGCTCTTGAAGGTGAAGGCCTCTGCATACAGGTCACTGAGCGTGAACCCGATCAGCACCTTCAACTTGCCCCCGAGGGCCGGCTCGACCTGACGCACAACCTCCTGTGCTTGCCGGCCGGACACGCGACACTCGAAATGGGTGTACTGGGCGTTGTCGACACTGCCCCAAAGCGCAGCGATGGTGACACTCAGAAAGGGATGTCCCTCCTTGGGCGTCACTTCCCGGATGCGGTTGAGATAACCGATACCAGTGGTATGAAGGTCGAAATACTTGGAACTTTCGTTGTTGGACATAGCGCTTTCTCCATCGGGTTGGTTTCGTCCGGAACAAGCACATCCCTGACGGGAAGGCTTACCCGGCAGGGTGATGGAAACGGTGTCTATTATTCCGTTCCCTTGAAGGTGGACCGGCGACATTGTGTCGCTGCACCTGTTACACGGTCCGAAGGTGCCTGTTTGCCACTGAGTCCGCAGTGACCACGTATAAAACATTGATCCAAATTACATCAGGCGGCATCCGATGCCTCGCAGACATAGCGCAGGTATTTCAGCATGCCCCGTGCATTGGCAAAGGCCGGATGCTCGGCGATTGTCTGGTTCGGAAACCAGTTGGCGATATCCTCGGCCAGGGCGACCGTACCCCCACCGACGAACAGGA
>CAWGCA010000014.1:0-44786 GCA_963820955.1 uncultured Gammaproteobacteria bacterium | reverse complement strand
GGCACTTACTTAAGCGATCGTAGAACAACTGAATTGCAGTAACCATCTGAAACTAATGAAGAAGGCTGACCTGGATTGATAGAATGTTTGTCGCTAAACACACGTTCCATCTAGTCCGAGGTCAGCCATGAACAAGCGTAATACCGGTTCAGGATTTCAGCAACATCGAGAAAATATCCGTGAGGGCCTTCGCCGTCAGCGTACGGTGGATTTTTTCAACGTACTCACAGGACCGTTGCTATTAGAATTAACCGAGGCGCATCTACCGGAACATCGGGAACGACTCTATCCGCCAACGGTCACCTTGTCGATGTTCATCAAGCAGGTGCTAGAGGCCGATGGCTCTTGCCAAAAGGCGGTCAATGGGTGGGCAGCGCAACGCGCAGCGGAAGGATTGATTCCACGTAGCGTGCGCACGGGGGCTTACTGTAAAGCACGCCAGCGGTTACCTGCTGAGATGGTGATGGCAATGACGCGTGAGACAGGTAAGTTATTGTGTGCTCAGGCTGATTCTGGCTGGCGCTGGTGTGGTCGTACGGTGAAACTGATCGATGGTACGGGCATATCAATGCCGGATACGCCGGCCAACCAAGAGCACTATCCACAGCCGAGTAACCAAGTGCCTGGGGTTGGTTTCCCGTTGGCTCGGCTGGTTGGAGTGATTTGTTTATCGACCGGCGCAGTAGTCGATGCAGCGATCGGACCTTTTCAAGGTAAGGGGCACAGCGAGCATGGATTGCTGCGGGAAATACAAACTGCTTTATGTGCGGGCGATGTGTTGTTGGCCGATGCATTGTACTGCAGCTACTGGCTCATCGCATCGCTGCAAGCAGAGGGAATTGATGTGCTATTCGAGCAACATGGCAGTCGCATTACCGACTTTCGCTGCGGTCGGCGGCTCGGAGTCCGCGACCATGTTGTGTCCTGGAAAAAACCAGCACGTCCACGTTGGATGACATATGAGCAGTATGCAGAGAGTCCGGACGAACTCACCGTGCGAGAACTCAAAGCGGATGGCAGAGTGTTGGTGACCACCATGCTCGAGCCGAGAAAGACAAGGAAAAAGGATTTGTCGGACTTGTACATGCGACGCTGGCACGTTGAGCTGGATTTCAGGAACATCAAGACGACGCTGGGGATGGATGTACTCAGGTGCATGACACCACAAATGATTGAAAAGGAACTGTGGGTCAATCTGTTAGCCTATAATTTGATTCGACTTCTGATGGCCCAGGCGGCCGTTGAATCGGGATTACGACCTCGCCAGCTCAGCTTCAAGCATACCGTACAAATATGGACGCAGTGGACGCTTCTGAATGCCGGTAGGAACCAAGATTGGCAACGCGATATCCTGTTCAAACTCATCGCTCAAGTCAGGGTTGGAGAACGGCCCGGGCGAGTTGAGCCACGTGCCCGCAAACGAAGGCCGAAGCCATATCCTTGGTTAAAGGTGCCGCGTGATATGGCTCGTCAACAGATTCGAGAACTCGGTTACTTGCCGAATGGTTAAGTAAGCGCCATTGCCCTTAAGCGGTTTTCTGGCCAGCCAGGAACATCCAGGTGTCCATCACGGTATCGGGATTGAGCGAGATGCTGCTGATTCCCTGTTCCAGCAGCCACTCGGCAAGATCCGGGTGATCGGACGGGCCCTGGCCGCAGATGCCGACATATTTGCCCTGCCGTGCGGCAGGCAGAGATGGCCATGGCCAGCATCTTTTTTACCGCCGGATTGCGTTCGTCGAAGCTGCCAGCGATCAGGCCGGAGTCGCGGTCCAGGCCAAGAGTGAGCTGGGTCATGTCGTTCGAGCCGATGGAGAAGCCATCAAAATACTGCAGGAACTCCTCCGCCAGCACCGCGTTGGAGGGCAATTCGCACATCATGATCAGGCGTCAGGCCGTTTTCACCCCGTTTCAGCCCATTCTCCGCCAGGACTTCGCCCACGCCGTGGCCTCATCCAGTGTTCGGACGAAGGGCATCATGATCTCCACATTTCTCAGCCCCATCTCGTTGCGAACGTATTTCAGCGCCCGACACTCCAGCTCGAAGCAGTCCCGGAAATCTCGGAGATATAGCGGGAGGCGCCACGGAACCCGATCATCGGATTCTCCTCGTCCGGTTCGTAGCGGCCACCGCCGATGAGATTCGCATATTCGTTGGATTTGAAATCCGACATGCGAACGATCACCGGATGTGGATGGAAAGCGGCGGCAAGGTCGACGACACCCTCGGCGATCTTGACGACATAAACCTCGGGGCCTTCATAGGCGGGGATGCGCGGTGCGATCTCTTCCAGTGCCTCCGGTAGCGGTCGTATTCCAGCAGCGCTCGCGGGTGGATGCCGATCATGTTGTTGATGATGAACTCGAGCCGGGCCAGACCGACACCATCGTTGGGGATCGCGGAAAGTCAAAAGCCCGCTCCGGATTGCCCACGTTCATCATGACCTTGACGGGGATCTCGGGCATGGCATCGAGTTCGATCACGGCTGATGTCAAATTCGAGAATCGCCATCGTAAATGAATCCCGTGTCGCCTTCGGCGCAGGAGACGGTGACCGGCTGGCCGTCGGGACGACTCGGTGGCGTCGCCACAGCCGACCACCGCCGGCACGCCCAGTTCGCGGGCGATGATGGCGGCGTGGCAGGTGCGGCCGCCACGGTTGGTGACGATGGCCGCGGCCCGTTTCATGATCGGCTCCCAGTCGGGATCGGTCATGTCGGTCACCAGTACGTCGCCGGGCTTAATCCTGTCCATATCCTTGAGGCTCGAGATCACCCGCGCCGTGCCCGCACCGATGCGTGGCCGATGGAGCGGCCCTTCGGCCAGTACCTCGCCGCGTCCTTTTAAGATCGTAGCGTTCGAGCACCTGCCGCTGCGGCTTTGGACGGTCTCCGGGCGGGCCTGGACGATATAGATCTCGCCGTCGATACCGTCTTTCGCCCATTCGATGTCCATCGGGCGTCCGATAGTGTTTCTCGATGGTGACCGCCTGGCGGGCCAGTTCCTCCACCTGGCATCGGTAATGGAGAAGCGGTCATGCTCGGAGCCTCCACTTCGACCGTCTGAACCGGGCTATCCCCCGGCTGGCCGTAGATCATCTTGATCGCCTTTGCGCCGAGGTTGCGGCGCAACACCGCCGGGCGGCCTGCCTCCAGGGTGGTCTTGTGGATGTAGAATTCATCCGGATTCACCGCGCCCTGGACCACCATCTCTCCCAGGCCGTAGCTGGAGGTGATGAAAACCAAGTCACGAAATCCGGACTCGGTGTCCAGGGTGAACAATACCCCGGAGGCCCCGATATCGGAGCGCACCATCTTCTGAATGCCAGCGGAGAGAGCGACCAGGCCGTGGGCGAAACCCTGATGCTCACGGTAGGCGATGGCGCGGTCATTGAACAGGGAGGCGAACACTTCGTGGATGGCCCGTTTGATTGCCTGTAGGCCGCTGATGTTCAGGAAGGTCTCCTGCTGGCCGGCGAAGGAGGCGTCCGGTAAATCTTCGGCGGTGGCGGAGGAGCGGACGGCCCAGGTGACCCCGTCTCCATACTCCTGCTCAAGCGTGGCATAGGCCTGGTCTATCGCCTGGTCCAAGGCGGATTGAAACGGTGTCTGCAGGATCCACTGGCGGATCTGGGCACCGGTCTTGGCCAGGGCCTGGACATCGTCGATATCCAGAGTCTGCAGGGCCTGGTTAATCCGGTCGGCAAGGCCATCGGTGGCGAGAAACTCCCGATAGGCGTGGGCGGTGGTGGCGAAGCCCCCTGGTACCGTTACTCCGAGGTTGGAGAGGTGCTGAATCATCTCGCCCAGGGAGGCGTTCTTGCCGCCGACTGCCTCGACATCGCCCATTCCCAGTTGGTTCAGCCAAAGAACATATTTGCTCATGGTTTCCTCGGTACGGTGCAGATTTAAGACCCTGAAATGTACGGGTTTCCATAGAAGCCTGCAAGATGAAATTATATTAGAACAGAATAATTTTATGGGCTGGCCTGACAGGCTGGAAGATTTTGGGCGGAAAGGTGCCGGGACAAGAGGCAAGGCCGGCATAAAGCCGGCCTTGGTCACCGTGTGGGTTCCACAGATTTCTTACGTAATGACGTCGGGTTTTGCCCGGCCGGTTCGTTGCTGGATTTCGGCCAGATCTTCGGCCAGGGTCACCAGGCGGGCCATCACGTCTGCGGTTTCCAGCTCGTGTCGTGCCGGATCCGATTCGAACGCCTCAAGGTAGACGCGCAGGGTTGCGCCAACGGTGCCAGTGCCGGAGAGGCGATAGACAATGCGGGAGCCATCGGTGAAACCGATGCGGATGCCCTGATTCTCCGAGACGCTGCCGTCCACCGGGTCGGTGTAGGCGAAGTCGTCGGCGTAATCCACGGTGAGCCCACTCAGGTTCTCTCCGGCCAGATCCCTGAGACGGAAGCGAAGCGACTTCATCAGTTCTTCCGCTGCGGCCTGATCCACCCCTTCGTAGTCATGACGGGTATAGTAGTTGCGCCCGAAACGACGCCAATGATCGGTGACAATCTTGCGCACCGATTGTTGTTTTACAGCCAGTAGATTGAGCCAGAAAAGCACCGCCCAGAGACCATCTTTTTCACGCACGTGGTCAGAGCCGGTACCGAAGCTCTCTTCACCACAGATGGCGATTTTGCCGGCATCCAGCAGGTTTCCAAAGAATTTCCAGCCGGTCGGGGTTTCGTAACACTCTATGCCCATCTGTTCCGCTACCCGGTCGGCTGCCTGGCTGGTAGGCATGGAGCGGGCTATGCCGGGGATGCCGTTACGGTAACCCGGTACCAGATGGGCGTTGGCTGCCAGCACGGCCAGGCTGTCGCTGGGGGTGACGAAGAAGTTCTTGCCCAGGATCATGTTGCGGTCCCCGTCACCGTCTGAGGCGGCGCCAAAATCTACCGGGTCGTGTCCATGGGTCATCTCGACCAATTCGTGGGCATGGACCAGATTAGGGTCGGGGTGGCCTCTGCCGAAATCCTCCTTGGGCTCACCGTTGATCACCGTACCCGGTTCAGCGCCGAGCATTTTCTCCAGAATCTGGTGGGCGTAAGGGCCGGTAACCGCGTGCATGGCATCAAACCGCATCTGGAACAGACCGGAATTGAACAGCTGATGGATAGCATCGAAATCAAACAGCGTCCGCATCAGGTCTGCATAGTCGCGAACCGGGTCGATCACCTCGACGTTCATGCTGCCAAGGGTGTAGCTGCCGAGCTGGTCGAGGTCGATATCCGGGCCCTCGGCAGTCCGGTAGCTTTTAATCTGTCGGGTCTGCTCATAGATCGCCTCGGTGACCTTCTCCGGCGCCGGGCCGCCGTTGGGCACATTGAATTTGATCCCGAAATCCTCGTCTGGACCGCCGGGGTTGTGACTGGCGGAGAGGATGATGCCGCCCTGAGTCTGGTATTTGCGGATGACGCAGGAGGCCGCCGGGGTAGAGAGAATGCCGCCCTTTCCGACCAGCACCCGTGAAACCCCATTGCCAGCTGCCATGCGCAGGATGATCTGGATGGCATTACGGTTGTAGTAGCGTCCGTCCCCGCCCAGCACCAGGATGCCGCCGGACAGGTCGGTCTGGGTGTCGAAAATCGACTGTACAAAATTTTCCAGATAATGGGGTTGTTGGAATACCTTGACCTTTTTGCGCAGGCCGGAAGTGCCAGGTCTTTGATCGGAGAAAGGCTGTGTTTGGATCTGTTCTATGTTCATTGGGGTCTCACTTCTACCGCAGGCGCCGTGGAGTCAATTATTCAATCACAGCTGGGAGTGGGAATCGAGCGCCAGCCAGCAGTCCGCTCTTGAATTTTCAACGGCAGGCCTCAATATGTCGCGTTCGATAGCGTGATTCCGGTAACAATCCGGTACCGACAAAAGATTCCGAAAACATCGATAGACGGTTGGGAGGCAATGGCAGCAATGACAGTTGATGCGCACAAGGAGACCCTTGATTTTCAGGCCGAAGTAAGCGAGGTACTGAATCTGGTGATCAGGTCGCTCTACAGCAACAAGGAGATCTTTCTCCGTGAGCTGATTTCAAACGGGTCGGATGCGGCGGAGAAGCTTCGCTTCGAGGCACTGACCGACGATGCGCTGTATGAGGAGGACCCCACTCTTCGGATCCGGGTCTCCCTGGACAAGGAGCGGCGGACCATCACCATCTCCGACAACGGCATCGGTATGAGTCGGCAGGAGGTATCCGATACCATCGGCACCATCGCCAGTTCCGGTACGCGCAAGTTTCTCGAATCGCTGAGTGGAGAACAGACCCAGGATAGCCAGCTTATCGGCCAGTTCGGAGTCGGTTTCTATTCGGCCTTTATCGTCGCTGACAAGGTGACCCTGGAAACCCGCCGCGCAGGGCTTGGTTCGGAGCACGGGGTCCGCTGGCAATCCGACGGCGAGGGGGGGTACACCGTCGAGACCGTGGAAAAACCTGAACGGGGTACCGATATTACCTTGCACCTGCGCGAGGACGAGGACGAATTCCTGGAATCCTTCCGCCTGCGCAGCGTCATTGCCAAATTTTCCGACCACGTTGCCATTCCCATCGAAATGTTGAGCGAGCAGTTCGGTGAGGAAGAGGAGAAAAAGGAGCCGGAATGGGAGCAGGTAAACCGGGGCACGGCGCTGTGGATGCGCGGTAAGTCGGAGATCTCCGACGAGGAGTACAACGAGTTTTATAAGCATATCGGGCATGATTTCGAGGATCCGCTGGCCCATGTCCACAACCGGGTAGAGGGGACAAACGAATACACGTCCCTATTGTATATTCCGGGGCGGGCACCTTTCGATCTCTGGGATAGGGATCAGAAACACGGCGTGAAGCTCTATGTGAGGCGGGTCTTTATCATGGATGAGGCCGACAAATTGATGCCCCACTATCTGCGTTTTATCAAGGGGGTGGTCGATTCCGACGATCTGCCGCTCAACGTCTCCCGCGAGATACTGCAGCACGACAAGAAAATCGATGCGATTCGCTCGGCCAACGTCAAGCGTATCCTGGGTCTGCTGGAGAAGATGGCCAAGGAAGACGGGGAAAAATACCAGAAGTTCTGGGACCAGTTCGGGCGGGTGTTGAAGGAAGGGCCGGCGGAAGACTTTGCTAACCGCGAGCGCATCGCCGGTCTGCTGCGATTCGCCAGTACCAGATCCGAGGGGAAGGAGCAGACCGTCTCCCTGGATCAGTACATCGAACGGATGCAGGAGAAGCAGGAAAAGATCTACTACATCACTGCTGACAGCCATGCCGCAGCAGTGCACAGCCCCCATCTGGAGGTGTTTCGGAAAAAGGATGTGGAGGTACTGTTGCTCACGGATCGGGTGGATGAGTGGCTGATTTCACATCTGACCGATTACAAGGAGAAGCACCTGCAGTCGGTGGCCAGGGGGCAGTTGGATCTGGATGACCTGGAGGATCACGAGGCCAAACAGGAGTTGGAAAAGGAGGCCGAAGAGCACAAAGGGCTGCTGGAACGCATCGCCAAGGTGTTGGGCGATGGAGTTAAGGAGGTGCGGATCAGCCATCGTCTGACCGAATCCCCGGCCTGCCTGGTGGTGGACGACTACGATATGAGCGCCAACCTGCAGCGGGTAATGAAGCAGTTGGGTCAGGATGCCCCGCCAACCAAGCCGATTCTGGAGATCAACGCAACCCACCCTCTGGTGGAGAAGATGGATCAGGAACCGGACGAGGATGTGTTCGGGGATCTGGCCAGGATTCTGTTCGATCAGGCGACCCTGGCTGAGGGCGGGCAGTTGGACGACCCGGCCGCTTTTGTGCATCGCCTGAATAAACTGATGTTGAACCTGTCCGCCTGAAGAAAAAGCCACAGCAGGCGCAGGGAAGCGCCTGGTATTCCCAGTCCTTCGGCGTGGGAATCAGGGAACGGGTCGATGAAAGCCAACCGTGTCTGTGGTTAAACCCTTCTATCGGACCTCTTATCGCTCATAAACCCTCTGTATTTGCGCATTGAGATACTCGAGTGGCGATCCCTCCGCGCCTGTGGCACACTCCGGCGGATTTCCCGTTTATTAAACTACGAGGAGTACTCAGATGCGTGTAATTTTGCTGGGCGGTCCCGGCGCCGGAAAAGGCACCCAGGCCAATTATATAAAGGAGCAATACAACATCCCCCAGATCTCTACTGGTGATATGTTGCGGGCCCATGTAAAGGCTGGGAGCGAACTGGGTCTGGCGGCAAAAAAGATCATGGAGGAGGGTGGCCTGGTCTCCGATGACATCATCATGGGTATGGTCAAGGAGCGGATTACGGAAGACGATTGCAAGAACGGTTACCTATTCGATGGTTTTCCCCGCACCATTCCTCAGGCCGAGGCCCTGAAAACGGCGGGCGTTCAGATAGACGCCGTTGTTGAGATCGATGTGCCGGACGAGGAGATTATCAAGCGTATGTCCGGTCGTCGAGTGCATCTCGCTTCGGGTCGTACCTATCACGTGGTTTTCAATCCGCCCAAGGTGGAAGGCAAGGACGATGTTACCGGTGAAGATCTGGTCCAGCGTAAGGACGACCAGGAAGATACGGTTAAAGAGCGTTTAAATGTCTACCATGACCAGACCGAGCCTTTGGTCGCCTTTTACACCAAGGAGGCGGACGCAGGTGGTTGTAAATACGTCAAAATCAATGGCGTGGGCGGTGTGGATGCGATCCGCGATGCGATTTTCGCAGGTCTTGGCTGAGAGCCCTGCCCTTTTGCAGACAAAAAACCGGGCTCAAAGCCCGGTTTTTTGTGGACGGCGCTTTTTACTACGCGCCGGGGTGCCAGTGATTCCAGGTATATCTAGTTATTAGTATTTCCTGATATAATCCCCGGCTTCAGGTTCTATCATACAGGGGGGTTTTCCGTGGCCGTAGTTGAACTGAACAAAGACAATTTCGAAGAGACCGTGGCCGGAAATGACTTTGTGATTGTCGATTTTTGGGCCCCCTGGTGTGGTCCCTGCCGTTCTTTTGCGCCCACCTACGAGAAGGTTTCAGAAGATCATCCGGATGTGGTGTTTGCCAAGGTGAACACAGAGGATGAGCAGGAAATCGCCATGCATTTCCAGATACGCTCCATTCCGACCCTGATGATATTCAGGGAAAAGGTGATTATTTTCAGTCAGGCGGGCGCGTTGCCGGAAGGCGGTTTTCGCGACCTGGTACAGAAGGCCGGAGAACTGGATATGGCGGAAGTGCATAAACAGATTGCCGAGGAGCAGCAGACCACCTGACGCGGGCAGACTCCAATCTGATATTGAGGATACTTGACGGCGATAAACAGCCCTGGTTTTTACCGGGGCTGTTTCGTTGCTGCTCCTGTTGTTGAGTCGTCCCCAGCATCCTTATTTGTAACTGGCTATAATGGACCGATCGGTCACTTCCGGAGGCGCGGGCTTATGCGTGTCAATATCCGGGGTTTAGAATCACCATACAGAGCTAGGCTTGTTGGATTCCATGTTGGATTTGGTTGGATCGCGGGTACATCTAAGATCAGGGAGTCGGGTATGAAGGTTCCCCGTTATCCCTGGGGAGTGCAGTCGCTCTACAACAGTCGACCGACGGTGGGTTGGCTGATGGACCTGTGCGAGGAAAACTATGTCAGTCTGATGCGATTGACGCCAGGGCTGCACTTGCTCGAAGGGCGTTATCTGTCACGCCTGGAGGTCTCAATGGACCTTCATCTGGAGATTCTGGAGCAGACGCCGTACACCACCCTGCTGCATCTGACCCATTACTTTTCGCATGAAGCCGGGCAGCAGCCAGACCCCGATGCCAGATTGAGGGTCTACCATGATTCCCGGCAAGCCGAGGTGATCGATCTTCGGCAGAAACAGTTTTTACTGCACGGAGGAGCTCAAAAGTCCACCTTGGAACAGAAATGGAAGACAAACCTGTTTCTTTCGAAGTGGCTCTCCTATTGCCTTGGGCAGGGCCATTCGTTCCATGCCGGGCAACAGGTTTCTGCTCTCCCTGGTGCATACACTAAGCTGGTGGAATCCTGTTAACAGATCCTAAACCGGGCCCCGACCCGGGGCATTGCGTCGGATACAGTCGATAAAAAACTTGACAATTTTTACGGATGAATGCTAGCTTTAATACCAAGTAAATAGCTGGGTATTTTCCCTGTAACCGAGAATTAAACCATGAGACTTTCGACCAAAGGACGTTATGCGGTAACCGCAATGCTAGATCTGGCCCTTCAGGGTGGTAACGGACCCGTAACCCTGGCAGAGATCTCTGAGACCCAGGGCATTTCGCTCTCCTACCTGGAGCAGCTTTTCGCCTGCCTCAGAGGAAAGCAGTTAGTCAGAGGGATCCGGGGGCCTGGTGGTGGCTATTATCTGGGCCGCCCAGCGGAGGAGATATCCATTGCCGATATCATCTGTGCCGTGGATGAGTGGGTGGAGTTTACCCGCTGTGGCGGAAACCGGGACTGCAAGGACGGTAAGCGCTGCCTTACCCATAACCTGTGGGACGACCTGAGTAGCGAGATATTCAATTTTCTCAGCCGTATTACCCTGGCGGAACTGGTAGAGAGGGGTGGGCTGCGGGAAGGAGCCTGTGAACGGGAAAATCAGCAGCACAACGACCGGATAGCGCCGCCGACGCCGGGATCCCAGGCCGCCTGATTTAGTAGCAGTAGTTGCCCCCCCTTGCGGCAGGGCTAGACAAACACGTGCGCAGTGCGATGCTGCCTCTCTAGTGGGCGATGTCATTACGCGTCCCGGCCATCGCATCGTGCCAGGGGTATCAGCACACTGACCCGGGTACCTAGTGCTGCGTCCGAGCGAATTTGGATCTCCCCCCCGTGCGCGTTGATCATCCGTTTGACGATCCCCAGCCCGAGTCCGGTGCCGCTGGCCTTGGTGGTGAAAAATGGATCAAACAGGCGGGTCAGTACGGCTTCTTGGATGGGTTCCCCAGAGTTTTGTATCTCCAGCGACAGGGTTTCCTCCAGCTCGTTGCTGGAAAGGTGCCATCGAATCGGACTGCCTTCGGGGGCGGCCTCGGAGGCATTGTTCGCCAGGTTCAGAAAGATCTGCTTGAGTCGATCCCTGTCACCCAGAATGCAGCTTAACCCGGTCCCTAGCTCCAGTTCGAAGGACTGGCCTCTCTGCCTGGGAAGATCCTCGAATGAGCTCAGAAACTCCCGCAGGAAGTCGGCTAGATTCAGCGGCCGAAGCTCTAGTTTCAGCGGTTTGGCATAGAGCAGGATTTCCTCCAGCAGTTTGGCCATGCGTTTTGCCTCCTGCTGTCCCAGTTCCGTCCTTTTTCTCGCCGCGGCAGGCAGGTCTGTCTTGTGCAGATAATCCAGCGCCATATTGATCGTGGAGAGGGGGGTCCGGATTTCGTGGGCGATGCCGGAGGCGAAACTGCCAATCGCCGCCAGTCGGGTGTGTTCGGCCAGTTTTACTGTGCGGCCGAAACTGTGGGTAACCAGTTTTGCGATGTTGGTCAGGAGTTCGAGATGCTCGGGGGTATAGGAGTCGGGTTCGCGGGTTGCAAAGGCCAGGACACCCGGGATCGGACTCTGTTCAGTAATTGGAAGAAAGATCGCATCCCGTAGCCCTTCCTTCGCCAGGTAGCGGAGAAACTGATACGTTCGATTATTTTCCGCCGTTCGCATCATGTCCGGGATATGCAGGGGTTCGTCCGCCTCCAGGGCCTTCTGCAGCAAGGTGCCCTGGAGTCTGAAGCGGCTCCGCCGGGCAATTTCCGGCCGCCCCTCCCGATAGCTGCGCTCCAGGATGATGGTGCTGTTGTCGCCGGCAACAAAAAGTGCCCCGACCCAGTCCAGGGGCAGCAGGCTGGGAAATTGCTCCGCGACGAAACAGAGGGTATCGTCCAGATCTGATCCCTGCTGGATACGGTCGATCAGCCGGAATATGGCATGCAGTCGGCTGGAGAGCTGATTAAATGAATGACTGAGCAAGTTCAGTTCGTTGCCGGTGTCCGTGGAAACCTGGTAACCAAAGTCTCCGCGGGCAACTTGCTGAAAGCCGATGACCGCGCGGTTCAGGGGGCGCAGCACGAACAGGACGAACCAGGCCAGGATGCCGAAGGTGATGGCAATAATGGCGATCAGCATGGACCAGTAGACCTGATTCATGCGGTCCAGGCGGCTATCGCTCAGACGCTGTATCTGCGCTCGCAGGGCGCTGACCGCCTCGGTGAACGGTTGATGGCGGACGGAGATAAAGTGGCCCGCCTCGGTGAGGCGGGGAATCTGCTGGTCTGCACCAGTCGCGGTATCGAGGCCCCCGCGGAAGTTGGCCCAGGCCTCTTCCACGGCACGCACTGCGGTGCGAATGGCTGGGTCCAGATGGGGGCGGAAGGGGGTGGTGCGGCTGGTCAGTGACGGAGCAAAGTTCTCGTGCATGAAGCTGTCGGTGAGCTCATCGATGAGATCAGCCCGGCTTCGGATCTCCTGGTAATAGAGTTTTACATCCCGTTGATAGGCCTGGTTATCGCGCGGCTTATTCATGGCATAGTTCATGCCCAGTGAGACGAGCTGCTGTGCGGAGCTTTCCAGGCGGGCTGTGATATTGAGCAGGGTGTTGTAGCTGCGCTGCTGTTCAAGTGACGCCAGACTCCATGCGAAGACAGCGCAAAACAAGACCACGATCAGTAACAGGGCGGCACCGATCTGAAATTTCAAGGTTCGAACAAGGTTCATCGCGACTGTATGACGTCTTCTTTGATAGTTGAGACCGCTGGAATGGGGTGGTCCTCAACTCCTGTGGCAAGGCCCGGTGACTCGGGGTTTGATCTGTTTCAGGCTACTTTAGCGCCTGGCGGGCAAATCGGCTATTATTCAAGGCTTTTATTGGTCAGTACATGGCGGAAGAGACAGAAACACTCCGGACGATACGGGATTTTATCCGTTGGGGCGCCAGCCGTTTTAACCAGGCGGGGGTGTTTTTCGGTCACGGTACTGATAATTCCCTGGACGAGGCGGTGGTTCTGGTGCTGCATGCCCTGCACCTGCCGCCGGAGCTGCCTGCGCCCTATCTGGATGCCCGATTGACATCCCTCGAGCGGAGTAAGGTGCTGGCATTGTTGCAGCGGCGGATAGATGAACGGGTGCCGGCAGCCTATCTGACCAACGAGGCGGTTTTTGCGGGCCTGAAATTCTACGTTAATGAACGGGTGCTGGTGCCGCGCTCCCCCATTGCCGAGTTGATAGAATCCGGCTTCGAACCCTGGGTGCAGCAGGACTCTGTGAGTCGGGTGCTGGATCTGTGCACCGGCAGCGGCTGTATTGCCATCGGTTGTGCCTATTGTTTTCCGGATGCCAGCGTGGATGCGGTCGATCTATCGGCCCAGGCCCTGCAGGTCGCGCGGGTCAACGTGGAGCATCACGGTTTGGAGGATCGGGTGGAGCCGATTTTGTCCGATCTGTTTGACGAACTGACGGGCAGGCGTTACGACCTGATCGTCAGCAATCCACCCTATGTCGGACCGGATGAACTGGCGGAGTTGCCGGTGGAATATCAAAGGGAACCGGTGATCGGGTTGGCGGGTGGTGGCCAGGACGGGTTGGAACTGGTGTCACAGATTCTCCGCCAGGCTGCAGATTTCCTGGAACCTGGTGGTGTTCTGCTGGTCGAGGTTGGTAACAATGCGCAGAAACTATCGCAACGCTATCCCCAGGTTCCCTTTCTCTGGCTGGATTTTGAACGGGGCGGGCAGGGCGTTTTTCTGTTGACTGTGGAACAATTAAACGAATATCAACTAGTTATCAGCGAGGAAGCGTAAACTATGGCGCTGCAAAGAGCTCGATCCGCGCAGGAGTATGCCGACTGGGTCAAACAGGCCAAATTCGAGATTGGTGACCTGCGGGAGTGCCTACTCTACGATATGGAAGAGGTAGGGGAGACAGGGCGATTTCCGGTCTTTCTGGAACTGCTCGAAAATGGGATCAGCGAGGTCTATCAGGCCATGTGCGATGGTGCCTACTGCTTCGGGCGGGAGGACCTCGCCTTCATGGAGGCCGCCGAACGACACTCTGATCAGATTCCCTTTATGGTACTTTTAAAACAGATCAATGAGACCCACCGCAAAGGTCTCGATACAGGGGAGGATGATTGAGATGGATCAATCTTTGGTTTTCGATCTGGCACTGATCAGGAAGTACGATTATGCCGGTCCTCGTTACACCTCTTACCCTACGGCCCCCCAGTTTCATGACGGATTCGGGGAGGAAGCCTATCGCGCCGCAGCGGGCCGTAGCAACGATACAGGGCGTCCGCTTTCGCTCTATTTCCACATACCCTTTTGCGACACTGTCTGTTTCTACTGCGCCTGCAACAAAATCGCAACCAAGGATCGCACTCTGGCGGTGGGTTATCTCGAGCGGGTGCATCGCGAGATAGCGCTGCAGGGTGAGCTATTCGATCGCAGCCGGCGAGTGGAACAGTTGCATTGGGGCGGGGGTACGCCCACCTTCATCAGTCATGAGCAGATGCGAGAACTGATGCGGATTACCGCCGAGCACTTTTCTCTGGCCGATGACGACAGCGGGGAGTACTCGATCGAAATCGACCCGCGGGAGGCAACAGCGGAGACCATCAAGATGCTGCGGCAGATCGGCTTCAACCGTCTCAGCATGGGGGTTCAGGATCTGGACCCACGGGTCCAACAGGCAGTCAATCGGATCCAGTCTGAGGCAGAGACCCTGGCCGTGCTGGAGGCAGCGCGGGAGAACGGGTTTCGTTCCATCAGCATCGACCTCATCTACGGACTCCCTTTTCAATCGGCAGCAAGTTTTACCCGTACCCTGGATCGAGTGATCGATGCCGGTCCGGATCGGCTTTCGATTTTCAACTACGCCCATCTGCCGGAGCGTTTCAAGCCCCAGCGCCGAATCAATGCAGATGAGTTGCCAGGCGCGGGTGAGAAGCTCGAAATACTGAACCGAACCATCGATCGCCTGAGCGAAGCGGGTTATGTCTATATTGGCATGGACCATTTCGCCCGTCCGGATGACGAACTGGCCCTGGCGCAGCGTGACGGTACCCTGTATCGAAATTTCCAGGGTTACTCGACCCATGCAGATTGTGATCTGGTGGCTATGGGTGTCACCTCTATCAGTAAGGTGGGGCCGACCTACAGTCAGAACATGCGAAGCCTGGACGAGTATTATCAGCGCATCGATGCCGGGCGCCTGGCGGTCTTCCGTGGTATAGAACTGGGCCGGGATGACCTTATTCGCCGGGACGTGATCACCCGCCTGATCTGTCATTTCGTGCTGGATTTCCGTCCGGTGGAGGAGGCATGGGGGATTCGTTTCAGCGACTATTTTGCCGATGATCTGGAGCGGCTGAGTGGCATGGCAGCAGACGGTCTGGTCGAGATCGACGCCCAGGGAATCCGTGTTTTATCGCGTGGACGCCTCCTGATTCGCAATATCTGCATGGCCTTTGATGCCTATCTGCCGCCGGTTGAACAACAGAAAAACTTCTCTCGGGTTATTTAAGATTTCGACAAAACAGCGTATTAAGGTTAGAACCACGCGCTTTCAGCTTGTATAATGGTCGTTTGTCTGGAAGAAAAGGCATTTAGGTGCGGATTCCTCCCGAGGAAGCGAAAGTGGCGGAATTGGTAGACGCGCTGGATTTAGGTTCCAGTGGGGCAACCCGTAGGAGTTCGAGTCTCCTCTTTCGCACCAGTATTTCGATCTGATTACCGGTCATGGGCCCGGTGATTTCCAGGAAAATCGGTGTTTAATTTGGAAGATGGTAGCTAGGTCTGCCAGAGAGGTTTTGCATGCAAGTTTCGGTTGAAGCGAATGAAGGGCTTGAGCGCCGGATGAAGGTCGAACTGCCGGCCGAAAAGGTCAATGCGGCGGTTGAACGACGTTTGAAGGAGATCGCCCGTACCGCAAGATTGGATGGATTTCGTCCCGGCAAGGTGCCGCTGTCAGTGGTGCGCAAGCGGTTTGCCGGTCAAGTGCAGCAGGAGGTGTTTGAGAATCTGGTCCAATCGAGCTATTTCGAGGCCCTTGCCCACCAGAAACTGCAGCCTGCCGGTGAACCCAGCATAGAGCCGTTGGCAGCGGGTCCAAATGGAGACATGGGGTATCTGGCAATATTTGAAGTGATGCCGGAGATCAAACTGAACGACCTCAGCGGGACGACGATCAAGCGTCAGGCGGCGCGGGTGGAAGATCACGATCTTGATGCCATGATCGACAAACTGCGCAAGCAGCGAACCAGTTGGAATCCGGTGGAGAGAGAGGCCAGGGATGGGGATCAACTAACCATCAATTTCAAAGGCTTCATGGACGGTGAGGCATTTGAGGGCGGTACGGCGGATGGGGTACCGCTGGTGCTCGGCTCTGGTTCCATGATCGAAGGTTTCGAGGATGGACTGGTCGGCGTCAGTGCCGGCGACAGTCGGACTCTGGAATTGATGTTTCCAGAACAATATCAGGTTGATAAGCTGGCAGGTAAACCCGTGACCTTTGAAGTCGAGGTGACCGGGGTGGCGGAGCCGGTGGTTCCCGAGGTGGATGAGTCCTTTGCCAAGGCGTTTGGTGTAGCCGGCGGAGGGGTCGATCAGCTGTATGCAGAGATTCGCGCCAACATGGAGCGGGAACTGGCCGATAAGATTCGGACAGGCGTCAAAGAGCAGGCAATGGATGCCCTGCTGCAGGCAAACCCCCTGGACGTGCCGAAGGTATTGGTGGAGCAGGAGTCGAAAGCCCTGCAGTTGCAGACCAAGGAGAATATGGCCCGTAGCGGTCAGGCCAGCAGCCTGGAGCTTCCCGTCGATCTGTTCGAACAGCAGGCCAGGCGTCGTGTGGCGCTTGGTTTAATCATCGGGGAAGTGATCAAACAGCAGAAGCTTGAAGTCGATGCGGATCGTGTACGAAACAAGATCCAGGAATTTGCCCAGTCCTACGAAGACCCGCAGGAAGTGGTTGACTACTATTACAGCAATAAGCAGCAATTGGCTTCGGTTCAGAATATAGTTCTTGAAGACCAGGTGGTAGATTGGGTAGTTGGGCAGGTTCAGGTCGAGGATGTGGCGTCGGGATTCGATGAAGTGATGAATCCCCCCGTTCAGGAAACGCAATCGGCGGAATGAAAAGCGGCATAAAGGATTTCTCAGAGATGGTCGATAGAAGAGACATGGGTGGATTAGACGCGGAAGGCCTGGGGTTGATCCCGATTGTGGTCGAGCAGACGGCGCGGGGGGAGCGTTCCTACGACATTTACTCCCGGCTGCTCAAGGAAAGGGTTATTTTCCTGGTCGGGCCAGTGGAGGACCACATGGCCAACCTGGTGGTTGCCCAGCTGTTGTTCCTGGAGTCAGAGAACCCGGATAAAGATATTCATATCTACATCAACTCGCCTGGCGGTTCGGTGAGCGCCGGCTTGGCCATCTACGATACCATGCAGTTCGTGCGGCCTGATGTGAGTACCATGTGTGTAGGCCAGGCTGCCAGCATGGGGGCCCTGTTGCTGGCTGGTGGTAAAGAGGGTAAGCGTTTCTGTCTGCCGCATTCCAGGGTAATGATTCATCAGCCGCTGGGGGGATTTCAGGGGCAGGCGAGCGACATTGAAATCCATGCCAAAGAGATCTTGTTGCTTCGGGATCGGCTGAACCAGATTCTTGCGAAACATACCGGGCAGTCGCTGGAGAAGATCGAACAGGATACCGAACGCGATAATTTCATGAGCGGAGAGGAATCCGCGGAATACGGACTGATTGATACGGTGCTGAACCAGCGGATCGGGACGGCAGAAGAGGATGCCTGAGGGCGGTTGCTGCCCTTGGGAGGCAAGTAAAAGATGCCGGTGAAATTATCAAGTGACGGAAAATTGACGCAACGGATTCTTGCGAACTGCTTGCAATTGGATATTATGGGCCTTATATCAGAAATCTTTGATGTGCCAGATCAACCCTGGAAACTGTGGGGCACAGGTCGAATAAGGATCGACGTATGAGTGATGACAAGACACGGAGCGACGACGGCAAGCTGCTCTACTGCTCTTTCTGCGGTAAAAGCCAGCACGAGGTTCGCAAGCTGATTGCAGGACCATCTGTCTTCATCTGCGACGAATGCGTAGAACTCTGCAACGACATTATTCGTGAGGAGATGCAGGAGGGCGGCACCGAGTCAAGCAACGCGCTGCCCAAACCCCATGAACTTAATGTTCTCCTGGATCAGTACGTTATCGGTCAGGCAAGGGCTAAGAAAGTGCTGTCGGTTGCAGTGTACAATCACTACAAAAGGCTCGATTCCAGCGGCAGGAAGGATGATATCGAAATTGCCAAGAGCAATATTCTGCTGATCGGTCCAACCGGATCGGGCAAGACACTGTTGGCGGAGACGCTGGCAAGAATGCTGAATGTGCCGTTCACCATCGCCGATGCGACCACTCTCACCGAAGCCGGATATGTCGGTGAGGACGTGGAGAACATTATCCAGAAATTGCTGCAGAAGTGTGATTACGATGTGGATAAGGCCCAGACGGGTATCGTCTACATCGACGAGATCGATAAAATATCGCGCAAGTCGGACAACCCCTCGATCACCCGGGATGTATCCGGTGAGGGTGTGCAGCAGGCGTTGTTGAAGCTGATTGAAGGGACCGTCGCCTCAGTTCCTCCTCAAGGAGGAAGGAAACATCCGCAGCAGGAGTTTCTCCAGGTAGACACTTCGAATATCCTGTTCATCGTCGGTGGTGCCTTCTCCGGATTGGAAAAGGTGATTCGGAACCGTTCGGAGAAGGGAGGCATAGGTTTTTCCGCCGAGGTACGAAGCAAGGATGATAGCCGCAGGGTGGGTGAGATACTGACTGGTGTCGAGCCGGAGGACTTGATTCACTATGGGCTGATTCCGGAATTCGTCGGTCGTCTGCCAGTGGTTGCTACCCTGGAGGAGTTGGACGAGGAAGCGTTGGTCGAGATCCTGACAGAACCCAAAAACGCGCTGGTTAAACAGTACGGACGCCTGTTCGAAATGGAGGAGTGTGAGCTCGAATTCCGAAGGGATGCCCTGCATGCGATCGCCCGTAAGGCGATGGAACGGAAAACGGGGGCCCGGGGTTTGAGAACCATCATGGAACAGGTGCTTTTAGACACAATGTATGACCTCCCGTCGATGGAGAACGTCAGCAAGGTGGTGGTCGACGAGGCGGTTATCCTCGGTGAAAATAGTCCCTACATCATGTACGAAGGTGGCGAAAAACAGCTGGCGGCCTCAGATTGAGCGGCCAATGTCGGCTGTTGCGCGTTGCAGCTACTTCAAGATTGGGGGAGATGGGTGTTGAATAACGCCTCGCTCGCCCCCAGATAGCGATTCAAGTAGAGTTAAAAGGCGGCTGAAAAGCCAGTCATTCCGTATTTTCGTCCCCTGATAGAGTCAAACTGGGTCTTTCTCTGGTCTAATACAACCAGAGCCTCTTAGGATTGAGGCGGGAACAAGGCGTTGCAGGTAGTAGGAGGTTCCAGAATGGGTCAGAAAGAGAGTACATCCGAAATGACCAACGATCCCACATTATCGACACCCGTGCTTCCGCTGCGAGACGTGGTGGTCTACCCACACATGGTAATCCCGCTTTTTGTCGGACGGGAAAAATCCATCAAGGCGCTGGATGTTGCCATGCAGGACAACAAACAGATCCTGCTGGTTGCCCAGAAGAGCGCTGACACCGATGATCCCACGGTAGAGGACATGAATGGGGTTGGGACCCTGGCCAACATACTGCAGCTGCTGAAACTCCCAGATGGAACGGTCAAGGTACTGGTAGAAGGTGGCGAGCGGGCGAAGGTGGAGCGGTTCGTTGCAACCGAAGACTATTTTACGGCAAAGATCGAAGTCATTCGGGACGACCAGACAGTGTCGGAGCGGGAGATGGAGGTGCTTATGCGCTCTGCTACCGCGCTGTTCGATCAGTATGTAAAGCTGAATAAAAAGGTGCCCCCCGAGGTACTCACCTCCCTTTCAAGCATTGACGACCCCAGTCGCCTGGCCGACACCATGGCGGCCCATATGTCCCTCAAGCTAGACGAAAAGCAGAATGTCCTGGAGATGGTGGATATCCGTGATCGCCTGGAACACTTGATGGGGCTGATGGAATCGGAAAACGACCTGCTGCAGATCGAGAAACGTATACGCGGGCGCGTCAAACGCCAGATGGAAAAAAATCAGCGGGAGTATTACCTGAATGAGCAGATGAAGGCCATTCAGAAAGAGCTGGGAGAGCTGGAAGAGGCGCCGAACGAAATAGAAGACCTCGGTAATCGTATTGAAGCGGCGGGCATGCCGAAGGAGGCCAAGACCAAGGCACTGGCAGAGCTCAGCAAACTGAAGTTGATGTCGCCCATGTCGGCGGAAGCAACAGTGGTTCGCAACTATATCGATACGCTGGTCAATGTGCCCTGGAAAAAGCGCACCAAGATACGTAACGAACTGAAGGCTGCGGAGGATGTGCTGGAAGCAGACCACTATGGTCTGGAAAAGGTGAAGGAACGCATTATCGAATATCTGGCGGTACAGCAACGAGTGCGCAAGTTGAAGGGGCCTATCCTCTGCCTGGTGGGTCCGCCGGGTGTTGGCAAGACCTCGGTCGGCCAGTCGATTGCCCATGCCACCAATCGTAAATTTGTGCGTATGGCTTTGGGGGGAGTTCGTGATGAGGCGGAGATACGTGGGCACCGCCGAACTTATATCGGTGCCCTGCCCGGAAAGATCATTCAGAACCTCTCCAAGATAGGGACCCGTAATCCACTGTTTCTGTTGGACGAGATCGACAAGATGGCCATGGATTTCCGGGGCGATCCTGCTTCTGCGCTGTTGGAGGTGCTGGATCCGGAACAGAATCACACCTTCGTTGATCATTATCTGGAGGTGGATTTCGATCTCTCTGAGGTAATGTTCGTGGCTACCGCCAATACCATGAACATCCCGCCGGCACTCCTGGATCGGATGGAGGTAATTCGTCTATCCGGCTATACCGAGGATGAGAAGGTCAATATTGCATTGCGTTACCTGGTGCCCAAGCAAACAGTGAATAACGGTTTGAAAAAAACCGAACTTGTTATTCGCGAGAGTGCTATTCGCGATATTGTCCGCTATTACACCCGGGAGGCCGGGGTACGTAATCTAGAGCGGGAGATCTCCAAGATCTGCCGTAAAGTGGTGAAAGAAATCCTTCTGAAGAAGCAGGGGAAGCGTATCACCATCACCCCCAACAGTCTGGAGAAGTATCTGGGCGTGCAGCGTTTCCGCTATGGCGAGGTCGAAGAACACGATCAGGTGGGCCAGGTTACCGGGCTGGCATGGACCGAGGTCGGGGGTGAACTGCTGACTATCGAGGCGGCGCTGCTGCTGGGCAAAGGCGGGCTGACTCAGACCGGGCAACTCGGTGATGTCATGAAAGAATCGATTCAGGCAGCGGTAACAGTGGCACGCAGCCGATCTCAACTACTGGGTCTGGAGCCGGACTTCTATCAGAAGTACGATTTCCATGTCCATGTTCCGGAAGGTGCCACCCCGAAAGATGGACCTAGCGCGGGTATAGGCATGTGCACCTGCCTGGTTTCCGCCTTGACCCAGATCCCCGTACGGGCCAATGTAGCCATGACAGGTGAGATTACCCTGCGAGGCGAGGTGCTCCCCATTGGGGGGCTCAAAGAGAAACTGCTGGCGGCCCACCGCGGAGGTATTAAAATTGTCATTATTCCGGAGGAAAATGAACGCGACTTGGTGGAGATACCAAAAAACATCAAGCAGAATCTGGATATACGACCGGTGCGTTGGATCGATGAAGTGTTGGAGATAGCGTTGACGCGCATGCCTGAACCACGTCCAGAAGCGGCGGAGACAGGCGTAGATGTGGCCGCTAAACCCAAGGTTGCAAGCCGCAAGAAAGCGGCGAAAAAGGGCAGCGGATTGACTCGGCATTAGGTTTCTATCTCACGTTCGATGACCTCGGTTTCGGAGGGGGCGGGTATTGGGTAGAGCGGCTTAATCGAGCCTCCGGATATCACTTTTTAACCCTGAAAGCGCATAAAACAGGCCATTTTACGCCTTTTCAGCTTGACACTGATTCTTGGTCGCTGGTATAAATTGAGCCCGTTTTTTATGCGTTGATAGCGTGCTTTACGACTCTCTTGCCACGCCAGGGAGAGCATTTTCATTACCAAAGGGGAAGTAATATAAATGAATAAGACAGAATTAGTAGATGCGATGGCCGATGCCGCCGATATCTCCAAGGCAGCGGCAGGTCGCGCCCTGGATGGAATGGTTGAAGCTATCACCAAGGCACTGAGGGACGGCGACCAGGTGACGGTTGTCGGCTTTGGTTCCTTCTCCGTACGCGAACGCGCAGCCCGCACCGGGCGGAACCCTCAGACGGGTGATACAATACAGATCAAGGCTTCCAGAAGTCCGGGTTTCAAGGCTGGCAAAGCCCTGAAGGATGCCGTAAACTAACGCGCCTTCCTGAGGGTGCTTAGCTCAGCTGGGAGAGCATCGCCCTTACAAGGCGAGGGTCGCAGGTTCGATCCCTGCAGCACCCACCATAATGCAAGAGGAGTGGTAGTTCAGTTGGTTAGAATACCGGCCTGTCACGCCGGGGGTCGCGGGTTCGAGTCCCGTCCACTCCGCCAACGTTGAAGATATGCGGGGTATCGATCGATACCCCGTTTGTCATTTTCTAACACCTATTCTGATAATCCCCTAATTAGAGAAACAAAATGCTTCAGGAAATCAGGGAACGCGCTCAGGGTTGGATCGCCTGGTTCATCGTTATCCTCATCAGTGTGCCTTTTGCCTTGTGGGGGATACAGTCCTATATGGGTGGTGGATCCGAGCCGGTGGTTGCCTCTGTCAATGGTTACGAGATCACCGAACGGGAGTTTGAAAGCGGTTACCGGGAATATCGTCAGCGCCTGCGCCAGCAGTTGGGAAACAATTATCGTCCGGAATTGATTGACGAAGCCCGTCTGCGCGCCGAAGTGCTGGATTCCATGATTCGAAATCAGCTGGTCCTGCAAGCATCGGAAAAGATAGGGCTGGGGGCTGGGCAGGATCTGATTCGTGACACCATCCGGAGTATCCCCGCTTTTCAGGTCAACGGAGTGTTCAACAGTGACGCCTATTCCAGTGCGGTGCGGGCGCAAGGGTTGACACCGGCAGGCTTTGAGGCGCAGGTGTGGCAGGCCATCGTAAGCGGACAGCTATCCAAGGCGATCTCTGGTTCTGAGTTTGCCACGTCTACTGAACTAAAAGAGTTTGCGCGTCTTAGCCAGCAGCAGCGTGAACTCAGTTACCTGCTGGTCCCGGCATCGGAATTTCTGGCCCAGGCAGAGGTATCCGATGAGGCGGTGCGGAGCTATTACGAAAGCAATCAGGCGGAGTTCATGGCCCCCGAACGGGTCAAGGTGGAATACCTGGATTTGGATGTCGGAAATATCGCTAAAACACTCTCAGCCGATGACGAACTTCTGCTTGGTTACTACGAGCAGCACAAAACGGAATATGAGACCCCGGAGCAGCGCCGGGCCAGCCATATTCTGTTTTCATTGGAACAGGGAGCGGGCGACGAGGCGGTGGCTGCTGCTCGGGCGACGGCCATGGCTGCGCTGGAAAGGGCGCGTAACGGGGAGGATTTCGCTAGTCTCGCGAAACAGCTTTCCCAGGATCCGGGCTCGGCGGATCTCGGCGGCGATCTGGGATTCTTCGAAAGTGGGGTTATGGATCCAGCCTTTGATGAGGTTGTGTTTGCGCTGCAGGAGGGTGAAATCAGTGAGCCGGTCCAGACCCCCTTCGGTTTTCATCTGATCAAGCTGACAGCGATTCGACCTACCGCCGGCAAGTCTTTCGAACAGGCCAAGGATGAGGTTCGAAGTGCCTACTTGAAGAATGAGGCCGGGCGCCTGTTTTACGAATATGCGGAGCGTCTCAGTGATCTCGCCTACGAAGATCCGGACAGCCTGCAGCCGGCGGCCGAGGCGCTGGGAATGGAACTCCAAACCAGTGATTGGTTCGATCGCCAGGGTGGTGAGGGAATTCTGGTTGCCAGCAAGTTGGTGGGTGCCGCCTTCAGCGATGATGTGCTGCGTGAAGGCCATAATAGCGAGGCAATAGAAATCGGTCCTGAGCACATAGTGGTGGCGAGAGTAACAGAACACGAAGAGGCGGCTGTCCGCCCGTTCGAATCAGTGCGGGAGGAAATTCGAACTGCACTGCAGTTGGAACAGGCGGCGGCTCATGCACAGAGCCGCGGAAAGGAACTGTTGTCGGCCTTGCGGCAGGGGGGCAGTCTGGAGCAGCTAACCGCAGAGACCGGATGGGAACTGGTCGAGCGCGGACCGGTTACAAGGGATGAACGCGAGTCGCCCGCCGCCGTAATGAACAGCCTGTTTCGGATGCCACGACCGGAGGAGGGCAAAAAGTCCTTCGGCGAGGCGCTGCTCGTCAATGGTGATTTTGCGGTGATTGTTCTCGGGAAGGTGACCGAGGGCAGTATGGACGATTTCAAGCAGCGCGGCGGCGAGCGCGCAGTCGCATCGGTGTTAACGCGGACCCGGGGTGATACCTACTTTCGCCATATGTTACAGAATCTGCGGGATAGTGCAGATATCAGGATTACCAAACGAGAGGAGTAATCCGCCGCGTGTGAGGCGCGTCGCGGGCCGGACGGCCCCCATACCCGCACCAGGTAAAAAACGCCAGCCTAGCTCTGCCTCTTACCCATAAACAGATACGGGGTAACTATGCCCATCACCCGTCATCCATCAGTGAATACCCGGTACTCATATACTGAAACGCCGTATACCCCAACCACAATATTTGGTGTCCTGGGGGTGGATCTTTTTTCCGATCCAGATAGCCCCCTATTGAAGCGACCAGCCGTACTGCGTCACCCAGTCGTGTAGGCGGCTTCAATTCTTTTTTTTTAGCGTAAGCCCGCAGGGTGCGTATTTCAATGTCAGAGAAGAGTATCTCGGCAGGGAGTCCCGGAGTTTCTCTACCCAGCAGTGTCATCAACATAATTCGCCAACCAACGACCAGATTGATCGCGATGGCTCGACGCAGACGTTCTGCGCTCTCATGGGCGAGTTTGTCGATAGAGCAACCCGATTTCAGTACCCGGTGCCAGTCTTCTATGCGCCAGCGTAATGTATACCAACGCAGACACTGTTCAATATCCGCCGCACAGTTGATGGTCACGGTGGTCAGCAAGAACCACTCCACGGCCTCGGTGTTCGCTGGTGGGTTTTCCTCCACAGCGTGAATCAATTCCACTGTAACGGGGGGGCTGTCGGCATAATATTCTGGCGCAGGCAGTTGGATCTGCAGATGACGCAACGCAAGCTCCGCCAATCGTTTTGGCCGGGCTGCGCGAGCTTTTTGTTTGCTTTTCTTGGTTCGGGCACTTTGCTTCGGGATCGGAACCTGGATCCGGCCTTGTACGGGGGCCTGACGAACGGCGGCGAATAACTTGAAGGGCTTTTCCTTGAGGTTGCGGTCATGCTTGGCTCGGATCAGGATATCAACACGGGGATTTTTACGTTGCTCATCGAAGAACTCGAAAAAATCCGCTTCCCGATCACACACATCAACCAGCTTCGTCTGTGGCATAGACCCGGCCAGCTCCACCAGATCACGATGATGCTCGATCCAGACAAAGGTCTTTTTTTCCTCAATCGGGATCTGCGATGGTTTGCGTTTGTCAGTGGCTGGTTTGATCTTCGGGGCAAGGCACTGAGCTTTTACTACCCCCAGAGGAAGACCGTTAGTAGCCACTGCGAACGTTGAATGCAAATTCAGTCCCATTGTCTTGGCGCCGGTCTGATTAGCTTTGAGTTCGCCCAAGCCGGTACAGCTATCCAGGTTGGTGTAATTTAGTTCGCTGCCATCTTGCAAACACAGCACCGTGTTTTGCCCCATCATCCGTCGCGCGGTGCGCTGACGGTGAGGCGCCAGGATATTAGCCATGGTGACCGCCGAGGTTTCCGGTTGATCGATCATCCGGTAGTAGGCTTTGGTGGCTGCCCAGTCACCCTTGGCAACGCCACTAAAGGCACGGGTTGGCACCTCAGCTTTGGCCTTGGCCACACTGACCAGTCTTTTACTCAACCTCTTATCGCCCAGTCGTGCATCGCCAAACTCCTGTTCAGCCCAATACTGCGCATCTAATCCTTCCGCTACGTCTAATGCGCCTGCTCCCACATTAGGCGATAGCCCCAACTGTTTCCTGAATCCGCTTTCCAACGGGTAGACATAAATAGCCTTGTGGCTGAGTGCCGATTTGGAAAACCGATCTTGTCTGCCACGCCCTTTGGTTTGCCCGATCTCGATCCAGTTGGCCGCCCGATAACAGGCACCTGAGTAGCGCTCCGTATCCACAAAGCTCTCCAGCAGATAGGGGCTGTATTGATAGCGCTGTTCAAAATCAACCGCCAGCTGCGCCACGCTCATGCTCAAAACCTTCGACGCCAGATTGTGGCAGTCCACACTCGGTCGAATCAGAAAACGACTCATGCCGACCACCCGATGCAAGTGGGCTTGCTGTTGCTCCTTATCCCACCCAATCCACCTGTCCCTGTCCGCCAGTTGCAAGGCTGCCGCGGCAAATCCAAAGCCACCCAGCCAGCCGTGTCGGGAATTGATCAAGTAGCGTAATTGCCGACCCACCAGTGGACCTTCACCTAATGGATGCTCGCTAAGCATCAACTCATTCCATACGCGCTTCTCTTCATCGCTACACACCAGCACCAGCCGTAAATCCTCAACACCACCGACCTCACGCGGAACATCAATAGGCAGCGGTACAGGTTCGGGTAAACGGCGAGACTGTTTCTTGGCCCGTTTGCGTCGTATACCAGGCAACGTAATGTGGTCGGCCTGCTCCAACTGCCGCAACGCCTTCGCGCAACTACTGATCTGGATCTGGCCACGCGCATCATAAAATTTAAAATGCTTACAGGTTCGTGCAGCTAAATCCGTTCGATGGAGAATATCTTCGTTCTCCAGCAGCTGCCTGATATATTCTATGTTCGCGGGCGTCGACAGCGTCCGCTTGATTTGGTTTTGTGTGATCATGCGACAAGCATGCACTACTTAAGCCAATATGTCCAGTTTAGGAATGAGGGTAAGTGCTAGGCCTAGCTAGCCTCCCGATCAGTCCGCCGCCTGGTCGCCGTAGCGGCTTATTCGTATCTGTCAGGCCATACCTAGAATATGGTAGCCGGAGTCCACGTAAAGCACGTCTCCGGTGATTCCGGAAGCCAGATCGGAACAGAGAAAGGCGGCGGCGTTCCCGACCTCTTCGATGGTGACGTTGCGGCGTAACGGGTTTTTCTTTTCCGCTTCCGACAGCATACCCTTGAAACCCGAGATGCCGGAGGCGGCCAGGGTACGGATCGGCCCCGCCGATACGGCATTGACGCGCGTGCCTTCCGGCCCCAGTGAATCAGCCAGGTAACGCACATTGGCCTCAAGACTCGCTTTGGCCACACCCATCACATTGTAGTTGGGCACGGTGCGGACGGCACCGAGATAGGTCATGGTGATCAACGAACCGTTGCGGCCCTGCATCAATTCCCGCCCCGCCTTGGCCAAGGCAGCGAAGCTGTAGGCACTGATATCGTGGGCAATAGAGAAGCCCTCACGGGTGACGGCCTCGACGTAACTCCCCTCCAGCTGATCCCGGGGGGCAAAGCCGATGGAGTGAACGATTCCATCCAGCCCATCCCAGCGGTTCCCCAGTTCCTGAAACAGGTCGGCAATCTGCTGGTCCGAGGCTACGTCCAGGGGAAGCATAATTTCGGATCCCAGACTGGACGCGAGTTTTTCCACACGAGGTTTCAGTTTGTCGTTCTGATAGGTGAAGGCGAGGTTTGCACCTTCCCGGTGCATGGCCAGCGCTGTACCCCAGGCAATGGAACGTTCGCCGGCTACACCGGTGATGATAATACGTTTGTCTGTTAAAAATCCCATTGGAAATCCTTGTTGTACTGATCTGAAAATAACTCACACTAAGGTACCGGAAAAGCGAGCCCCGGGAAAGATCCGGCACCGCTCGAGTTTCGACCAAAAGCAAAAGCGGGGCTGTCGT
This sequence comes from uncultured Gammaproteobacteria bacterium, assembly GCA_963820955.1. Classification (GTDB taxonomy): domain Bacteria; phylum Pseudomonadota; class Gammaproteobacteria; order Chromatiales; family Chromatiaceae. The sequence goes on along the minus strand of CAWGCA010000014.1, from coordinate 16,691 downwards.
TCTTCGGGATCTCAATGCACAATATTTTTGCCCGCACTCTGCGGTTAAACCTGGGTTAGAATGCATGCCATGTACCTCGATTTCCCCACGACAAATGCATAACGCAGTTGATGTCATCAAATGGCTGCGGATGATAAGGGCGTTTTGTTTTTCGCTCGGTATCGCATCGTTGATGGGGTGTGTCTCGGAATCCTGGAACAATCCCTATTCGGAGTCGGAGTCCAAGTCGAATATCCTTTACAGCTCCTTCTCAGAGCGTCCCAAACATCTCGATCCGGTCCGTGCCTACAGCTCCAACGAATACGCCTATATCGCCCAGATCTACGAACCGCCGCTGCAGTACCATTTCCTGAAACGCCCCTATGAACTGGTGCCGCTGGCCGCGGAAGCGGTGCCGGTGGCTCGTTACTATGATGCCGACGGGACTCCTTTGCCGGACGATGCCGAAGCCGATCGGATTGCCGTCAGTGAATATGAAATCCGGATCAGACCTGGTATGCACTACCAGCCGCATCCGGCTTTTGCACGGGATTCCCAGGATCGTTACCGCTATCACGAACTGGCCCCCTCAGTCATCGAGTCGGTCAATACCCTGGCCGATTTTTCCCATACTGACAGCAGAGAAGTGACCGCCGAAGATTTCGTTTATCAGATCAAACGTCTCGCCTTCCCCCGGCTTCATTCGCCGATTGCCGGGGTGATGGGGGAGTACATTGTGGGATTTCCGGAGTACGGCCAGGTGCTGGACGAGGCCTACCGCGGGCGGCAGGAGGCAGGGGAGGAGAGTCCCTACCTGGACCTCCGTGACCTGCCGTTGGCCGGTGCGGAGGTGATCGATCGGTATCGGTTCCGGGTGCGCCTCAAGGGCAAGTATCCTCAGTTCGTCTACTGGCTGGCAATGCCCTTCTTTGCCCCCATGCCCTGGGAGGCCGAACGCTTCTATGCCCAGCCCGGGATGGAGAAGCGCAATATAAGCCTGAACTGGTATCCGGTCGGCAGCGGGCCTTTCATGCTGACAGAGAACAATCCCAATCTGCGCATGGTGCTGGAGCGGAATCCCAACTTTCATGGCGAGCTCTATCCGAAGGATGGGGAACCACAGGATCGCGAAGCCGGACTGCTGGTTGACGCCGGTCAGGCCATCCCCTTCATCGAAAAGGCCATATACAGTCTCGAAAAGGAGACTATCCCCTATTGGAACAAGTTTCTTCAGGGCTATTACGATACCTCGGGTATCTCGTCGGACAGCTTCGATCAGGCGGTTCAGTTTTCGGATCAGGGCGAGTTGGGATTGACCGATGCCATGCGGGAGAAGGGGATCACCCTACAGACGGCGGTGACGACTTCTGTCTTTTACATGGGCTTCAATATGGAGGATCCAGTCGTAGGGGGCGACTCGGAGCGGGCAAGACTTTTGCGGCGAGCCATCTCCATTGCTATGGATTTTGAGGAGTACATCTCGATCTTCAACAATGGTCGTGGTCTGGCCGCCCAGGGTCCTCTGCCTCCGGGGATCTTCGGCAGCCGAAGCAGCGAGGAGGCTATTAATCCCTATGTCTACGATACGGTCAAAGGGGTAGCGAAAAGAAAGGGGATCGAAGCGGCACGGGTGCTGATGGCGCAGGCGGGTTATCCCGAGGGTCGGGACCAGCAGACAGGAAAACCCCTGATCCTCTACTACGATACCACCGCCTCGGGACCTGATGACAAGGCGCGGCTCAACTGGATACGCAAGCAGTTTACCAAGCTTGGGATTCAACTGGTGGTTAGGGCCAGCGATTACAATCGTTTCCAGGAGAAGATGCGCAAGGGGACCGGTCAGATCTTCATGTGGGGATGGAATGCGGACTATCCTGATCCAGAGAATTTTCTGTTTCTGCTGTATGGCCCAAACGGAAAAGTGGCGCATGGTGGCGAGAATGCAGCCAACTACAACAACCCGGAATTCGATGCCCTGTTCGTGCAGATGAAAAACATGGAGAACAGCCCGGAGCGCCAGCAGATCATCGACCGGATGGTGGAGGTCCTGCGCCGGGATGCACCCTGGGTCTGGGGATTTAATCCCAAGGCCTTTTCCCTGTACCACGACTGGTACCGGAACGTGAAGCCCAACCTGATGGCCAACAACACGCTGAAGTACAAACGCCTGGATCCGGAACGGCGCCGGCTGCAGCGGCTGGCGTGGAATCCGCCCATCGTCTGGCCCCTGCTACTGCTGGCCATATTGCTGGTCGTCTCGGTTATACCGGCGGTCGTGCTCTATCGTCGGCGGGAACGGAGTGCGGCGCGATGATGGCCTATATCGTCAGGCGTATGCTCTACGCCGTCCCAATTCTGCTAGGGGTCAATATTCTGACTTTTGTGCTGTTCTTCGTTATCAATTCGCCGGACGACATGGCACGCATGAATCTGGGAATGAAGCGGGTGACCCCGGAAGCGGTGGAAAATTGGAAGCGGGAGCGCGGTTACGATCGCCCGCTGCTCTTCAACCAGGCATCGAGTGGTAGCGGCAAGCTGACCGATACCATCTTTTTTCAAAAGTCATTGAAGCTGTTCCGGTTCGAATTCGGATTGTCGGACAGTGGTCGCGATATCGGTTACGACATCTCCCAGCGTATGTGGCCCAGTCTCGCCATTGCGCTGCCGGTGTTGCTGGTCGGTCTGCTGGTAAACATCAGCTATGCCCTGCTGATTGCTTTTTTCCGCGCTACTTATATCGATTTCTGGAGTGTTGTGCTTTGTGTCACCATGATGTCCATCTCCGGTCTTTTTTACATCATCGGTGGTCAGTTTCTAATCAGTAAATTGCTGCATCTGGTCCCTATTTCCGGTTATGACACGGGCGTGAGTGCGATAAAGTTTCTGGTGCTGCCGGTGATCATCGGTATCATCGGGGGTATAGGTGCTGGCACCCGCTGGTACCGCACTCTGTTTCTCGAGGAGATCAACAAGGATTATGTCCGCACCGCCCGGGCCAAGGGGCTGTCGGAAAATGTGGTGCTGTTTCAGCATGTGTTGAAGAATGCCATGATCCCCATTCTGACGGGTGTGGTGGTGGTGTTGCCGCTGCTGTTCATGGGCAGCCTGATCACCGAGTCGTTCTTCGGTATCCCCGGCCTGGGGAGTTATACCATCGACGCCATCAACCGGCAGGATTTCGCCATTGTTCGGGCGATGGTGTTTCTGGGCTCCGTGCTCTATATCCTGGGACTATTGCTGACGGACATCTCCTATACACTGGTTGATCCGCGGGTGAGGCTGTCATGATCGACGGCTGGGTCATACTCTGGACCGATGCCCTCGTCTTCCTGCTGTTGGTCTTTAGCCTGGTATTCGCCGTCTATGCCTCCCGTCGGGAGCACCTGCGGGCACCCTGGCGGCGGGTGGCGCGCAGCGGAGTAGGTATGGGTACCCTGGTGGTACTTGCCTTCTACCTGCTGGTCGGACTGCTCGATTCCATTCATTTCCACCCCTCGACCATAGTGACCGAGGGGGAGAAGTCCCAGTCGGCCGAGGTGATCAGCCTGTTCGACTGGATGGTGACACCATTGCGGGTACGCCAGGAGAAGACCTATTCTGCGCCCCTGGCGGCCCGACTCTATGCCAAAGAGAGTATGGAGCTGGCCGATGGCCGGGTAGTACGGGATTATCCCCGTCTCCTGTTCGGTGGCGCTCATCTGCAGGATCCTGACAGGGAGTGGGGTAGAGACATCCTCCGGCTCAGCCTGTTCGGTATCCTCAAGGGCGCCCTGGTCACCCTGGTGCTGAGCAACATCCTGATCGCGCTGCTGGCCGCCAGGGCGGGGGCGGACTTCGCCTGCCAGGCACGCCTGATCCTGACCGGAAAGACACCGATTCCCTGGCGGGTGGTGCTGGTGACCCTGGGGGTGTTGGTGATCCTGATCTTTTGGGCCGCGGAACTGGCGGCCAACTATCATCTGCTGGGCACCGATAAGGTGGGTGAAGATGTCTTTTATCAGACCCTCAAAAGCATCCGGACGGGGCTTCTGATTGGCACCCTGACTACCCTGGTTATGCTGCCGGCGGCAATCCTGCTGGGGATCATGGCCGGTTACTTCCGTGGTTGGGTGGATGATATTATTCAGTACACCTATACCACCTTGAATTCGATCCCCGGGGTATTGTTGATCGCAGCGGCTATCCTGATGCTGCAGATCTACATGAGTAATCACGCCGAAGAGTTCAACAGCCTGATAGAGCGGGCTGATCTGCGCCTGCTTTTTCTCTGTATTATCCTGGGGGTCACCAGCTGGACGGGCCTGTGCCGGCTGCTGCGCGGCGAGTCGCTGAAGCTTCGCGAGGTGGACTATGTGCAGGCGGCCACCGCCTTTGGCGTCCGACCGCTGCAGATCATCAGTCGTCATATACTGCCCAATGTGCTGCACATCGTGCTGATTACGGTGGTGCTCGATTTCTCCGGACTGGTGCTGGCGGAGGCGGTGCTCTCCTATGTGAACATCGGTGTGGATCCGACCATGAACAGTTGGGGCAACATGATCAACAGTGCCCGCCTGGAGATGGCTCGGGAGCCGATTGTCTGGTGGTCCCTGGCGGCGGCCATGATCTTTATGTTTATCCTGGTATTGTCCGCCAACCTCTTTTCCGATGTGGTGCGGGACGCCTTTGATCCAAGGCTGCGCGATACCCGTTAATCCCTTGCGGAGTTGAATAAGACCCTCGGCCTTGGCGCGACAGCGGAAACCGACAGTGGTTGAAACAGGAAAGAATAGGCGATGAGCGACACGCTGTTACGCATTGAGAATCTATGCACCTGGTTGGGCGAAGGTGGAAGCCCGGTGCGGGCGGTCGATGGCGTCGATCTGGAGATTCGCCGCGGTGAGACCTTTGCACTGCTGGGGGAGTCCGGTTGCGGCAAGTCAATGCTGGCGCTTTCGCTGATGCGCCTGCTGCCTCCGGTGGGACAGATTGTGGATGGCCAGGTTCGGCTCGGTGATACGGAACTTCTTGGCCTGCCGGAGAACGCCATGCGCAGGGTGAGAGGGGGGCGCATGGGCATGATTTTTCAGGAGCCGATGACTTCTCTCAACCCAGTACTGCCCATTGGCACACAGATTGCCGAGTCGGTTCGAATTCACGATCAAGCGGCCAGGGGAGATGTAAGCGGGCGGGTCAGGGAACTGCTGACGGCAGTCGGTATTCCCGACCCGGAACGGCGAGCCCGCGAATATCCGCATCAGCTGTCGGGCGGGATGAAACAGCGGGTTATGATCGCCATGGCCCTGGCCGGCGGACCCGAACTGTTGATCGCGGACGAACCCACCACCGCCCTGGACGTAACCATTCAAGCTCAGGTGCTCAGCCTATTGAAGGATCTCCAACAGCGGACGGGTATGGCGATCCTGCTCATCACTCATGACCTCGGGGTGGTGGCGGAAGTGGCGGACCGGGTAGCCGTGATGTACGCCGGACAGATCATCGAACAGGCACCCGTTGCCCATTTTTTTGGCCAGGCGGGTCATCCTTACAGTCGGCAACTGTTTGAGTCACTCCCGGGCAGTGCCAAACGGGGACAGCGCCTGACCGTTATCGAAGGGGTGGTTCCAGAGTTGAATCGCGAGTTTACCCTGTGCCGATTTCTGGATCGCTGCGGGCAGACGATGGATCTCTGTTCCCGGGAGCCGCCGAGTTGGTGCAGTTCGGGGCCCGATCAGGGTATGCGCTGCCACCTGGGGCTGCAGAGTGAGCGGCTGGCTGTTGCTCCAGTTACGGATTCAGTGATTGAACCGTCGGTGCCAAAAGTGTCTGAATCGCTGTTGCAGGTGACGAATCTGCGCATGCATTTCCCTATCCACCAGGGGGTATTCAAACGGGTAGTCGGCCATGTGAAGGCGGTTGACGGGCTGTCCCTCAGCATAGCCACCCGTCGAACGCTGGCGCTGGTCGGGGAATCCGGGTGTGGTAAGACCACGGTTGGAAAGGCCATTCTACAGCTGATACGCCCCACCAGTGGCAGTGCCCGTTTTCTCGGCGATGAACTGACCCAGTTACGGGGAGCGGCATTACGCCGGCGCCGGGCCGATATGCAAATCATTTTTCAGGACCCGGTTGCCTCCATGAACCCGCGTATGCTGGTAGGCGATATCATTGCCGAGGGGATGCAGGCACAGGGGATTGGAAATGGCTCCGCAGAACGCCGTGAACGGGTGCTGGCGCTGCTGGATCATGTGGGCCTGTCGGGAGAAGCTGCCAGTCGTTATCCCCATGAATTTTCGGGTGGACAGCGGCAGCGGATCTGCATCGCCCGTGCCTTGGCAGTGGAGCCCCGTCTAATCGTCTGTGATGAGCCTACCAGTGCGCTGGATGTGTCAGTTCAGGCACAGATATTGAATTTGCTGAAGGACCTGCAGGACGAGCACGGGCTCTCCTATCTCTTCATTACCCACAACCTCTCGGTAGTGGCCTATCTGGCGCACGAGGTGGCGGTGATGTATCTCGGGAGGATCGTGGAACAGGGGACAGTGGAAGAAGTGCTGGAATCGCCGTTACACCCCTATACACAGGCACTGCTCTCAGCCGTGCCGGTAACAGACGCCGCGAGTCGGCGTGAGGTGATTCGTCTGGAAGGCGATATGCCGTCACCGGCCAATCCCCCCGCAGGTTGCCATTTCCATCCCCGCTGCCCGCAAGCCACAGGCGAGTGTCGACAGGGCTATCCGGACTCGGTGCGAGTGAGCGACAGCCACAGCGTAAGCTGCTTTAAAATTTCCGGATCCAGTTAGCGGGCGGAAAATGAAACAGCGGGGATGGTGTTACAACGTCTGTTCCCTTACATCCACATACAATTGCAGTCGTTGCCCAGGCTTTAGGTATCTGCCTGACAGGGTATTCCACTTCCGGAGGTCTGTTACCGTAACATTGAAACGGTTGGCTATTCGGTGAAGGGAATCGCCCTTGCGCACTCGATAGCGCACCGAGCTGCGGGTCTTGATGAGCGGGTTGGAATTCGGTAGTGCTGTATTGAGGCGGGATCCGTTGCGGCTCCAGACCACCAGCTTCTGGCCTGGTTGCAAGGTATCCTTGGGCGACATTCCGTTCCAGCGGGCGAGTTCGTTCGGACCCACCTGGTGACTGCGCGAGATGTCCCACAAGGTATCTCCATTCAGTACCCTGTGAATTGTCTTGCTGCCGCCGCGCTGCGTGTTCTGCAGCTTGGTCTGGCGCTGTTCGGTAGAGAGGGCGTAGTGGTTCAGATGGCGTGTCGATACCGGTATCAACAGGTGCCTGCCAGCCCGGATCCGGTTTCCCTTTAGCTGGTTGGCCTGCTGCAGTACACCGATGGTAGTACCATATTTACGAGCGATGCTACCGAGATTATCGCCGCTGCGGATTTGATAACGCTCCCATTTCACGCGGCTTTTTGGATCCAGCTGTGCCAGTTGTTCACTGAATCCTTCGATCTTTTCAAGCGGCAGGTTGAGGCGATGTGGCCCCTGCGGGTCGGTGGCCCAGCGGTTGAATCCGGGATTGAGCCGGTACAGCTCTTCGATTGAGATTTCCGCCATCTCCGCTGCCAGGGCCAGGTCGAGCTGGCCCTCGATATTCACCGTTCCGAAAAAGGGCTGATTGGGTAGGGGGGAGAGTGACAACCCGTATTTGGCCGGATTTTCGATTACCTGGGCGATCGCCAGCAGGCGGGGGACATAGCCTTCCGTCTCCCGGGGCAGGTCCAGGGTCCAGAAGTCGGTGGGTTTACCCCTTTTTTTGTTGCTGCGGATGGCCTTTCTGACGGTTCCCGCGCCGCTGTTGTAGGAGGCCAGGGCCAGTTCCCAATTCCCATCGAACTGATCCGCCAGTGATTGGAGATAGTCCAGAGCCGCGTGAGTGGCCGCTACCACGTCCCGGCGGCCGTCGTACCACCAGTTCTGTTTCAGGCCGTACAGCTTGCCGGTCGAGGGGATGAACTGCCAGAGACCGGCGGCCCGGCCCGGAGAGTAGGCAAAGGGCTGAAAGGCGCTTTCAACGATCGGCAGCAGGGCCAGTTCCAGGGGCAGGTCCCGCTTTTCCGTTTCTTTGACAATGAAATAGAGGTAGGGGCGGGCCCGCTCCTGTATTCGGGTAAGGTAGTCTGGGTGGGAGGCATACCAGTTGACTTCCCGTTGCACTCTCGGCTTGTCTCGAATGGGCAGTCGATAACCCTGGCGAATCCGTTCCCACAGGGCACTGGGTGCTGAGGGAGACAGGGCAACGGGTTCGCCGGTTGTTTGTTCCGCAGTAGGCTGTTGTGCCAATCCAGTGGACCTGGAGCCTTCTCGGGGGGCGGGGAGGGGCTGGCCGGCTGGGTCCTGCCGGGGCTCTTCCGTTGTCGGCTCGGCCACCGGCTGGTGGGTAGCTAGAGTGCCGCCGCAGCCGTTGAGCCCGAGTACCGTGAGGATGGGGAGAAAGAGGCCTATTTTTACCAAAAACGTCATCAGATCTCCCGTTGGTGCGATTGGTGCATGAGGGATGGGTCTGATCCCCTGCATTGAAATTTGTCGGCAAAATATACGAAAACTGCAGCCGTTTATCTAGGACTCTATGGATGGCAGGACAGTCAGGCGCCTGTTTTTTGCCCGGGATAGGATGCTACCATTCCGTCTTAGGAGCGATAAATACAGCTAGAAAGGCGGATCCGCGGTGTGAAGAAGACAGCTAAGAAGCAGATCTGCAGTGTAGAGCCCGACCTGGGGTTGAGTCTGGCGCGATGGTTTGGCGAAATACCGGGATCGCTGCTTCTGGAACAGGAGCAGGCCTGCCTGGAACCGCTGCTCTCCAGGCTGTTTGGATACTATCTGTTGCAGGTTGGATCACCGGTACTGCCAGCGGAAACCCTGGCCGGCAGCCGTATAAAATGCAGGGTGCTGATTGCCCCGGAGAAACCGGACAACCCTCCTGCGGGATGGGTGTGTGGTGATCCCCGGCGGCTACCGGTTGCCACCGACAGCGTGGACGCCATACTGCTGCAACATACTCTGGATTTCTGTGCCGATCCCCACCAGGTGCTGCGAGAGGCGGACCGAGTGCTGATTCCAGAAGGTCGCCTGATCGTTCTAGGCTTCAATCCCTGGAGTCTGTGGGGGCTGGGGCGCCTGGTTGGTAAACGCTCCGGTCGGGTCCCATGGTGCGGCAGATTTCTATCGCAGTATCGGGTTCAGGACTGGCTTGCGCTGCTGGGATTCGATATGGAGCGAGCAGAATCCCTCATGTTCCTTCCACCCTTGCGGCAGCGGATGCTGATGGAGCGGCTGCGTTTTCTGGAGCAGCTGGGCAAGAACTGGTGGCCCCTTCTTTCCGGGGTCTATATGATCCAGGCAGTTAAACGGGTATCGACCCTGACCGCGATAAAACCCACCTGGAAATTACGCCCGGCCATCCTCAGCGGACGCATTATAGAACCGACCGCGAGAAACAGCCGTGGATGAGCGGGTAGAGATCTATACCGATGGCGCCTGCAGGGGAAATCCGGGGCCCGGCGGCTGGGGCGCGCTGCTGCGTTTCCAGGGAACAGAAAAAGAACTCTACGGCGGTGAGCCAGAAACCACCAACAACCGGATGGAACTGCTGGCGGTGATTCGTGGTCTGGAAGCGCTGACGCGGCGGGCCCGGGTGAGGGTGACGACCGACTCCCGCTATGTACAGCAGGGGATTACGCAATGGATTCAAAACTGGAAACAGAACGGTTGGCGCACAGCGAACAAAAAGCCGGTAAAAAACAGTGATCTCTGGCGACAACTGGATGCATTGGTAGCCGGGCATGATGTGGTGTGGAGTTGGGTCAAGGGTCACAGTGGACACCGGGAAAATGAGCGTGCAGATGCCTTGGCCAACAAAGGTATCGAAGGGCTGTGAGTTTCTCCCAATCGATCTAGCGGAGTTGGTTGAAAGCGGTTGACTATGCGTCAGATTGTTCTTGATACAGAAACCACCGGTCTGGAACCGGAGCAGGGCCACAGGATCATCGAGATCGGTTGCGTGGAAATGATCGAGCGCCGGTTGAGTGGCAACAACTTTCACCAGTACCTGCAGCCGGACCGCGAGATCGACCAGGCAGCGATGGAGGTCCATGGCATCAGTAACGAATTTCTGGCGGACAAACCCCGTTTCGCGGATCTGGCTGCGGATTTCATGGCTTATGTTCGGGGCGCGGAACTGATCATCCACAATGCCCCCTTCGACCTGGGGTTCTTGAATCATGAATTCAGGATGCTGGATTCGGAGTGGCCGGAAATCTCATCCTGCTGCACCATAACCGACACCCTGGTCATGGCCAAGGGGCTGCATCCCGGACAGCGCAACAGCCTGGATGCCCTGTGCCGGCGTTACGAGATCGATAACAGTCATCGCGAACTGCACGGTGCCCTGCTGGATGCCGAGATTCTGGCGGACGTCTATCTTGCCATGAGCGGTGGCCAGGCCAGCTTCTCCCTCGACAGTATGCAAACAGGGGAAGGTGTACAGGGGTTGATGGGGGTCCGGCGACTGGCGGCGGATCGGGCACCGCTCAAAGTGATTCGAGCGGGACGGGATGAACTGGAGTCACACCAATCCCGCCTGGATGTTATTGATCAGGCGAGCGGCGGGGGGTGTTTGTGGCGTAAACTCGAGGGGAAGGCCGCCGGTTGAGATCCGGCCTGCCGGCGGTTCGGGGTCAGGTGAACTGGGCCTTACCCCGATCGCGTTCTTCTCCCTGTACGATGGAGTGCAGCCGGTCGATATCCAGCAATTGAATATGTTTACGCTCCACTTGCAGCAGCCCTTCGTCCTGGAATCGGGTGAACAGTCGGCTGATGGTTTCCACCGCCAGCCCCAGGTAATTGCCTATCTCATGGCGGGACATGCTGAGGTAAAAATCGGTGGCGGAAAATCCCCTGCGTTTGAACCGCTCTGATAGGCTGATTAGAAACGCGGCCAGTCTTTCCTCAGCATTTTTTTTACCCAGGAGAGTGAGCATCTCTTCATCGTGTCGTATCTCGTGGCTCAGGAGACGGTACATCTGGTGCTGCAGACTGGGGATGCTGGTGCTCAATTCCTCGAGCTGATTGAACGGAATCTCGCAGACTGCCGAGGTCTCCAGTACCCGGGCAGAGCAGTGATGGCGATTTCGGGCGATTGCATCAAGTCCGATCAACTCGCCCGGCAGATGGAAGCCGAGGACCTGTTCGCCACCGTCTTCGCTGGGTGCATAGGTCTTAACTGATCCAGTCTTCACAATGTAGAGGCATTGAAATTTGTCGCCCTCCCGGAACAGGTGGTCGCTGCGATGGAGGGGGCGGTTGCGCTTAACGATCTGGTCCAGCTTTTCGATATCTTCGGATTCCAGACCCATAGGCAGGCAGAGAGTAACCAGACTGCAGTTTCTGCAGGCAATCTTGATATTCTGGAAAGAGAGGACTTTCCGATCGGTCACGGCTGACTCATTATCATTTTGATTCCCGTCATTGTGCAATCTAAGTTGATCTGGATCAAGAAGATTTTTGATCTGGATCAATCGAGTAAGTTACCGACGAAAAAAAACCCGCATTCGATGGAATGCGGGTTTTTCCGTTGCTAAGCCCTATTTCGTGGGCGCTGGGGCAGGCGCTGCCGGCGCTACGGGGGCACCATAGCCATAGCCGGGATAGCCACCGCCATAGCCGCCGGGATAACCGCCATAGCCATAGCCAGGATAGCCGCCATAGCCATAGCCAGGATAGCCGTAGCCATAGCCACGGCCGTAACCGCGGCCATAGCCGGAGCCCGAGCCGCGGGCGCTGAAGTTCATGTCCATGTCACCCCAGCCGTCTCCCATCCAGTCATTGCCCCCACCGCCATAACCAGGACCGCCGCCCCAAGGGCCCCACCAAGCGTGAGCGGGTTGCATGGCGACAGCGGCGGCGCCGACGATGGCGGCAGCGCCAAGGGTTTTCGCGAATCTTTTCATTGAGGAACTCCTCGTTCAGTTATTGGTTATCTCCATGCTGTTGGACGAACCCAATGGGTATGCCACACCATGGAAAGTGCTCCTAGAATCAATGAACACGCGGATAAGTATGGACCCAAATTCCTAATAGGGCAAAGAGGACCCGATGAGGGGGCGAGGGGCACCACTGGGTTAAATCGCTGCTGCAGACCGCAAACCTGCGTTTGCTCCGGAGCCAAAAGTGACAGAAAAGACGGGCGGCTGCCCGGGGCTGGGAAAGCGGGTCAGTGGGGGGGATGGCACGGCCGGCGCATTGAGTAGCAGGGCCCTTTCTGGTACCTTGTAACCCCGTCCTGATTCATCATCTTGAATCCTCCGAAATTTAGAAGATCACATGACCAAATTCGTTTTTATCACGGGCGGTGTCGTCTCTTCCCTCGGCAAAGGCATTGCGTCCGCGTCGCTGGCGGCACTGCTGGAGGCCCGAGGCCTCAAAGTCACCATGATAAAGCTGGATCCTTATATCAATGTGGACCCGGGAACCATGAGTCCCTTCCAGCATGGTGAGGTGTTCGTGACCGAGGATGGGGCCGAAACCGATCTCGATCTCGGTCATTATGAGCGTTTCGTCCGCACCACCATGGGGAAGAACAACAACTTTACCACCGGCCAGATCTACGAGAACGTGATCCGCAAAGAGCGTCGTGGTGATTACCTCGGTGGCACCGTACAGGTGATCCCGCACATTACCAACGAGATCATGGACAGTGTCCGCCTGGGGGCTGGTGATGCCGATGTGGCACTGGTCGAAATCGGTGGTACGGTAGGCGATATCGAATCTCTGCCTTTTCTCGAGGCGATACGTCAGATGGGGGTCGAACTGGGGCGGAGCAATGCGCTTTTCATGCACTTGACCCTGATTCCTTACCTCAGTGTATCCAAGGAGATCAAGACCAAGCCTACCCAGCACTCGGTGAAGGAGTTGCGGTCCATCGGTATACAGCCCGACGTGCTGCTCTGCCGGGCGGAAAGGGCGCTGCCTGATGCCGAACGCAAAAAGATTGCGTTGTTCACCAATGTGTCGGATAACGCAGTCATCTCCGCCGTGGATGCAGACAACATTTACCGCATTCCAATGTTGCTGCACGAACAGTTTCTGGACGAGATCGTGGTGAAACAGCTGGGTCTTAACGTCCCTGCGGCTGATCTATCAGAATGGCGGCTGGTGTTGGATGGTCTCGACAATACGGACGGTGTAGTGACCATCGCGATGGTGGGTAAATATATGCACCTCACCGAGGCCTACAAGTCCTTGACCGAGGCGCTGATTCATGCCGGAATTCAAACCCGCACCCAGGTACGGATCAAGTATGTGGACTCCGAACAGGTTGAAAAAGAGGGAACCGATAGCCTGCAGGGCGTGGATGCCATCCTGGTCCCCGGTGGCTTCGGCGAGCGGGGGGTGGAAGGAAAGATCGATGCGGTGGAGTATGCGCGGGAACGGAAGGTGCCCTACCTAGGAATCTGTCTCGGCATGCAGGTGGCGGTGATCGAATTCGCCCGCCACAAGGCTGGCCTGGAATCCGCTCAGAGTACGGAATTCAATCGGGAGACGCCTTACCCGGTGATCGCCCTCATTACCGAGTGGCTCAATGCCGATGGCCAGCTGGAGACCCGCACTGAAGATTCCGATCTTGGTGGCACCATGCGGCTGGGAGGTCAGGAGTGTCGGCTGGAAGAGGGCAGCCTGGCCCGCGCACTCTACGGAAAAGAGCTTATCGTCGAGCGGCATCGCCACCGATACGAGTTCAACAACCAGTATCTGGAGACCCTGGAGGCAGCCGGCCTGAGAGTCGCCGGTCGCTCGGTGGATGGCAGGCTGGTGGAGATGGTGGAAGTTCCACAACATCCCTGGTTCGTTGCCTGTCAGTTCCATCCAGAGTTTACTTCGAGACCGCGAGGCGGTCATCCGCTGTTCTCCGGCTTCGTCCGGGCAGCGCGGGAATATCAACGCAAACAGAATCGGGAGGCGATTGCATCATGAAACTCTGCGGCTTTGAAGTGGGTTTGGATCAGCCCCTGTTTCTGATCGCCGGTCCCTGCGTGGTGGAGAGCGAGCAGCTTGCGATGGATACCGCCGGCGCTCTGAAGGAGATCACCTCGGAACTGGATATACCATTCATCTATAAATCCTCTTTTGACAAGGCCAATCGCTCATCCGGCGGTAGCTTTCGTGGACCCGGGTTGGAACAAGGGTTGCTGATACTTGAGAAGGTCAAGCGGCAGATCGGTGTTCCGCTGCTGACTGACGTTCACGAAGATACCCCCCTGCCGATGGTGGCCGACGTGGTCGATGTGCTGCAGACCCCGGCCTTTCTCTGCCGGCAGACCAACTTCATTCGGGCGGTGGCCAGTCAGGGTCTGCCGGTAAACCTGAAAAAGGGGCAGTTTCTGGCACCCTGGGACATGAAACATGTGGTGGACAAGGCGCGCAGCGTCGGTAACGAGCAGATCATGGTCTGCGAGCGCGGTGTCTCCTTCGGCTACAATAACCTGGTCTCCGATATGCGCTCCCTTGCGGTGATGCGCGAGAGCGGGGCCCCGGTGGTTTACGACGCCACCCATTCGGTGCAGTTGCCGGGCGGTCAGGGCACCGCTTCCGGCGGTCAGCGGGAGTTCGTCCCGGTACTGGCCAGAGCGGCGGTAGCGGCCGGTATCTCCGGACTGTTTATGGAGACCCATCCCGAGCCTGAAAAGGCCCTGAGCGATGGACCAAATTCCTGGCCGCTGGACGGGATAAGAGCGTTACTCGAGACGCTCAAAAGCTTGGATGAGACGGTAAAGTCACAGCCCCTGGTCGAAATGAGCCTGTAGATCGGGCCGTGACCGGGATTCAAATTATAGCGGAACAACCGCTGTCGGGGGTTCCAGGTTAGGTAGCTGCCCACCAGGTCTGTCGGATTTCTCTCCGATGGAAAAGGACCACAATTAGATTAAGCATTTGGAGTAACGATGTCCGAAATTATTGATGTCCGGGGTCGAGAGATACTCGATTCCCGCGGGAACCCTACGGTTGAAGCCGACGTGATCACTGCGGATGGCGCCATCGGGCGTGCGGTTGCCCCATCCGGCGCCTCGACCGGGTCGCGTGAGGCACTGGAACTGCGTGATGGCGATCCTCAGCGCTACAAAGGCAAGGGTGTACTCAAGGCGGTTGCGAATATCGGGGGGGAGTTGAGGGATGCTGTACTGGGAATGGAGACCTCCGATCAGATCGCGCTGGACCGCAGAATGATCGAACTTGACGGTACAGAGAACAAAGGCAGGCTGGGGGCGAATGCCCTGCTCGCGGTCTCCCTTGCTGCGGCTCATGCGGCGGCCCAGGAGAAAGCGCTGCCACTCTACCGTTATCTCTCGGCCGGCCCCTATCGCATGCCGGTGCCGATGATGAACATCATCAACGGGGGTGCCCATGCCGACAACAGCGTCGACATTCAGGAGTTTATGATTCTCCCGGTCGGTGCTGGATCCATACACGAGGCGGTGCGTTACGGGGCCGAGGTGTTTCATGCCCTGCAGGCCGTGTTGAAGGGGCGTGGCCTGAACACCGCGGTTGGTGATGAAGGTGGGTTTGCCCCTGACTTGCCGTCCAATATCGCTGCGATCGAGGCGATCCTGGAAGCGATCGAAAAAGCCGGCTTTCGGGCCGGAGAAGATATCTACCTCGGATTGGACGTCGCCAGTTCGGAATTCTATTGCGACGGCGTTTATGAGCTGGCATCCGAAGGGCGGCAGTTCAATGCGGCCGAATTTGCCGACTATTTGACCGGCATGGTGGATCAGTACCCCATCATCACTATCGAGGACGGGATGGATGAGAGCGACTGGGATGGCTGGAAGCTGCTGACGGACAGACTTGGGAAGCGGATACAGCTGGTTGGGGATGACCTGTTTGTCACCAACACCCGAATACTCTCCCGCGGAATAGAGGAGGGGGTCGCCAATTCCATCCTTATCAAATTTAATCAGATCGGCACACTGACCGAAACCATGGAGGCCATAAAGATGGCACGGGATGCCGGCTATACGGCGGTTGTCTCACATCGTTCCGGAGAGACCGAGGACACGACCATTGCCGATCTGGTAGTGGCAACCAACGCAGGTCAGATCAAGACCGGCTCGCTGTCCCGCTCCGATCGCGTGGCGAAATACAATCAATTGATGCGAATTGAGGAGCAACTGGGAGAAGAGGCGGCTTATGCGGGCAGTGGGGCGTTTCCGAAGTTTTGATTTTTCCTGGTCAGCCCGGATGCCGAGCAATGATTTATTTCCGCACCAGCCGCTAGATATGGCTGATCGGGAAAGGCGCAGAGTAAGATGGGTTGAGATGGCAGGCTGAGACGTGTCTTGGCTTACGTCTGTCGTCTGCGTCCCCTGTGGTTTAAACTGAGTTTTCAATCCGTTGCGGCACTTGGTCGTCTGCGGCAATAGCTGAGTATCGAGGTTTATCAGGTGATTTTCTGTCACGCGACCGCGCTTTTCCCTGGTCATACCCCAAGGGGGTTGTGAACAAAAGGTGATGCGGATCCTGATCGGCATACTGTTGCTGATGTTGGTGACACTCCAGTACCGCCTGTGGGTGGGAGAGGGGAGTATGGCCGAGGTCCATACCCTGCGGCAGGAGATCGCCGTCCAGAAACAGGAACTGGAAAACCTGCGCCAGCGCAATCAAGCACTGCACGCTGAGGAGCAATACGTACTCGTCGGCGCCACA
>CAWGCA010000013.1:0-61458 GCA_963820955.1 uncultured Gammaproteobacteria bacterium | reverse complement strand
TTCCGCTGATCGAGTGGGTAATTTTTCATCTAATCACCCTGTGTTTGGAGAATTGTAACTTAATTATGTAATATGCTATTTTTTACGGAATTATTATCGATTATAAAACGTAAAGCTGTTTTGTGATATCAGCGACGCTTTCCAGTGAATATCAGCTGGCAATTCCCAAGGCTATTCGCGAAGAACTCGGTCTGCAAGCCGGCCAGAAATTTGCCGTAATTACCAAAGGGGACGTAATCGAGCTGGTTCCGCTGCACTCTCTGAAATCCGCGCGTGGTATGTTAAAAGGGGCAGACCCAACCGGCTATCGAGACCGCAAGGATCGTATTTAATGGAGGTACTGGTCGATACCTGCGGCTGGATCGAGTGGCTGACGGATAGCGTTCTGGCTGATCGCTTTCAACCTTATTTTAAAGAGTCCGAGACGCTTGTAGTTCCCTATCGCTCCTCAAAACTCATCCATGCCAAGAATCAATGAGTTGGACTTGATTCGGATTACTGGTAATGGTCGTGTAGTCAAAAAACTCATCTGTCGAGATTACAATCTCTTAGCGAGTGAGAGATCGACTTGTCGTGGCCGAGTGGGTTAAAAAAGTGGGTTACCACTCAAACTTCATATGCAACTGATTAGAAAGCGATAAAAATAAACGTCCACGGCCTCAGAAGCCGTGGACCTCGGTTCCATTCCGGGCTCAGCCTCCATCTATTAAATCAATCAGATAGGGTGTCTATTTCGTGTCTTTTCTAATTATGTTTTTTGCGGAAAAATCAGCAAAATCTCGTCTAATCCCGCCTAACACAGTCTGAATCTACTCCGGGGAGTGGCAAGAATGCAGGGCAGACTGCTATCTGGCGCAAGATGTGTCAATTGTCTGTTTTTACATGAGCAGTAACAGTACGATGCCACCCAAAGGATGGGGATGGTTCATTACAACGATACCGGCTTGATGTGTGAACCCTCGACGACATCGAATAGGAAGACTGTCCCGGACATATCGCTGCAGAGCACCATTTCTCCCGTTGGGTCTACCACGAGACCTCGCAGTCGATGTTCTAGGTGGATGCGCACGTCGCTAGTCTCTTCATTCAGTTTCCAACGACGCAGGGTGCGATCCAAAGAGACCGAGTACGCCACACCACCTGCTGCGGAGCCACAGGAAGTCACGCCGTCGGTATGTTCTCTGAAATCCTTGAGTAGCTGACCTGAATGGATACTCCAACACTTTACTGTACCATCCCAGGAGGAAGAGAGTACCGTATCGGGTTGATCGTGCGCGAAAACCACGGCGGTGATGCGATCTTCATGTCCTTCGAATACCCTCTCGATCTCTCCTTCATCTAGGTCCCAAAGTATTAATCTTCTGTCATCACCGCCTGAAAGGGCCTGCTTTTCAGCTTTTGAGATGGCACAAGCGGTAACAGCAGCCCTATGGCCATCTGTGAGGTGATTGAGTAGCTTGAAATCACCGCTCAGCGACCACTGGCGCAGCGAGGAGTCCTCGCTCGCAGCTAATCCAGTCGTTGCGTTTGTGGAGATCGCACAGGCATTCGCTCGTAGCCCGAAACCCGTCAAGCGTATCTGAGCATCGTTTCCCCGTAATGACCAGTAAACAACGTTTCCGGAATCTGTCCCGGATAAGACATGTTCGCCATCAGACGATGCGGCAAAGGCATTAACCCAATTCGCATGACCCTCAATAGTATATTCGCGCTCCCCACTCGCGAGATTCCAGCAGCAGATCGTTTGGTCGGTGGAGACCGAGAGAGCATGATTGTCATCAGCGCGGAAGACGTTAACCCAATTCGGTTTTCCCTGGATGTGTTCAATCTGTTGGTATTTCCCTAGTCGGTGGTCGTATGCCAATGAGTGTACGCTGCCGTCATCGCTAGCAAAGAAAAGTCGATCGTCAGAACCAAAGGCGCAAGCGGTTAACCAGTGGTACCAGGGTTCTAGCCTGTTTTCTATTGCATCGCAGCTGACGTTGTATATCACCACCTGTTTGTCACGTCCCACGAGCATGAGTCGGCTACTATCGGGCGAAAAACAGCAGTCTATGACGAATTTTTCGCGTTCCGGAAAATTCAATTTTTCTCCGGTCTCTATGTCCCACAGGAGCACTTCGTGGCGTGTGGCAACCGCCGCGAGCCTGCCATCAGGGGCAAGAGCGCAGGCGGATAACGGCTGTCGGGTTTCCTCTGGAGGAATATCGAGTGTGACTCCAAGTTCGTCGCCAACAAGGGGGTTCCAGACTCTAACGACACCGGCCTGGGATGCGGTTAACAGCACGGGCTCGTGAGATTCCGATCGGCGAGTCACCGCGCACTTCAGCAAGGGGGCATGTTCCGAGTGTTGCAGAGCGTGGAGCAACGTGCCTTCGGGTAGACTATAGACTCGGGCTGTGCCGTCATCCGAAACTGATACTATAAAATGACCGTCGGGATCCATGGCGCAATCGTTAGCGGGGTAGGCATGATGTCCAACGATTCTGGCCTTTTTTTGATTGTCCTGATTGAGTGCAACGGCGCAGAGAGATCCGTCCCAGGCCGTCGCGTATGCCGTTTCTCCACCAGGGCTGATGCACAGCCCTGAGATCGGACTCCCGACGTTAGTCAGGAATTTTCTTGATTCCAAGGACTGCAGCTGCCACAGGATCAGTTCCCCATTCTCTGATCCGGATACCGCAATCAAAGGACTATCCTCCTGAGCTGATATTGGCCACACGGCTACTGCCGAGACCGCGTCGGAATGCCCCGTCGCAACTGGATCATGACCTCGTTCGTGGTTGCCGTGCCATCGTAGCCGGAACCAGGGCTCTTTGTTTGATAGGCGCACACTCTCTAAAACTTTCGTCAGTTCATGCGCGCCATCTAAATTTGCCTGCAAAGCGAGCTGAGCGAGGGCGTCGTGACCTTCCCTTAAGTAGTCAAGCTGAGTTTCGAACAGATGTACGATTCGGTGGAGAGTGTCATTGAGCCGGGACGGTTGCCGTAGTAGGCGCAGTTGTTCTCCACGCCGAATCAGATCCTTCGAGTTGCTCCGGTGGTAGAATTTCGCATCGTGCAGTCGAACGACTGCCGCGCGCAATGAGCTTTCTACAAACCGGGAGTCGTCCCTTGCTTTTTCGCAGGCGAATTCGTGAATGACCGGATGTATCCTGACAGCATCTTCCTCGGGTTGCTCAGCGAGTCCGGTGGCGCTCAGTTCTGTGGCCGCAGTCCGAACGAGTTGAATGCGTACATCGTCCTCGGCGTTGTCGTCCTCCACGTGTATCATCAGGGCCAGCACCTCAAAGGGGACGCTTTCGTTCAGTGGAAGAATTGACAGCAGTTTAAGCACTTCACGCGGTCCAGATTTCCGTTTAGCAAGACCCTGCCATGCCCTGCTCAACACGGCCGCTATAAGAGCTGGAAAGTCCTTTGGCATCGCCGTGCGGGTTGTTAGTAGAAAGCCTTTCTTGTCAAGGTTTTGCTCGTACTCCTTCAGAGTTAGGGCCTGATCGCCGGATAGTGTAAGGCCTGCTATGCGGATCAACAGCGGTAGATTATTGAGTCGCTTGCAAACACGTTGCCCGGTTATTTTATCTTGCCGATCCGGCGGAAGCGCATTGAGTAGCAGTGTTGTTGCGTCTTCGTCAGCGAGAGGAGATAGGGGGATGTTCTCGAAATCCGGATTATCTTTCAGCAGATCGAAATCCCGTGTCGTAACCAGCAGTCGGCAGTTTAGTGATGACAGACTCAGTAGACCGCCGATCTGCTCTGAGAGGAAGCTGGTGTCCGACACGTCATCGACGATTAGCAGCGTGCGCGATCCGCGTTTATTTACAACCTCTTTGGCCCAGAGTTCGGCAAGTATCAGGTCACTGGCCGGTTCGCCCCCGCGGCCACGGTGCTCGATCCCACTTTCTCGTCCAAAGCCCGCTAGTTGCTCAAGAGCTCGTCCCTTATCTGCCGCATTCAGAAGAAAAACGCCTTCTGGATATTCGTGCCGGTGTTCGAAGGCATAAAATATCGCTAACACCGTTTTACCGATGCCGAGGAGACCGCTCACAACGATATTCTTTGAAGCTGCTGCTGCGTCAATCAGCTCGAGATCCTCTTTTCGTCCAATGACATAGGGCCGGTTTTTTACCGGGAAAGGCCCCTTGCCTCCTGCCTGACGAATATCAAAGGCGCACTGGATCGTGGAGTTTGTGGACGTGAGAAGTTTCCATGCAAGTCTAACGGATTCCTCGAAATTGAGGCTTTGCTGGCCACTGCGATTTGGATATCCAAGAGCAACCCCGGAGCTGTCTATCACCAACATGTTAGCCTCGGTAATACGGTTCCAGTAATCGTTGGCATCGGAAAAACGGTCTGCCCCGAGCATATCCGTGATAGCTTCCCTGGGAATGCTTCCGTTTGGTTTGAAAGCTCGTCTGTCGTGTGCCCTATGCTCAGGTAGCCACAGCCCCACTAGGGCATGATCTGTATCGCTGCCATCACCAACATTAACGAATAGAAGTACGGGCTCTAGTAGGGCACCCAGGGAGCAGCTAGAGAAAAGCAAAGCCAGCTCAAGACAGTCGGCACTTTGCCCCGCCACTATCTCGCTGACGGTACGAAACTGCTGAAAACCGGAGTGTTGTCGGGTTGTTCTATCAAATTCGATTGCCGGTTCGGAAATCAGAATCTGTTCGTAAACGACCCAAGCGGCGGCTCGCACCGCGCCAGCAGTGGCTGCGGCAGCACCGGAGAAAGTGGTGTGGCTACGCCCTGTGCGGCCTATGAGCCTGGGCTCAGCCGCTGCGAGCAGTGCCTGGACGAATGGATCGTTTGGCTTGACGTGGTTAGCGAGACTGCTGTAGTTCCCGTCGTACAAAGGCATAGCTTACCCCTCATCGAGCGGACCAAAGGGAAACTTTTAGTTACTTCTAGCATACACCTACAGCCGGTTCAGTCTATAATACCCGGTGGAAAGCAAATAAGAATCAGTTGTTAGTGCAATTGAGTATTAAAGGAAGCGGATGTCTTCGGAAGGTTACGGATACGGGAAGGTGATCAGAGATCGTCGGTTGGATCTCGGCCTGACCCAGCGGCAGGTAGCGAACCAGTGTGGAATCACCGATTCCGCTCTTGCCCATATCGAACGGGAGATGCGCCTGCCATCAGAGTCTGTAGTCGAGCACATTATCAAGGCGCTTCGGTTATCGCCTAAGGTTCGGTCTGAACTCAAGGCAGAGCTCAAGGTAGCACGAGAAAAGCAGGCTCGTCAGCGGGTGCGAAACCGTGCTGAGGGCGAGGGCAGGTTGGTCGGTCGTTATGAAGTACCCGATGCGAAAGATCTAGAACGCGATCTAACTGAAGATCCCGATTTACTCGAGGGTTATCGCTACCTCAAAAAGGCGCTGAGCAAGCGCAGCCAGCGTAAGACAGTACTCCGTGCGCTGAAGGCCTGGGGCTCAGATAGCTAAGCCGGCAGCGATCATAACATCCAGTTAAAATACTGGTTTTCAAAAAGTTCTGATGTGTACAGCCAGAACCCACTAGCATTTTTCAGAATAATTACGTAGGCGCTCTATCTCCCTGGGCGTTTTTCTCTTGAATTACTTTTTTTAACAACTATACTGAGTACTGATCAAGTAAGCATACGAGATCTGTACATGAACGAAGAAAGAGTTTTTTATTCAGGTCACGATAAGAATCTTCGGGCAGGCAAAGTCCACGCTCGCACTGATAGGTACTACCAGAGGATATCTGTTATCCAGATCTTCTGCTGCAGAGCAACGGGAAGGAGGGGGTAGGGTGAGCCATCTCTGGGTTAAAGATGCTGACAGGGACTGGAAAGAACTCCCTATCGATTCAGCGCTTGTTCAGGTCGCCCCCAGTGGACTTGTCCCACTGGTCGTACCCGAGTTATTGAACGGCGTTTGTGACCCTGTACTGCTACGTACAGAGGACTCCTGCGGATCGGAGCGGTGGGCGTTGCTGGTTTCTTCCTGCAGTCGGGTGCGCGTCAACGGCGAAACTCTACTAACCAGTGTGCATATACTCCGCGATCGTGACGCGATTGCCCTGGATGACGGAAGTAAGGTGTTCTTCTCCACGGAACGGATTGCCCAAATAGAGCCTTTTCCAGGTGACGATCGAGGCACTTGCTGTATTCGCTGCAAGTTGCCGCTGGAACCAGGAACACCGGCTGTTCGCTGCCCGGCACCCGGTTGTGGTTTCTGGCACCACCAGTCGGATGAGCAGCCATGCTGGAGTTACAGGCCCAGTTGCGCCGGATGCGGGCATCCCACAGCATTTGATGCCGGTTTTCAATGGTCTCCGTCGGAGCTGTGAGGTACGTATGACAGTCGGTCACGCTAAATCACTGATCGTAATTGGTCAAGGCAACATCGGCAGCTACTTTGTTGCCTCGATTGTGCGCACCGACTGTGTCCAGCATCTGGTACTTATTGATCCGGACACATACGAACATCACAATTTGTCTTCACAGGATATTCTGCCAAGGGATGTCGGGCGGTATAAGGCCGAGGTGGTGGCCGGCCGTATCCACGATATTAACCCCGCTGTGCGTGTTGAAGTCATTACTGATCCTGTTGAGCGAGTGCCTTTTGGCCGTCTCCGAGCAACAGTGATCGCCTCCAGTACAGACGGATTGTCATCTCGCCGGTGGATAAGCCAGGCGGTCTGGCGGCTTGGTATACCTTGGATTGATGCCGGTGTTCGCGCCGAGGGCGAACTCGCGCGCGTTGATGTATACCACCCGTCTTCTGAGGAAGCCTGCCTGGAATGTGGGTGGAGCGACCAAGAACGCAAGGCCCTGGACACTAGACACCCTTGCGATCCACCGCTTCAAAGTACGCCCACCGGTGCGTCGGCCTACCTCGGTCAAATAGCTGCCGGCCTGCAGTGCAAAGAGTGTGTAAAGCTACTCTCAGAGGACACAGAGGATGTATCGCCGGGGCGTCAGCTTTTGATGGATACCTTCTCTGACCACTACGTTGTCTCCAGCCGCAGGCGATCTCCGGATTGTACCTTCGATCATCAACGATGGTCCATTCAAGCCCTCAGCCGCTCTCCGGGTGCAATCAACCTGCGCCAGGCGCTGCGGCTTGTGCCCCAAGCGGGTGTTGAGAGTCCACGTCTGCGGATGCACGGAGATGTTTTTGTGCGCCGGCTCCTGTGTCAAAACTGCCACACATCCCGTCATCTACTCTACCTGGCTAGTCGAATGGATGATGAATTCCGTCGCTGTCCCCATTGCGGGGGCAGCATGGTCGCACCTGGCATCGACACCACTGATGCCCTCACCTTCGATTGGCTCGCTGGAGTGGAGCCGCGCCTGTCCCTCTACGCCATAGGGTTCCGAGTAGGTGACGTATTTACCGTTGAAACCTCTTCTCGAGAGGTCCATTTCGAGATCGGAGGTAGATAGATGGCACATCGCGATCCCGTCCTTGCCCGGTTTCTGGAGTATCAGTGTGAACAGGGTATTGCCCTTGCCAAGGAGAGCGACGTGATTGATCTGGTCCCGCTTTACTCTGTAGGGGGGACAACCAGGTACCTTACTCGATTTCACTGTACCGGGCTCTTGCATCGCGCCGGCCAAGTAGTCGAACACAATGAGTTTAAGGCAGGAATCAACTTTACGGACGATTATCTATATCGCTTCGACACGGCACGGGTACTGACCTGGTGCGAACCTCTCGAAATCTGGCACCCGAACATTCGACCACCTTTCGTTTGTGCTGGGCGCATGCAGCCAGGTACACCGCTTGTCGATCTGATTTACCAACTCTACGAAATTATCACCTATCACAACGTTGAGATGCGAGAACACAACGCGCTCAACCTGGAAGCCTGTGGTTGGGCTCGCAATAACCTGCATCGATTTCCTCTCGATCGCAGGCCGCTCAAACGCCGCATGGGTTCACGGGAGAGTTGAGATGGCGGCTTTTTCACTAAAACGTTCTGACCATGCTGGACATTGGGTTCACGAGTGTCTTGAAAAACTGGACGGGCAGATTACTAAAGCTGATTCCAATAGCTGGTTGCTAGCAGGTACAGATGAGAACAAGGCGCGTACGACAATCACCACTGATCCCAATTGGCTTGTGGTGGAGCGGACCATTCCCGGCTGCAGGGTTACGCGACTCGCCCGCATGCTAAGACGGACCCGGACGCTTCTGAATCCAGGGTTTTCACCGATATCCGGTGCACGGGCAGTGTTGTCCCCTGGCCGGAATGAAGTGTGGATCCGTGCTGAATACCCGGTCCTTCAATCTAGTAGTGACTCCCGTACGTTGCTCATCGAATGGATCAAGCGGGCCTGTGCCGACGTAGCACACTGCGCAGCGGGTGTGCGAACCACTACCAGTGGCTTTTATACAAAGGAGGTTGATCAGTCGTCCGCATCTATCGAGTTGGATATCACGGAGCTGTGCAGGTTGGCAGGTTGTAAGGCCAGGGTACAGAGCACGTCTGACGAAGTAGTCATAGAGCTGCCAAACAGGGAGGCTGGTGTGTTCCATGCGGTGGCTACGGCCGAGGCTAACGCTGTCAGAATTAGCGTAGGTCTGGCAGGAATTGAAGATGGCGACAGGGCTCCAGCTTGCCGTGCAGCCCTGGTCATTGCGCTGTTACGCACCGCCGGAAGCGTGCATCTGGTTAGGTCAACGGCTACCGAGGAGGGTGGGCGGATCGCTGCCGCGCTTGAGGTGACACTGCAAATGCCAGTGTATATCGAAGCATTTAACAATGCGTTGTCGGCGTTGACTTTCGCCTGTCAGCGGGCAGCATCAGAGTTGGATATGCTGGCGGGCGACCATTCATTAGCGAGGGCCTATCTGGTGATGCAGGGTGCATCCTGGGGAAGGTGAGGAAAAAAGGGGAGGGTGTTCTTCCCCGGATGGTTGGGCACGCCATCGGTTAATGTGTCCATCGTTATCTTGAGAGGAGTGAATCATGGGACAAGTTGTAGCTTTCGATGATCTGTGTGTAAGAGCCTCGGACGTGACCGGTCAGCGATCTGAGCGAGTGCAAGTGCCACCTAACACGACAGTTGGAGAATGGATCGAGACTTTGGTGAATAGATTGAGGCTGAGGCGCAAGGATGGGGATGGAAACCCCTACGCATATCGTCCGAGGCTGGAGCGCGAGGGGCGCCACCTGAATGCGACGGAAATTGTCGGTGAGGTGTTGCAGCAGGATGATCACGTGGTTCTGCATCCCAACGTTAATGCGGGCTAAAGATGCAACTCTGCGCGAAGAGTATTAGATATGCTGCTGCGTAGTGCGCATCGCTATGTTGCCGAGGCGTTGGACTTGGAAGGTCGGCGCCTCGGTGAACTTTCTCTTACCCCGGATTTTTCCCCCGCCGGGGAGTGGTCGCATCTGGAAGGTGTGAGGTGTGGAGCGCTTGACGCAACCGCTCACCACAGATCGGGTGTTGTTGAGCCCGTGTTCGACCAGACCACAGGCCCGCCCTATGTGACCGGTTTTCGAGTGCGCTTCGACGCTGCGGATCCAACATACAACGGACCGGAGATTCCATGGAACTACTTCCAGCAGTGCGTTGAGGGAAGCTCAGCGCAAATGGTCAACAACGGTACGCTGCGGGCAGGTGAACAATTTGTGTACCGCGTTTGCGCGATTCTGGTGGACCGGAACCAACAGGCTCGGTCACCCGGATCTGATATCGTCATCGACGATACCCCGGTGACGCTTGCGCTGGAGTCCGTATCCCTCGACCGATGCCTTGCCGGAGCCAGCCGATTGGGGCGGAGTGCTTGGAGCAACAGGGATTTTCCGGTGTTCGTTCCATCGAGCGTATTGGACGAAGCCACAGAAATGGTCGATGCCGCCGGTGAGCGCGAAACCGGCGGTATATTGATCGGTTATCTTCGTCGCGACAGCGAGAGTCCAGAACTGCTGGCCGAAATAACCGCACAGATCCCGGCAACGCATGCAGATGCCGGACATTCCCACCTGACTTTTACTGCAGATACATGGTCTGCGGTCAGCGACGCATTGGCTCTGCGCGGGAGGAACGAAATACTACTCGGCTGGTGGCACTCCCACCCAAATTTCTGTCGTCATTGTGCTGCGGTGATGCGAGAGCAGTGTGCGCTTGCTCGACCCTTTTTTAGTCGCGATGACTGTGAGCTGCACCGCACCGTGTTCGACACGGCATTCAGCGTCGCATTACTTATATCAGATGTCGGCGAGGAGAACCTGAGGTACGACTGGTTTGGCTGGCGAGACGGCAGCATCGTGACCCGGGGTTGCCATCTTTTCCCAGGCGATGAGGAATCGATATATGCGCACCGCGATGAGTGTACCACGCTACGCGCTCGTGTGCTGAACTTACAAGAGAAACATCATGAGTACTGAGACCGATAGAAATACCTTTGATGGATTACTACCTTCTGGATCCAATACACTCGACCAGCAGGCGGCATGTATAGAACTGATCAAAGCGCAGCGTGAGCGATCACCCCAGATAAGCGAATCATTAGACCGATTCCTCGTTGAGAGATATGCAGAGCTCGAAACGCGATGTGCGGCACTCAAGAGTGACTTCGAAGAGGTGGTCACTATTCAGGCTGAGTTTCGAAAGGAACTTGAAAAATTTACGGACCCACCCTGGATTCGGGGTGTGTTTCTACGTTGCGTTGATACAAATGCAGGGTTGTTGGCCGAGGTGTTTTACGGCGGTAACCGGCAATTGTTGCGCCTGGGGCAGGGTATCGGTGCGGAGGATCTGGCCACTGGTCAAGTAGTGTACCTGGACCCCGAGAAAAGAGCTGTCCTGGGTGTCGCTTCAGATGATCTGCTGGAGGCGGGCGAGATAGCGAGCGTGGAACAGGTGCTGGGAGACGGGCGTCTGGTATTAAGAGACCGTGACGTGCAGGTGTTGGTGCATCCGGCAAAGAGGGTGCACGATGCGCACATCAAGTCCGGTGAGAACGTGCGCTGGAGCCGTGAGTTGATGTTGGCGTTTGAGCCGGTTCAGAGCAGTGCCTCAAGCGAGCTGTTTGTCACCGAGTATCTTTCTGAGCAGCCGGCACAGCACCTGGGAGGGCTTACGTCCGAGGTTGACCAGGCGATTTCACTGTTTACGCAAGGCATTGCCCAACCCGAGGTGGCGGCTCGCTATGGACTCACTCAAGGCAACACACTTCTGATGCACGGCCCACCGGGGAACGGCAAGACCAGTATTGCTCGCAGTATCGGTTCGGCGCTTGCCGCTGCTACCGGTGAGCAATGTCGTTTCGCGAGCATCAAGGGTGCTCAGTTGGAGAGTCCTTGGGTCGGTACCACGCAGGCAAACGTGCGTGAATTGTTCCGCGAACTGTCCCGTGATGAACGACCCACTTTGCTGTTTATAGACGAGGTAGATTCGATCGGGCGTACCCGTGGCGGTGTAGGTGGCCACCACAACGACAAGTTTCTGAGTAGCTATTTGACCGAATTAGATGGTCTGGTACTGCGGAGCGGTTCGCTGGGGATTATTGCCGCGACCAATCGGAAAGACCTTATCGATCAGGCACTCCTAGAACGAATATCAGGTACTGAGTTATATATTGGTCGCCCGGGTCAGGAGGCAGCCTGTGAGATATTCAGGATTCATCTACCGCCGACCTTGCCCTACGGGCCGAACGGTGCGGAGGCGGTGCACACGCGGGACGACATTATTGAGGCTGCGGTTGGTACCTTCTATAGTCCCAACGCCGACAATGCCATTGCGGAACTCCGCTTTCGCGACGGGACCCGGCGCACCGTCACCGCCTGTCAGATGTTGAGCGGAAGGGTAATCGAGCAGATTTGTCTACAGGCCCGTCGCAGTGCCTTCAGACGACACTCAGAGGGCGGTATTCACGGGATTAGAGTTGAAGACATGGAAGAAGCAGTGGCGGATGCACTCAATCGACTTGCATCAACACTGAGTCCTGCCAACGTTAGTGCGATGCTGAACGATCTGCCACAGGATCTGGACGTGGTCGCGGTGGAGCCCGTGTATCGTACAGGTATGGCACGTCGTTACCTTCATCGCGCCAGGCAGGGAAGATAACATGATATCTGGGCTCCGATCTGAGCGAGACGGTGATCCGCGATGCGTGCCAAAGCTGATGGGTGCCGACGCAGAGTTGGGAAACTCGATCGATGGACTTCACAAAAACAATGGAACGGGCGGTGAGGCAGCGCTGGCGCTGCTTCGAGAGGTCGACGGAGTGTGTAGCATCGCCGATGGGCCTGTCTTTGACTCCAAGGGAGGTGATGTGGAGACCGGGTCATCGGGCGCTGATCTGTACAATGCCTATCCTACAGACAAGGCGAATTTGGAAAATCCCCAGGACGTTGGACGCAAATACCTTTCAAGCAATGGCGGCTGTGTCTATATTGACCTGAATCACCTGGAGGTGTGTACACCGGAGGTCATTTCAGCCTGCGATTTCGTTGCTGCTTGGCTCGCTATGTTGCGTATTATCCGAGATGCGCTGTTCGCGGCCAATGCCAAGTGTTCTCCGGGGCAGCGTGTTGTTGTGTTGGTAAATTCCAGCGACGGACTCGGCAATGCATACGGAAGCCATTTAAGTTTTCTAGTGACACGCCGTCTCTGGGACGACCTGTTTACTCGACGGCTATACCCTGCCTTGTTCCAGCTTGCAGCCTATCAGGTCTCTAGTATTGTCTTCAGTGGTCAGGGTAAGGTCGGATCCGAGAATGGTCGGCCGGACGTCGCTTATCAGATCTCTCAACGCGCCGATTTCTTCGACCAGATCGTTGGCTCCCAGACCACATACAAGCGACCGATCGTCAACAGCCGAGACGAGTCACTCTGCGGCAGTGCACACGCCCGCAATCTTTCCATGGGCGCTGGCAGTGGTCTTGCACGACTTCACTGTATTTTCTACGACTCAACATTGTGTCATGTGAGCACGTTTTTGAAAGTTGGGGTGATGCAGATCGTTCTCTCAATGCTTGAGGCCGGT
Organism: uncultured Gammaproteobacteria bacterium; assembly: GCA_963820955.1. Lineage (GTDB taxonomy): Bacteria > Pseudomonadota > Gammaproteobacteria > Chromatiales > Chromatiaceae. The sequence continues at coordinate 48,478 of CAWGCA010000013.1, read as the reverse complement.
TGTCTGGACATCAGCTTGATGCTGGAGGACCCGGTCGCTGCACTCGTTAGCTACAGCCACGATCCTGGACTATCGGCAAAAGAGCGACTTGTGGATGGACGCAATGTTACAGCGGTTGATCTGCAGAGGATGTTCTGGGAGTGCGCCCGATCCTACGTCGATTCGGGTGGATGCGAAGATCTAGTACCCGGTGCGGCTTTTATCCTAGATCTGTGGGGGGATACACTCGACAAGCTCGCGGTGTGTGACTTCGATGCCTTGGCACCCCGTATTGACTGGGTGTTGAAACAGGCTCAGATCCAGCGCGCCTTGGAGAATCGCGGCCTCGGCTGGTCGGCACCCGAGGCCAAACATCTTGATCATGTTTATTCCAGCCTAGATCCCGACGAAGGCATGTATTGGCCATTGGAGCGAGCTGGGCTCACCCAAACGCTGGTCGAAGAGGCGTGGATCGAGCGCTTAAAGAGTACCCCGCCGGTCGACACACGGGCGTGGAGCCGTGCAATGTTGCTTAAGAAATTACCCCGGGAGTGTATCAGCGGTGTGGACTGGGATCGCATCGAGTTGACACCGGTAGACCCTGCGAAGGGACGCCTTATCCTGCATCTACCCGATCCCCTCGGTCATACATACCAAGATGGATTGGGTGCAGCGGAATGCGATGAAGAAACACGGATGACGGTGGAATCAGCGGGACGCTGTAACGAAACGATTTTAAACCGTGGAGGTAATGATCAATGAGTCAGAACGAAAGAGTAAGACCACAACCGCCCCGATTTGCAGGGCAGCCACTAGACACAGGCGGGGCCGAAGAGTTTGGGGCAGTGCGTTCCCGTGCTGACCGGTTGCTGCAGGCAGCTGATGATGCAATCGCTCGTGCCCTGTCCAATGACAGCGAACGTTTTCTGCAGGCAACCCGCCAATCGGGTGGTCAGTAGCTATCGCCATGGAGAGCGAACAGCACAAGGAGCTGCGTCGGGCAACGCGCATTTTCGGGATAGAAACTGAGTACGCCTTTGCGGTTCTCGGTAGCAATAGTCGACGTTTGGACCCTGAGCGTAGTGTCGATATGCTGATGCGGAAGGTAAGAGACCTCGTTCCGCATCTGAACTGCGGTTATGACAAGGACGTGTTTACCGCCAACGGATCGCGGGTGTACCTCGATGTCGGGCTGCACCCGGAGGTGGCAACTCCTGAGTGCAGCACGCCGGAAGAGGCCGTGTTGTTTTCCCGCGCGGGTGATAATCTCCTCGCGAGGGCCGCCCAGGCCATGGAGTCGGAGTGGAACGAGAAAGCGGAAGCTGTGCTGTGGAAGGCGAATGTGGATTATCGCACGGGGTCTACCTGGGCAAGCCACGAGAGCTATCTTCACTATGCCCCCCAGTCGCATTTTTCCGAACAGCTCATATCACATCTTGTAACCCGCATTATTTACACCGGGGCCGGAGGTTTCGACAACACAGCGTCTTCCTTGCGCTTCGTTGTCTCTCCCCGTGTTCGCCATCTCAAGCATGAGGTTTCAAATTGCTCAACACGCGATCGTGCTATTTTTAATACTCGAGATGAACCGTTGGCGGCATCCCCAAACCGACGCTTACATGTGCTGGCTGGGGAGAGCCTGTGGTCTGAAGTGGCTGACTATCTGCGTATTGGAACCACCGCGCTGTTGATCGCTCAGATAGATGCCGGCCGGCGGCCACAGAGTGGGCTAGATTTGACATCCCCACTGGACGCATTAGCACTTATCACCGGTGATGTGGGCTGCACTGCAAAATTAGGGCTGCGCCCATCAGGTTGTCTCACAGCCATTGGTATCCAGCGACGACTTCTCGAAGGTGTAGAGAACGATCTTGGTGCTCCTTACATGCCGCCCTGGGCCACCGCGGTGTGTGAGCGCTGGCGCGCCGTGCTTGATGGTCTGGAAGCGTCGCCGTCTTCACTGGTTGGGGTGTTAGACTGGCCTACTAAGCTGGCAGTGCTCAAGCGCCAATGTGTATCGGAAGGAATAAAATGGACTTTCTCTGGGGAGAAAGGGCCTGAATTCCGGTTAGATGCCCCCCCTAGCGATTGTCGTACTGATAAAAGCGTGGCTGAAACACATCTGCTGGAGACGGATCTACACTTCAACCGTCTGGACGGCCGTGGGATCTTCTCTGCACTTGACCGGGAGGGGTCACTCAACCATCGCATTGTCTCACCTGATGCGGTTGAGCGGGCGTTATATGCGCCGCCGTCTGTAGGGAGGGCGCGTATCCGCGCCGCCTGCGTTGAGCGCTTTGCGCATAAGGGTTCCGACATCTCGTGTAACTGGGATCATATAGTCGATCATGAGAGAGGAATAATGTTACATCTCGACGATCCTTTGTTGTCCGAGAGCAATGAGTGGATACCGATGCCGTCTGCTGAAGAGCCCGCCTTTGAAGATTTGGATCCTGTGATCGAGCCGATAGCCCGCGCGGTCGCTTCTGGGGCCCCTCGTCGTGCATTGAATCACATACATCTTCTGATCTCCGCTACAGGTCAGCTCTCACTTGCAGTGTGCCGCTATTGTGCGAGCGTCATCAGCTCTATTGTTCCGACAGATCCTGTTCCTGTACTCGGTCGCGGGAGTTCCACGGTGGGTCCTGTACTGACATCGTTATTCGAACGAGTGAAAGAATTTGGTAACTACTCGGTGGAGGACCAGGTTGGAATACTTTTATATCGGTTCCATGAAGCATGTGGTCGTTACCAGCTTTCGCGCCACGTGATCAGGCAGCTGTTAGCGCGGTCACAGGAAATTGGGAATCTTCGAACCAATGCCAGGTTAACAAACAACCTTGGCTACGAATACTTGCTTGAGGGGCGTTGGGCGTCGGCCCAACCATTGTTTGAGCGGTCGGTCGCCTTATTCGAGGATGTTGGTGACCGCAGTGAAGTGCTGAACGTAAGTGCAAACTTGCTTGAGTGTCGGTTAGGGCACACCGCTATCGAACGTTGGAATCCCCATATGCCGACGCTCAGGGAAATAAATCGAGCTATGATGGAGAACGGCGACTGGCGTGCGCGTAAGACGCTGCGTCTGCTCGCGCGCTCCGCAGAATACCATGGTAGATATCGCGCTGCACGGGGGTGGATGCGCAGGGCACTTGCCGTATCGGATGGGATACCCACGCAACTACGAGATTGGGACAAGATCTACCTGTACACACTGGAAACAAGAGAGAGTCTGTGATTGGGCGTTGTTGCATAAACAGGCCGGCTCGATATCGTTGTCCTTCGGTATACTGTGCAGATGCGGAAATCAGACTTTATCTTTAGGTATCACATTCGAAACTGGCCTGATTAGAATCATGCATTGGTGCACCGCGGCAGTATCACCTTCTGGGTCGACGAGGATGCGGTGAGGGTTTGGCGTAATCAAAGCGGGCCGGATGGGCGCGGTCGACCTCGCATCTACACCGATAGTGCTATTGAATGCGCACTGTTCGTCAAGGCCGTCTTCCATCTAAGCCTGCGGGCGACTCAGAGATTCCTGGAATCGGTGGTGCGGTTGTTGGATATCGTACTACCGGTACCGAACTACACGACGATGAGCCGGTGCCAGGGTGGACTCGATACACGATGGCAGGTCGCAGCGACGAATCAAGTACGGCACGTGGTCATCGATAGCACGGGGCTGAAGGTTTTCGGTGTAGGTGAATGGTATGTTCGCAAGCATGGCATGGGCCGTGGGCGCCGGCGTACCTGGAGAAAGCTTCATCTGGGGGTGGACGAGGAAACGAGGTAAATTGTCGCCATCGATCTGACCGCGAGCAACATCCATGATAGCTCACACCTGCCAGTCATGCTGGACCAGGTGATGGGCGAAGTAGGTCAGGTGTCTGGTGACCGGGCGTACGATACCTGGAGATGTTATCAGTCGGTTCTGGCGCGCGGGGCGTCTCCGACGATTCCACCACGGCGCAATGCGAGGCTGAGCGCAGTCAAAGATTCACCACCGTTCAAGGTCGTGCGAGATGCGGTGCCGCGTCGCATCAAGAGCGAGGGACGCTACCGGTGGCGGACTTCGAGCGGGGATACTCGTCAGATCCTGGCCGAGAACGCCGTTTCCCGTTTCAAGGCTTTGGTCGGTGTGCAGCTGACGTCACGAAGGCTCCACGCGCAGCAGGTCGAGGCTGTCATCAAATGCCGAGTTCTGAAATCGGATGGTGGCGCTAGGAATGCCTAAGTCCGAACGCATTCCAGTGGTTTGATCTGCCGCTGAAAACCAGATCCTCAAAGCTCAACTCAAGACCCCGTTACGGCTAACAGACGCAGAGCGAGTGACTCTCGCTGAAATCGCTCATCGCCTTGGCCGTAAAGCGCTTGAGGATGTGGCCAATATTGTGAAGCCAGACACTCTTATGGGTTGGTACCGGAGGCTTGATAGCCCGTAAGTTCGACGGATCCAAGTCGCGACGCTACCCGGGTCGCCCCAGAATCGATACTGAGATCGAACGATTAGTGGTGCGTATGGCCAAGGAGAACTACGGATTGGGGCTATGATCGCATTGCGGGCGCCATGGCGAATCTCGGCGACATTATTCTACAGCGCCATGGTATTCCACCGGCGCAGGAGCGCAAGCGCACTACGACTTGGGCAGACTTTATCCGCGCGCACCTGTCTGTCCTTGCGGGTACCGACTTTTTCTCGGTAGAGGTACTGACGCTGCGCGGGTTGGCCACCTACTACGTGCTGTTCTTTACTGCGACACGAAGTCGCATGTTTTACTACTGGACACCAAAAAGGATGTGGAGGATTCAGTCATGGTGTGGTGTCACCTGTTCCCGAACCGAGGGTGCGTTGCTGGCAACGGCAGGGTTCCAAGCACTCGGTAAAAGCACATCGATGAGTGGCACATCGGTCTGTGCCTTGGGAAATGATCGGTATGGACAACGTGAGTGAAGTCTTGGTGTTACGTATCGTGACAGCAGCGGGGCTAGAGCCACCTTTCGGCCCCAGAGCCAAAAAATGGCAATGGTGGGCAGGTCGGTGAGTATTGAAGGCGAGCCGACACACCTGTTGACCCACTCGGTACAAAGAGACGTCCTAACCCGGTCTATCTGTGAATCATGCGGAACGTGGGAAGCCGGTACCTTTCTCCGTCGGGTGCAATGCCCCACGATGCGGAGTCGTCCGCCTGCAAGGGAGGGGAACGAAGGTGCCGGTAGAGGATGCAGGAAAAAGCGAAGGCTTCACTGTAATGGTGGAGATAGGGGTTCCAAATTTGCCCCAACGTGAAAGCGTGCTGACTTCCTATGCAAGTGTGTCTGAACGACAACGACGAAGTAAACCCTAACGGAGGCTCAGTTTACAATGAGTGGTAGTACGCTACTACAAGCGTCCTTCGGCCTTGAGGCGGTAACGTGGAACAGCATCAACTGGACCGCCTGCCATCGAAAGGTGAGGTCCCTGCAGCGGCGAATCGTTCAGGCTGTTCAAGCAGGCGCTTGGCGCAAGGTCAAACGTCTGAGCTATCTGTTGGTGAGGTGTACTCTGAACCCGGTAGCAAAATTGAATGGTCGCGTCTTTAGAGGCGTTTGACATGCTTGAGCCGTATACGGTGAAAATCGTACGTGCGGTTCTTAAGGGGCTGGGCGGCAGCGATGCCGCCTGGCTACCTGGCTCCATTATCTAGAGAGCCGTCGCGTTGAGATCGCCGGGATTACGCCCCCCAATGAAGCGTGGATGAAAAAGGTCGCCAGAAATATCACAATGGAGGAATGGGGCTTCCTCGAAGACTGCCGGTACCTTATCCATGACCGCGATACGAAGTTCACGGATTCGTTTCGCGCAATTGTCAAATCGGGTCATGTGAAGCCGCTGAAGCTACCAGCCCGGAGTCCGAATCTGAATGCCTACGCCGAGCGCTGGGTAAGATCGGTAAAAGAGGGAGCGCTATCGAAGCTGATACTATTTGGTGAGGCTTCCCTGAGGCGTGTACTTCGCGAGTAGCTGATTTATTTTCACCGGGAGTGTAACCATCAAGGAAAAGGCAATGTGCTTCTGTTCGCATCGAATCGCCACTCTGCGTCCAGCGCAGATCGATCTGTCCGCTGCCGTGAACGGTTAGGCGGACTCCTCAAGTACTACCATCGAGAGGCTGCATGAGTATTTTGACCCTAACCCGGCATAGCCGGAACCAAAATTCTTTGTATCACCTATCTTTATCCTCAGTAGCGAGAATAATGGATAGCCATCATGAATCCCTTCATCAAACGCCACCAGGATAAAATCGCTGGCGTACTTTCCTGCTTCGACCGTGTTGTCATTACCGGAACTCTTCCCGATATCTGTTATGCGGGCGCCATGGCGAGTTACCTCAGTTACTACAAGATCCGGCTGTTCGATTACCCCCGATGGGCAGAGCCTCTGCGCAATGAGTTGCGAGACCACGCTGAGCAACTTGCCATTGAGGCCGGCATCGAGATTGAGTTCATTCGGCGCCACAAAGCCTTTCGTAAAGAAGACCGGATCAAGTCCATCATCGCTCAACGGGGTGATCATCCCGGCTTGGTCCATATCTTCTCGGCCATGGAATCCTGCACTGCCTATCGCCCCTGGCACGACAAGAAAAAAGGCCATACCACGCTGAAGCCAACATCAGGAAAATGCCTCCATTACTACTTCTATTTCATTGACGAGTCCTTTGGGCTCTGTTACGTCCGAGTCCCCACCTGGGCACCGTTCCGTCTGCAAATCTATTTCAACGGCCACAATTGGTTGGCCCTGCGGCTGGTAAAAGCCGGCATCCCCTTCGAGATGGTGGACAATGCCTTTCTCTCCATTGCCGATCCCAAGCGGGCCCAGACGTTTGCCAACCGGCTGGATGCCAAACAACTCCACCAACGACTCAATCGGTGGGCCAAGCAATTCTGCCCGGTACATCAGCGCTTCCACTCCGGTTACCACTGGAGTCTCATGCAGGTGGAGTTCGCCACCGATGTCGTCTTTCATCAGCAAGCCGAATTCCAGCCGCTTTACCATGCCATCATCCGTACCGCCGTCCATGCCATTAAGGCAGATAATGTCGCCACCTTCCTCGGCCGTAAACTCAACACCGCCTATCAGGGCGAGATAGGCAATGATTTCAGCACCCGCATCCAGGGTACACGCATCCGGCACCAGATGGGGCCGACCAGCATCAAACTCTACGATAAAGCCGGCATCATGGCCCGTGTGGAATGCACCACCAACGATGCCTCATTCTTCAAAATCCACCGATGGGTGGAACAGCGTGACGGTTGGACACAGTGGAAACTGGCACCGCTACGCAAAAACATCTACAGCTTGCGGGATTTGCGCAAGCTGATGAACGCCGCCAACGAGCGCTATCTCGCCTATATGGCGAGCCATCGACAATCCCGGCGCCGGACTCAAGGACATCGATAAAATGTCAGAATCGAGCCAAAGACCAGGGCCGATCATTCCGTGGCTTCAACCTGTTCCTGAAACAGGACTATCGCCTCTTTCTCACCCTCGGTCGTGGCGAATGGTCAATCAGCGGTTTTCGTGCCGCCGATCTACGGGCCTACATACCTGACCTATCCTCCAGCCAATCTTCCTATTTACTCAAACTCTACGTACTCACGGGCTGATCAAAAAGATTGGGCATCGTTACAAATATTACCTCACTAAGTTTGGCCGCAGAGTCTTGGCTGCTACGCTTAAGCTTCGTGAATATGTCGTTCTACCAACCCTCTGTGCTAATACGGGATGAATAGTTCTTTGTACTTTTGTTCAACATTTCAGTGGTAAGGTACTAATGCTTTGGCCACAATCAGTATCTGGACAAACAATCCTTCCAGCTCCTTGAGAAAACGTTTTCGGAAGGTGGCTATCGTATCGTGATCAGGATGGGTGTCAGCAGTAATAAAGCGAAAGGCTACAGAGTCGTATGTCGCTTGCTCAAGTTTGCGGCTGGAAAACGTTCCCGTGGCATATCCGTAGAACAACAAAGAAAGCAATATCGCCGGATGATATGGTGCTTTTCCTCCTCCACCATAGCGCGTTTCTATCTCCTGCAAATCCAGCCGCTCTACTATATCAACCACAAAACGGGAAAGATGGTTTTCCGGGAGCCAGTCTTGTAAGGATGGCGGCAACAGATAGGGGGTGTCGCGGTTAATCGTCCGGAATTTATCTGACATGCTCGCTTCCTTTCGCTATTCTATGATTTGCCTTATTTTATCAAATTGGAAGGGTTAAATCCGACAGCCTCCTAGAGCTGCCTCTTACCCATAAACAGATACGGGGTAACTATGCCCATCACCCGTCATCCATCAGTGAATACCCGGTACTCATATACTGAAACGCCGTATACCCCAACCACAATATTTGGTGTCCTGGGGGTGGATCTTTTTTCCGATCCAGATAGCCCCCTATTGAAGCGACCAGCCGTACTGCGTCACCCAGTCGTGTAGGCGGCTTCAATTCTTTTTTTTAGCGTAAGCCCGCAGGGTGCGTATTTCAATGTCAGAGAAGAGTATCTCGGCAGGGAGTCCCGGAGTTTCTCTACCCAGCAGTGTCATCAACATAATTCGCCAACCAACGACCAGATTGATCGCGATGGCTCGACGCAGACGTTCTGCGCTCTCATGGGCGAGTTTGTCGATAGAGCAACCCGATTTCAGTACCCGGTGCCAGTCTTCTATGCGCCAGCGTAATGTATACCAACGCAGACACTGTTCAATATCCGCCGCACAGTTGATGGTCACGGTGGTCAGCAAGAACCACTCCACGGCCTCGGTGTTCGCTGGTGGGTTTTCCTCCACAGCGTGAATCAATTCCACTGTAACGGGGGGGCTGTCGGCATAATATTCTGGCGCAGGCAGTTGGATCTGCAGATGACGCAACGCAAGCTCCGCCAATCGTTTTGGCCGGGCTGCGCGAGCTTTTTGTTTGCTTTTCTTGGTTCGGGCACTTTGCTTCGGGATCGGAACCTGGATCCGGCCTTGTACGGGGGCCTGACGAACGGCGGCGAATAACTTGAAGGGCTTTTCCTTGAGGTTGCGGTCATGCTTGGCTCGGATCAGGATATCAACACGGGGATTTTTACGTTGCTCATCGAAGAACTCGAAAAAATCCGCTTCCCGATCACACACATCAACCAGCTTCGTCTGTGGCATAGACCCGGCCAGCTCCACCAGATCACGATGATGCTCGATCCAGACAAAGGTCTTTTTTTCCTCAATCGGGATCTGCGATGGTTTGCGTTTGTCAGTGGCTGGTTTGATCTTCGGGGCAAGGCACTGAGCTTTTACTACCCCCAGAGGAAGACCGTTAGTAGCCACTGCGAACGTTGAATGCAAATTCAGTCCCATTGTCTTGGCGCCGGTCTGATTAGCTTTGAGCTCGCCCAAGCCGGTACAGCTATCCAGGTTGGTGTAATTTAGTTCGCTGCCATCTTGCAAACACAGCACCGTGTTTTGCCCCATCATCCGTCGCGCGGTGCGCTGACGGTGAGGCGCCAGGATATTAGCCATGGTGACCGCCGAGGTTTCCGGTTGATCGATCATCCGGTAGTAGGCTTTGGTGGCTGCCCAGTCACCCTTGGCAACGCCACTAAAGGCACGGGTTGGCACCTCAGCTTTGGCCTTGGCCACACTGACCAGTCTTTTACTCAACCTCTTATCGCCCAGTCGTGCATCGCCAAACTCCTGTTCAGCCCAATACTGCGCATCTAATCCTTCCGCTACGTCTAATGCGCCTGCTCCCACATTAGGCGATAGCCCCAACTGTTTCCTGAATCCGCTTTCCAACGGGTAGACATAAATAGCCTTGTGGCTGAGTGCCGATTTGGAAAACCGATCTTGTCTGCCACGCCCTTTGGTTTGCCCGATCTCGATCCAGTTGGCCGCCCGATAACAGGCACCTGAGTAGCGCTCCGTATCCACAAAGCTCTCCAGCAGATAGGGGCTGTATTGATAGCGCTGTTCAAAATCAACCGCCAGCTGCGCCACGCTCATGCTCAAAACCTTCGACGCCAGATTGTGGCAGTCCACACTCGGTCGAATCAGAAAACGACTCATGCCGACCACCCGATGCAAGTGGGCTTGCTGTTGCTCCTTATCCCACCCAATCCACCTGTCCCTGTCCGCCAGTTGCAAGGCTGCCGCGGCAAATCCAAAGCCACCCAGCCAGCCGTGTCGGGAATTGATCAAGTAGCGTAATTGCCGACCCACCAGTGGACCTTCACCTAATGGATGCTCGCTAAGCATCAACTCATTCCATACGCGCTTCTCTTCATCGCTACACACCAGCACCAGCCGTAAATCCTCAACACCACCGACCTCACGCGGAACATCAATAGGCAGCGGTACAGGTTCGGGTAAACGGCGAGACTGTTTCTTGGCCCGTTTGCGTCGTATACCAGGCAACGTAATGTGGTCGGCCTGCTCCAACTGCCGCAACGCCTTCGCGCAACTACTGATCTGGATCTGGCCACGCGCATCATAAAATTTAAAATGCTTACAGGTTCGTGCAGCTAAATCCGTTCGATGGAGAATATCTTCGTTCTCCAGCAGCTGCCTGATATATTCTATGTTCGCGGGCGTCGACAGCGTCCGCTTGATTTGGTTTTGTGTGATCATGCGACAAGCATGCACTACTTAAGCCAATATGTCCAGTTTAGGAATGAGGGTAAGTGCTAGTCCTAGAGGGCTTTATGAGTGAGGCAGAGTTCGTTAAGGGTTCTTAGATGCCTGCCCTGCACGAAAGGGCTGTCAACGCATGCAACCGTTTAACGGGCAGGCGCCTGAGAAGCTTTGACGAAAGTACTCATCCGAGTAAAGCGCTCAGGATTTCTTTCTCGCGTTCAATAATGTTGCACAGCAATAGGCGGGAGTCGGCCGAGGCTGTGTGAAAACACAAAATTGACCTTCTGAAATGATAGCTAACTCCAGCAAGATTGCAGGTAAAGTTGGGGTTCTTCTGGAGGTGTGTTATCGGCTCCAAAGTTAGTCAGTCGCGTGACACGCGTAATTTGGAATGCACCTCTGCTGCCGGAACGCTTCTGAGTTTTCTCACACCGTCGGCCAGGAAGAGACATTCGTCAGACGCGAAAAACCCCGCCAGGGCGAACCATAGCGGGGTCTTTATTTTGCTCCTCCGGTCTACACTATTCCGAGACCATTTTTATTTAGGCTTGCGTACCGATCTGTTTTCTTTCCATTGCAAGACCCTTGTAAAGGCTTACACACATAATCACTAGCACAATGGTGAATGGCAACCCGACGGTAATAGCTCCCGCCTGCAACGCTTTGAGGGCCTCCGCGCCACCGCCGTACAACAAAGTGGCAGCGATCACGCCCTCCAGCGTAGCCCAGAAGATGCGTTGCGGAACCGGAGCATCTACCTTGCCTCCAGCGGTAATACTGTCGATTACCAGTGACCCGGAATCTGAAGAAGTAATAAAAAATATCAGAACCAGAGTGATACCCAGAAATGAGGTAATCTGGGAAAGCGGCAGATTTTCCAGCATGTGGAACATTGCCAGGGAGACATCCGAGATACCATTGGCCAGTTGCCCAACACCGTTGATGGCCTGATCCAGTCCGGTTCCGCCAAATGCAGTCATCCAGACAATGGTCACTAGTGTTGGTACCAGTAGCACAGCAGTTACAAACTGACGGACAGTACGCCCTTTGGAAATGCGGGCGATGAACATACCAACGAACGGTGACCAGGAGATCCACCAAGCCCAATAGAATACGGTCCATCCATGAAACCAGGTGTCATCCTCACGGCCAAAGGAGTTGCTTAGCGGCAGAAGGTTTTCCAGGTACGCCCCTGTCGTATCAGCCAGGCTGCTGAATATAATAAGGCCCTGGCCCAGCACTAGTACAAACAGTAACAGGCAGGCAGCTAGTGCCATGTTGATATTGCTGAGCAATTTCACCCCACCATCGATTCCACGGACCACTGAGAAAATGGCTACGCTTGTCACACCCACAATGATAGCAATCTGGGTATTGATGGCATTGGGGATACCAAATAGATGCTGCAGCCCCCCAGCGGCTTGCTGGGCTCCCAGGCCCAATGAGGTGGCGAGCCCGAAAATCGTAGCCAATACCGCCAGCAGATCGATAATGTGACCTGCCCAGCCCCAGCAAGCTTCCCCAAGAATCGGGTAGAAGGCTGAACGTATGGTCAACGGCATACCTTTGTTGTAGGAGAAAAAGGCCAGCGACAGCGCCACCACTGCATAAATGGCCCATGGGTGCAGACCCCAGTGAAACATGGTTGCACCCATGGCAGCACGGGCACCCTCCGGCGTGTTTGGCGGTGCGTTGAGCGGCGTACCATACCAATCAGTGTAATAGGCAACGGGCTCGGCCACGCTCCAGAACATGAGACCGATACCCATGCCAGCAGCAAATAGCATGGCGAACCAGGATATGGTGGAAAACTCCGGGACTGCGTTTTCACCACCGATACGGATACTGCCCACTGGAAGAAAAACCAAGGTAATACAGAACACCACAAACAGGTTGGCCGCCCAGATGAACAACCAATCGAAGTTTTCTATGGACCAACCCTTTGCGCTGTCGAGCATGGACTTTGCTTCGGCAGGGAACATTAAGGTTCCGATAACGAATACGAGAATAAGGCAAGCGCTTATAAAAAAAACCGGATTGTGGAGATCCATTCCGAACATTTTCAGATTGTCCTGGCCGACCTCGTAATCCGTAGTGTAGGGATCTTAAGTTGTTATATCTGCCATAAATACCCTTGAGTTGTAAAAATGCGTGCCCTACTTTGTACGATCGAGGTGCGAATTTCAAATATGCGACCAAGCTAAATACTCTGACATTCCGATTATATTAACTATACGCAGCCGGTTGATAATCTGGGTACGAAGGACAGGTTCGGGTCGGGTCAAGTCATCTCAGTAAATCACTCAGGATTACCTTGCCACAATGCTGCGCCGCAATAGTCGGGAGTCGGCCAAAAGTGACCTTTCGTAATGATCAAATGTAGTTCACCGGTAATGTTCCGGACTATACCGTTGAATCCCCATTCATAATTCTGGGTATCCCAAGGCCTCCAGCCGCATGATCATTGTAAAGGGACGGTGCGGGTGGCTAAATGGGTCGTCAATCGCGATCCCGGTCTGTATGATATGCAGTACATTCTGGGTTTTAAGTGAACCTGTTGCGATTGGATTGACTTTTCATGACGCCCGCACCTTGAGAACGTCTTATTTAGATGAGGAAAGAGCAGATGGAAGACGGAATAATCAATATCTCCGAACTGAGAACCGGTCAGCAACTAACCTTAGAGATCTGCAGCCACGAGGTGATTCTCACCAAGCTAGAAGAGCTCCACAAGTTCACCATGGAGGATTGGTTTGAAGATGAGGTGAAGGTCTATATCATCGAAGATCAGATCAAAGAGGATGAACCCCTTCATTACGCCTTCGAGCCCATGAGCCTGCAAGAGGGGAAGCAGCGCAACGAAGGCAAGTTCGGCAAGAATCTCGTGATGTACGACTTCCTCGGTCGCGTGGTTGACGGTATCGAGATGGAAGAAGAGGAAGAGGCCGAGGGATAAATTTTAGTATCTGATTCGCCCACCCCAATTGATCATCAGCCCAATGTCTCAATTGGGTCGGTTTTTGTCATCTGATAAATCACCAGGAAATTATCTTTCTAAGGTGCAGGGAGCGGATGCTACATCGTCTCATTTTGAGAATCCCCCGGACCATCACCACGGCAGCAACATTCCCCAGAGTGAGTCCCCGTTGTCCTCGCACTGCCGCTTACACCTTTATCAGCGTGGAAGCCTCTATCTGGCGGGATGTGGTGATGTGGCCCTACACCCTGTGCGTGAGGTTGATGCTGTTCAGGGCGAAGTCCTGAGCAGGGATAGATTATTCATCAATTAATATTATTGATATAGTCAATTTGATTAGATTGTTAAATTAAACAGACGTTTAGGCAGAATTCGATAGGATAATGAGTACTGTCTGGAATCAACATTATTTTGGCAGTGAGCCAGTTCTGTAACACGCTATAAATAAACAAAAAATGGTAATTCTACATCGCTGTAGCGAGACAGCTCACCCGGTATACTGAGTAACCACCACTGGGCTGCAGTGGATTGGCGACTTGCTAGATCTAGCACTTACCCTCATTCCTAAACTGGACATATTGGCTTAAGTAGTGCATGCTTGTCGCATGATCACACAAAACCAAATCAAGCGGACGCTGTCGACGCCCGCGAACATAGAATATATCAGGCAGCTGCTGGAGAACGAAGATATTCTCCATCGAACGGATTTAGCTGCACGAACCTGTAAGCATTTTAAATTTTATGATGCGCGTGGCCAGATCCAGATCAGTAGTTGCGCGAAGGCGTTGCGGCAGTTGGAGCAGGCCGACCACATTACGTTGCCTGGTATACGACGCAAACGGGCCAAGAAACAGTCTCGCCGTTTACCCGAACCTGTACCGCTGCCTATTGATGTTCCGCGTGAGGTCGGTGGTGTTGAGGATTTACGGCTGGTGCTGGTGTGTAGCGATGAAGAGAAGCGCGTATGGAATGAGTTGATGCTTAGCGAGCATCCATTAGGTGAAGGTCCACTGGTGGGTCGGCAATTACGCTACTTGATCAATTCCCGACACGGCTGGCTGGGTGGCTTTGGATTTGCCGCGGCAGCCTTGCAACTGGCGGACAGGGACAGGTGGATTGGGTGGGATAAGGAGCAACAGCAAGCCCACTTGCATCGGGTGGTCGGCATGAGTCGTTTTCTGATTCGACCGAGTGTGGACTGCCACAATCTGGCGTCGAAGGTTTTGAGCATGAGCGTGGCGCAGCTGGCGGTTGATTTTGAACAGCGCTATCAATACAGCCCCTATCTGCTGGAGAGCTTTGTGGATACGGAGCGCTACTCAGGTGCCTGTTATCGGGCGGCCAACTGGATCGAGATCGGGCAAACCAAAGGGCGTGGCAGACAAGATCGGTTTTCCAAATCGGCACTCAGCCACAAGGCTATTTATGTCTACCCGTTGGAAAGCGGATTCAGGAAACAGTTGGGGCTATCGCCTAATGCGGGAGCAGGCGCATTAGACGTAGCGGAAGGATTAGATGCGCAGTATTGGGCTGAACAGGAGTTTGGCGATGCACGACTGGGCGATAAGAGGTTGAGTAAAAGACTGGTCAGTGTGGCCAAGGCCAAAGCTGAGGTGCCAACCCGTGCCTTTAGTGGCGTTGCCAAGGGTGACTGGGCAGCCACCAAAGCCTACTACCGGATGATCGATCAACCGGAAACCTCGGCGGTCACCATGGCTAATATCCTGGCGCCTCACCGTCAGCGCACCGCGCGACGGATGATGGGGCAAAACACGGTGCTGTGTTTGCAAGATGGCAGCGAACTAAATTACACCAACCTGGATAGCTGTACCGGCTTGGGCGAGCTCAAAGCTAATCAGACCGGCGCCAAGACAATGGGACTGAATTTGCATTCAACGTTCGCAGTGGCTACTAACGGTCTTCCTCTGGGGGTAGTAAAAGCTCAGTGCCTTGCCCCGAAGATCAAACCAGCCACTGACAAACGCAAACCATCGCAGATCCCGATTGAGGAAAAAAAGACCTTTGTCTGGATCGAGCATCATCGTGATCTGGTGGAGCTGGCCGGGTCTATGCCACAGACGAAGCTGGTTGATGTGTGTGATCGGGAAGCGGATTTTTTCGAGTTCTTCGATGAGCAACGTAAAAATCCCCGTGTTGATATCCTGATCCGAGCCAAGCATGACCGCAACCTCAAGGAAAAGCCCTTCAAGTTATTCGCCGCCGTTCGTCAGGCCCCCGTACAAGGCCGGATCCAGGTTCCGATCCCGAAGCAAAGTGCCCGAACCAAGAAAAGCAAACAAAAAGCTCGCGCAGCCCGGCCAAAACGATTGGCGGAGCTTGCGTTGCGTCATCTGCAGATCCAACTGCCTGCGCCAGAATATTATGCCGACAGCCCCCCCGTTACAGTGGAATTGATTCACGCTGTGGAGGAAAACCCACCAGCGAACACCGAGGCCGTGGAGTGGTTCTTGCTGACCACCGTGACCATCAACTGTGCGGCGGATATTGAACAGTGTCTGCGTTGGTATACATTACGCTGGCGCATAGAAGACTGGCACCGGGTACTGAAATCGGGTTGCTCTATCGACAAACTCGCCCATGAGAGCGCAGAACGTCTGCGTCGAGCCATCGCGATCAATCTGGTCGTTGGTTGGCGAATTATGTTGATGACACTGCTGGGTAGAGAACTCCAGGACTCCCTGCCGAGATACTCTTCTCTGACATTGAAATACGCACCCTGCGGGCTTACGCTAAAAAAAAAGAATTGAAGCCGCCTACACGACTGGGTGACGCAGTACGGCTGGTCGCTTCAATAGGGGGCTATCTGGATCGGAAAAAAGATCCACCCCCAGGACACCAAATATTGTGGTTGGGGTATACGGCGTTTCAGTATATGAGTACCGGGTATTCACTGATGGATGACGGGTGATGGGCATAGTTACCCCGTATCTGTTTATGGGTAAGAGGCAGTGCTAGATAGCACCTTTTGACGGGAATCAACTATGCTGCTTTTCAGATGCTTATCGATGCTCTGTTTGATCTGCCTGAGTGTCTCATCTCAGGCTGAGTGCGTCAGGCCCGAGGTAGCTGCCTATGCGGAGAAACAGTATTACTCGTCCACAGTTGGTCTTGAAGGCGAAAAACTGAAACTGGCACTGCACAATCTTATTGCTAATCATCATCGGCAGGAACTTGCGTGTATTCCAACAGTTATGGGCGAAGATGTTGCTGAAGATTCTCGGGAATTTCATTATCTCTGGCCGAAAAATGTCGGGTTCCCCGACGACATACAGGATGCGCATAGCGACGCACACAATCTGTGGCGCTCGATTCAACCAACTGAACTGGTTGATCGGATTCCGCAGAAAGATGTTCCGCTAGCGCTACGCGGTGACTATGCACGCACCCTGTTCTACATGGCGATACGCTACCAGGGAAACGACAGTAGTCTGACCCCCGATTTAGAACTGGTCCCAGGGAAACCAGAAAAGGAGACTCCACACCTGGGGGGGCTGTGCTTGTTGCTCGACTGGCATCAGGCAGACCCTGTCTCAGAAGCAGAAAGCAGACGCAACAATCGCATTTACGACTGGCAAGGCAATCGTAATCCCTTTGTCGATCACCCGGAGTTTGCAGCTGAAGTCTGGGGAAATACTTGCCTGATATCCGCAGATAAAACGGCGAAGTTTCAATCCGTCCTTCAGCGCCTGGAGGAGATTGAGATAGAAATCAAAGTGTTGAAACGCAGGCTGTTGGAGATGATGTAGGGGCTGGCGCGCCTCGTGTTAGTGCTCTGTTACATCAACTGACCCGGAGTGAAATGAAAACAATCGGTCTGCTTGGCGGGATGAGCTGGGAATCCACAGCCAGTTACTATGAGGCAATCAATGCAGGTGTCAACGAACGTCTTGGTGGGCTGCATTCTGCCAAACTGTGTCTTTACAGCGTAGATTTCCAGGAGATCGAGAAGCTACAACAGCAGGGGAACTGGCAGGCATGTGCGGAAATTTTGGCGGATGCGGCAAGATCTATAGAATCAGCGGGTGCAGAATTTCTTCTCATTTGTACTAATACCATGCACTTGGTAGCACCCGAGATTGAAAGCGCAATCTCCATTCCACTTATACACATTGCCGATGCCACAGGGGAGAAACTAGTAGCGGACCAGGTACAGGAGGTGGGGCTGCTTGGAACCCGCTTTACCATGGAACATGATTTTTACAAAAACAGGTTAAAGCAGAAATTTGGCATCGAAGTGCTGATCCCCGAACGACAGGAAAGGGAGTTTATTCATGAGGTGATTTATCACGAGCTCTGCGTTGGCCGGCTCGTAGACAGCTCACGGCAAAAGTATATTGAAGTTATTGAATCCCTTCGGGTCAAAGGGGTGCAGGCGGTGATACTCGGTTGCACAGAAATCGCCTTGCTGGTTCAGCAGGCGCATACATCGCTGAAATTGTACGATACGACAAGGATTCATGCCGAAAAAGCCGTGGATATCGCCTTATCCTCTCGACCTCTGAAAAACGAGCCGTAGGGTGTTTCGGATAGCGAACCTAAGCTTGCATTACACCGCCGGTCGACTCAAGGACGCCACCAGGTTGGTAATGGCAATCAGTTAGCGCCGATAGCCGTTTGAGCCCAGACCAATATTCCCGTCGGCGATAGATATCCGGATCAGACTGTCAAGAATGTCGATATTCATGCGCTGCGAAGTGATGTGGTCTTGACCAAAGCGATTGCTGCCAACGGCAGCAGCAGGCCGATAGCACCAACCGTGATGAGTAGAGTTCCCAGTTCGCTGTAGTCGGCTGGTATCGTAACGGCATTGCTGACCGGATCGCGCACTTCCCGGGAGATGACAAACAGCTGATTGATGTATTTTGTCACCAGTTGGCTCAACGAAAGTGCCAAGTTTGTGAAGGAGGCCATCACCGCGAAAAAGGTCGCCTTGAGATTGGCCGGCGCCGAATTGGCGATCCAGGCCAGCATTGGAATCATCGCTACCTGACCGAGCGGTGATTCAAGGGCGGTGTCCACCAGTGCGATGAACCGTGCATCGACGAGACCGCCCGTGAGCGACGCGGTCCATTCGTGCAGGCCGTAGAACATCCCGATCACTGGTAGGTAGAGGAAGGTCCCGACTAAGGTCAGAAAAGTGATTACGGTAGCGATGGATCGTTCCGCCATGAAACGTCGAAATAGAAACATCCCGAACAGCGCCAGGCTGCTGCTGATCAGTGACAGGATGGAGAGAAAATGCTGGTCGAAGCCGAGTTGATCGATCATCCACCAGGTTTCACCGGCCCCCGCCGTTGGCATGGCTCGGTAGACGAAGATGATGATCGCAGTGCCCACGAGTATGCGTCGCGCGGATTCCTCCAGCATTCGAACCAGGCGCATCATCAGGAATAGCACGATGGCCATTGAGCCCGTGAAAATAATCTCTTCGGCGTAGCGTAGCTCGCTTAAGCCGACGGAGATCGTGAACACTACGAACACCAGGCTGCCGATCAGTATCCACCAGTTTGGCGCCGGCTGCTCGGTTTGACCACAGATCATCGTTCGGGCTTGCTGCCGATCGTAACCTTGCTTGCGCAGGCGAGCCTGGTCTCGCAGTTTCAACCAGCCCGCCAGCGCGACTCCGACAACGGAGATCAGCGGGATCAATAGCGCCAGTTGGAATATCTCAACATAGACACGCGCCTTGTCCGGCTCGGACATGATCTGCACATCGCTGAATTTATAAATGTTGAGCAGGGCGACCGCGATCCCTCCGCCAATGATGGCGACCCGCCCAAGTGTCTGCATGGTTGTGTGCATCAGACGGATGCGTGCTGCATCTATAGGCAGGCCGTCACCACCGATACGCGGAACGGCTTCAACGGTCATGGCATCGGCGACCACATCCTGCACGACGTAACCGATTGGGGCGAGCAGGGCACTGGTGACGTACCAGGCTGACAACGGCATTATGTCAGCCATGGGTAGTGGGTTGCTGAGCAGGCCGATCATGATCAAAAGGCTTAGCGCGATTAGACCGGCGCCGAGAAACACCAGCGCGGCCTTGAAACGCCAGATCAGGTCCACAAGGTGTCCGAGTGGCATCTTGAGCGCCCAGGGAATGTTGGCCCAGAACAACAGGGCAGCGAGGAATTCCGCCGACAGGCCCAGGTAATCCTTGACGAAAAAGGTCCCTACGATGCCGGTAAGGCTGGAAACTCCGTAGGCGGCATAAATCATCAGGGGGGGCAGAAACGTCAAACGCAGTTCACGCCCCAGTTCCAGTACATTGCGATCAAACCATCTGTACACCCGGCCAAACATGTGCGCTATCCCTTGTTGTTTTGGGCGTATCTTATCCCAGTCAGCCAGACGACAATCAGCATTTTGTTCTGGACCATGCGGGAGTAAAACAGATCAACCGATTGTTCTCTCAATCGCCTGGTTTGATTGTATTTAGGATACTTCGAAGAATTCCTGACTTGGGATTTTCGATACAGTGGACGAAAAGTGTGATTTCCGATCTCGTTTATTTTCATGCGCTTACGCACACGAAAATAGTGGTGTGCCCCTACTCGACACGGCCATCTCGAATTTTTCTGGCTGCCCTTCACAACAGATTAACCTTATTTATATAGGGTAATATTTTTTTCTATGGAGGGAACAAAACATCCGCGTGGACCGTTCTATCCCCTAAAGGCGCCAATAATGCCAAAAGATAACCGCTTCCGGAGGAGTAGTAATGTCAGCGAAAAACTTATCCAGCGTGATTGTCCCGCCCCAGGGTGACAGATCGTTTCAGCGTGCCACCCCGCTCGACGCGGGCCGGCTCTCCCGTGTGAAGTGTGCCTTCACCACCCGCCGGGTTGACCTTTCTGGCGCTGCGACAGTGCTGAGTGGGCAGTTGAAGCCTGTGGCGGGCGATCTGCTGCTGGCAAGGGTGACCCGGATTCGGCAGCATACCCGAATCGAACTCGACAATGGGCGCCGGGCCCGTCTGCATGTCGGCGACGAGATTCTGGTCTGCTACGGCAACCGCTACGCACCGGATCAGTTTGAATCCCTGGTGCCGGACGATCTTGGCCCCTGCCACCTCGTCGCCGCCGGCGGCATCGCATCGAAGGTGCAGGCCAAACACCAGCGCATGAAAGGTGCCACAGAGATTGAACCAATCGGCCTGATCGGGGATAGCAACGCTCGGCGTATCAACCTGCGCGACGCCCGCATTGTCCGTCCGACTAATGCAACCTGTCGGCCACACACGGTTGCAGTGGTGGGTACCTCGATGAATGCGGGCAAGACCACTACCGCCGCCCATCTGATCAAGGGGATGGACCGTGCCGGGTTGCGTGTCGGCGCGGCCAAAATTACCGGGACGGGTTCAGGGGGTGATGTATGGTTTATGTTTGATTCCGGCGCCGATCCGGTGCTGGATTTCACCGATGTCGGGTACGCAACCACTTTCCGGCTTGATACCGCCGAACTGACGGAGATACTCGATACCCTCACTGTGGAGCTCGCCAGTCACGACCTCGACGCTATCGTGCTTGAAATTGCCGATGGTCTGATGCAGCAGGAGACCGCCACGCTACTCCAGTCATCGTTGTTCGCGCAGCGTATTGATCAGGTTCTTTTCGCGGCCGGGGACGCCATGGGCGCAGTGGCCGGTTGCCAATGGATGCAGGCACGTAACATACCTGTCAGTGGGATCAGCGGTGCATTGACCGCGTCGCCGTTGTCAGTGCGTGAGGTGCAGCAAGTGCTTCGGCTGCCGGTGTTTGACAGTGAACAGCTCGCCGACCCCCAGGTCGCCGCCACGCTGGTCGCTCCGATGCCGTCGCAGACAAAGTTGCGGGCCTGAGCAATGGTACTGCCCCCGCTGTTGAGTGGTGAGCGACGATGGCTGATGGTGCAGCTGGTGGTAAACGGGCTGCTACAGGCCATGCTGGCGGTAGCGTTGGCGCTGCTCATCCGCGATGCATTCGATCTGCTGATGGTCACCGCACCGGACTCCGGCGGCATCTCGTTGATGCAGACCGGCGGTGGTTTACTGTTGGTTGCATTCGCTTCGGCCGGGCTGCGCTGGCGCGAGCGTATCGATGCCGAGCGGCTGGGTCAATCCTATGCACAGCAGTTGCGGTTGCTTTTGTTTGACCGTCTGAGCCAGGCAACACAGCGGGCGTTACAACGTCGTGGCCGCGGCGGCACACTGCTGCGTTTCATCGGCGATCTGAATGCGTTGCGTCAGTGGGTGAGTCTCGGTCTGGCGCGGCTGAGCGTAGCCGGGGTCGCGACGGTTGGCGTACTCTCGGCATTGCTGTTGGTGAATCCGTTGTTGGCCGGGCTGGTCACGATATTATTGTTTGGCGGCGGGGTGATGGCGCTGCTGTTGGGGCGTTCTCTGCAGAGCGCCACTCGCGAGAGCCACAAGTGGCGCGCGCGCATGGCCGGCAATGTGACTGAAAAGCTCGCTGCGATGGCGGTGGTGGAGGCCTACGGGCAGCGGCGGCGGGAGCGACGCAGGCTCCACCGCCACAACCAGGCTCTGTTCGACGCGATGCTGATGCGTGCCAGTCGGCTCGGACGCTTGCGTGCACTGACCGAACTGGTAACGGCGCTGACCAGCGGTGGTGTATTGCTGTTCGGTGCGTCTTTGGTCGCGACTGGTCAACTTACCCCAGGTACCGTGGTTGCCGCGATGGCTGTCGTCGGCCTGTTGACGCCCGCATTGCGTGACCTCGGTCGGGTGCACGAATACTGGCATGGTGCGCAGGTGTCGCGACAGAAGATCCTTGGACTTCTCAAGGGGATGGAGCAGTTGCCGCGGCGACGCCGTGGACCGCGGCTGCAGCTGCAACGCGGCCATATCGAGCTTCGCGGGATCAAAGTCGACGGCATCCTCAGGCGCGTCGACGCCAAGGTAGAGGCGGGTGAGCGCATCGCCATCGCCGGCTGCAACGGTGCTGGCAAGTCAACGCTGCTTGCGGTGATCGGCCGGATGTTGCAGCCAGACGGCGGACGGGTACTGCTCGATGGTCAGGATATCGCTCGCTGCAACCTGGCCTCGGTGCGAGAGCAAATTGGCATCGTCAGCCCCGACCTGCCGCTGCTGCGTGGCACTGTCGCCTGGAACCTGCGCTACCGTATGCCCGGGGCCACCGCGGAACAGCTGCAACGCACCATCGACTATTGTGCCCTGCAGCCGCTGATCGATCAGCTGCCGCAGGGGTTGTCGACCCGCGTAAGCGAGGGCGGACGCAACTTGTCTCAGGGGCAGCGGGCACGCATAGCGCTTGGCCGCGCGCTGCTCGGTGATCCCGGTATTCTGCTGCTGGACGAGGCAGACGCGAACTTCGATGCCGATGCCGACCGGTTGCTGGCAAAGCTGCTCGAGGTGTATCCCGGCACCGTTATACTGGTCAGTCATCGACCCGGGTTGCTGCAGCTGGCCGACCGTATATGGCAGATGGAGGAGGGGGGGCGACTGACTGAAAAAGAGAATGTCGCTACGACTGCATCCACTCTGATTTCCGAGTCCTGTCGAATCACCCATGTGTCATTGGAGCGCGGTTGATCGCAACGGAGAACACCCATGTTGACGCACACTATCGAACCCCGCCCACCTCAGTTGCTTCTCAATGGCAGACAGGCCATCCGAAATCATGGATTGCCCCGTGGCCGTATCCTGCGGCGCAACCTGATCAGTGACCCGCGGCAGGGCTACCTGCTTTACCTGCCCCGCGGTGTTGCATCTGAAGCCGCTCGCGTGCTGGTCACGGTGCACGGCATCTCGCGAAACGCCGAAGAACAGGCGTGTGCTTTCATGGCCGATGCGGAGCAGAATGACACGCTGTTGGTCGCGCCGATTTTCGATAGTGCCCGTTTCCGTGACTACCAGCGCCTGGGCCGCGCCGGGTGTGGTCCCAGGTCTGATCTTGCGCTGCAGCGAATCCTGCGCGAGGTAGCTCTGCTGACCGGGGCCGATTGCAGGCGGCCTGATCTGTTCGGCTATTCGGGTGGCGGTCAGTTCGTGCACCGCTATGCATTTGCCCATCCCCTGCAGGTAGGAAAAGTGGTGCTCGGTGCGCCTGGCTGGTACAGCCTGCCAGACCCTAAGCGGCGGTTTCCCTACGGCACGGCTCGCTGCAAGGGGCTGCCCGGCATCGCCTTTGAAGCCGCTGACTATCTTCGTGTGCCATTCTACACTCTGGTTGGTGAACTCGACCATCAGCGGGATGATGAATTGAATAAGAGTCGCCGCCTGGACCGGCGACAAGGCGAACAGCGTATCGCCCGCGGTCGCAACTGGATTGAGGCTATGCGCCGTGCGGCCTTGCGACACGGGTTGGCTACTGAGTACCGTCTCGATCTGCTGCCCGATGCGGACCATTCCTTCAGCGCCTGCATCGACGGAGGACTCTCCGGGCGGGTGTTTGGTTTCCTGTCAGCCACCTCCCATGGTGAATCCCAGACATTCGACTGACTCATACACCGATCGCCGTTTCGAAGAATCCAATGGAGGGGAGGCCCCCGGGAGAAGCATAGGTTAGCGCGCGTTAAGACATGGGCTGTCCAGCCTCTCTCTGCTAGATCCGAATCACCAGTTCCTCCCCCAACATTCACTGCATCCAGGCACGCCGTAAAAAATAGGCTGGACTTTTCCGGGAACCCTGAATGACAATGAAGCTCAAATAATGTTGAGGCCTCATTCTGATAAAAATGGAGGTCCATGGGCCATGATCAATCAAATTCGAAATAATTTGTCTTCAAACTGGAAACGAGCGGGTTGCCCGCTTGCCGCCTTGGTCTTGCTCTTGGGGTTGGTGGCAGCTCCAAGCGTGGCGCTGGCCAGTTCCGATCCACAGGCCGCATACCAGCTCGTTACCTCAATGGCAGACCATATGCTCTCAGCGCTGGAAGAGGAAGGTCATGCGTTGCAGGGCAACCGTCAGCGGGTATATGAACTGGTGGAAGAGCACATGCTCCCACGTATCGATTTTGTTTATATTTCGCAATTAGTACTGGGTAAGAACTGGCGTACGGCGACAACCGAGCAACGTAAGGCTTTTATCCGGGAGTTTCGCCAGTTCCTGGTCCGCTTCTATACAGCATCGTTGCTTGAATACACCAAGGATAACGATATTCCGAAGGACGTGATGGATTTTTTGCCACTGCGATCGATAGATGGTGAGAAAAAGGTCACAGTGAACTCCGAGGTGCGCCAACCAGGGAGCACCCGCCCCATTCCGGTAAGCTACAAGCTGCATTTTCGAAGTGATCTCTGGAAGATTTACGATGTTGTCGTGGATGGAGTCAGCCTGGTGGCCAATTATCGCGCCAGTTTCGCCAGTCACGTTCGCAAAGGTGGATTAGATGGCCTGATTGAGCGTTTAAACCGACGAAATTCGGAACTGGCGAATTCTGGGACGTAGCCGTCAGGTTATCGCAAAGAAGGTCTGTCTCCGAAAATAAACCTGTCTCTTATTCCTTTACTGGTCTCTTTGACAACTTGCGCTGCAGTGTGCGCCGGTGCATACGTAGCTTTCTGGAGGCGGCCGATATATTTCCATCGCACTCCTTTAGCACCTTCTGCAGATGTTCCCATTCCAGTCGTTTAACGGACAGTGGATTGTCGGAAACCCGTATGTTGGAATTACCTTCGTCCTTGTGAAGGGCAGTGAGTATTTCATCGGCATCAGCGGGTTTGGTCAGATAATGAACCGCACCCAACTTGATGGCTTCAACCGCTGTCGCAACACTGGCATAGCCAGTTAGTATAACCATCCGGGTGTTCTCATCCTGGTCACGGAGCTTTTCCGCCAGCACCAGTCCAGATTCGTTGCCTATGCGCAGGTCAATAACGGCATACTCCGGTTCCAGTTTAGACGCCTTATCCAGCGCCGACTGGATGCTGTGCGCCGTGGCAGGTTCGTATCCCCGGTTTACCATGGCGTCGGCAAGTACTTCACAAAAAACATCATCATCATCGACGATCAGTAAAGATGGACGTGAATTGGTTGTACTATTCATTGTTGTTGGGAAAATTTGTGAGTGGTAATTTGATTCGCGTGCTGGTTCCTCCGCCGTCTCGGTCAAATAGAGCGATATTTCCTCCGAGCCGTCGGATGGTTGCATGGGTTAGAAAAAGCCCTAGTCCCATCCCAAACTCTTTCCGGCTGGGTTTATGCTGATCAAGCTGGGAGTGTAGGCTCGGATGTAAGCCGGGTCCGCGATCCAAGATATCTATAATGAGCTGCTTTTCATCCCAATCGGCTTTCAGCAGCAGAGAATCCGCAGAGACTTCCGCAGCATTATTGAGTAGATTGAATAGCGACTGATGAAGAGTATATTCGTCCACGATTGTTGCCGACGCGGGACCGTCCTGAATCTCTGTTTCGATGGCAACTCCAGGGTGTAGATCCTTCCACTGCGCCATGATTCCAGTCAGAAACTTGTCGACATTGATCAAGCTGCCGCTTTCTGCCTGCGCCTCTCCGGCCGATGCCGAAATAATGGAGAGCGCCCGTTTGCAACGATCAATCTGGTCACGCATGATGCGTGCTTTGCGTTTGACGGCTGTGCTGGTTTCCTGTCGCTCCAGTTCCCTGGTGACAACGGCCATGGTGGCCAGGGGGGTACCCAGCTCGTGAGCGGCACCGGTCGCCAATGTGCCCATGGCCACAAGTTGCTCGTCGCGCAAGGCTCGTTCTCGAACTTCACCCAGTAGATGATCACGCTCCCGTAGTGTTCTTGCCATACCAACGACTGACCAGGAAATCAACACTGCACTCAAGATAAATCCGAACCACATACCAAACACGTGCTGGGAAAAGTTCGCACTATGGTGCATATGCTCCTGCCCCGGTAAAGGCAGAAAGAAAATCATGAGTAGGGTGTAGCAAGTGATCGTAAGTGTGGCCATCATCCAGGTGGCTTTAGCAGAGAGGACCGTGGCGGCGATGATCAGTGGTATAAGGAAAATCCACGCAAAGGGATTGGTGGCGCCGCCGGTAAAATAGAGAACTCCTGTCAATGCAGTGACATCGATGGCCAATTGGATTAGAAATTCCTTGTCGTGGATAAAAGCGCCGCTTCTGATGCGGTGCCAGGTCCACAGATTTATCAGAGCCAGCGTGCCAATAATAGATGAAAGGGGATTTAGCGGAAGGGGGATACCGATCAAATAGTTTACAGTCAGCAGCGCGATCAACTCGCCGCCAACCATCAGGTTGCGAAGAACAAACAATCGTTTCAGATTGCGTGAACTGCTGACTTCTGTCGGGTTCTGGGTTGACATTAAGGCGAGAAATAAAGCTGCAACTTGTTATTGAATAGTTCTAATAGTAACCATATCTACACTTTCGTTTAAACGCCCGCGACAAATTGTCGCGGCTGTTTTCTCCCTTTGGTAGCCTGATGCTGCATTTCAAGAAATTTATGTGGCATTCCACACAGAATTTTTTTATCTTATCGTTAAAACGCGCGTTTTTTTGTTGATGCAAGCACGACTTAAAAGGCGCGACAAAATGCCGCATTGACCAATCTTTTGACACACTGATAACTTGCCTCCAAGACAGTTCAACCGGCTGTTATAAAAATCCGTCATGAATAGACGGAAACAAAACTTCCTATTTCTCAAGAGGAGAGCAAGATGAAAACAGAGTCCAAGTTTGGACAGGCGCCGCTGACTAAATTGATCACTGCGGGGGCTGCGCTTTGTCTGCTGACCGGTTCTAACGCGTTTGCCGCGGATGCGGTGGCGATCCAGAACTGGGACGGACCGGGTCCCGGTGGCACAGATTCGCTGGGCCTTGGCGGATCTATCAGCATGACCGGTTTTGCCGGAAAGCAGAGCGCCTATACCGACAACCCCCAGCTCAATTACTCTTCCTGGGCACACACCGGCGCCTGGTGGAATTTCCAGCTGACCGATACTGCAACAACGACTATCCGTGTAGCGGCCCAGGCTGGCCAGGATTTCTGGCCTGGTTTCTCGGTCTGGGCCTCTGGTGACACCGTCTTCGACGGCGGTACAACGAGCTTCGGTGGAGAAGTTTCCAGCGCGGGTTTCGGCACACCCCATTCCTTCAACTCCACCGGCGCGCAGGGAGACAGCGGTACCCAGTGGATGGCAAACGGCTTCGGCGGCAATATTCTGGAGACCCTGGGGTATGCGGTGTCCAATACCGTGAACTATCCAGGGACTACGCCCACCGGGTGGGGTGAGGGTATCTTTTCTGGTGCCCATGATGTGAGTCTCACCAATATCTTTGAAAACGGCATCACCGGAAGTGTGGGCAATGATTTTGCCGAACTGGTCTTCAACGACCTGGCAGCCGGTTGGTACACCCTGTACGTAGGCGGGACGAACGACGCGAGTCTCGGTGGCTTTTACGATATCAATGTAAGCACCGTGCCGATTCCGGCAGCGGCTTGGCTTTTTGGCTCAGCGCTTCTGGGCCTGGTGGGAGTGGCGCGACGTAAATCCTTATCCTCCAAAACGCTAACCGCGTAGGGTCACAAAAAAATTACTGGACCCAGGGAAGGGACGGCCTGTTGGTGGTCGTCCCTTCCGGCGTTTTTCCGTTTTTATAGGGGGATACTGTGCAATCGCTAAAGCATATCAATTACAAGAAAAAAATCGCTGCCATTCTGCCGCAAGCTTTCATCTGTCTTGCAGGTATGGGGTGGCTCTCCATGGCGCTTGCCCATTTCGGGCCGATTCCTATGTCATTGAAGGGGG
Organism: uncultured Gammaproteobacteria bacterium; assembly: GCA_963820955.1. Classification (GTDB taxonomy): domain Bacteria; phylum Pseudomonadota; class Gammaproteobacteria; order Chromatiales; family Chromatiaceae. The sequence continues at coordinate 20,135 of CAWGCA010000013.1, read as the reverse complement.
TGCCTATACCAGAAGTGCCGGGACTGACCGACGGCCCTGATCCTATCGTGGTTAACAAGGAAAAGGCGATTGTGCTCGGAAAGGCGTTGTTTTGGGACACCCAGGTGGGCAGTGACGGCATGGCCTGTGCCTCCTGCCATTTTCACGCCGGTGCGGACAGCCGGATCAAGAACCAGATCTCTCCGGAGGGTATTCCCGCTATCCTTGGTGACCAAGCATTCGATCCAGCCCCCGACGGCAGCATGCGCGGTCCAAACTATACCCTGAAACGCAGTGACTTTCCCTTTCACCGCACCGAAGACCCCTTGAATCCCAATGCTCCGATCACCTATTCCAGCGATGATGTCGTTTCATCGGCCGGTACCTTTGGTGGTCAGTTCAAAGAGGTGCACTGGTTTGGCAAGCAGAGTGACGAATGCGATCGCGCTGCGGACCCCGTGTTCCACGTGGGCGCAGCTGGCGTCCGCAGGGTGGAGCCGCGCAATACCCCGACGGTGATAAACGCCGTCTTCAACCACCGCAATTTCTGGGATGGCCGGGCCAGTAATATCTTCAACGGCAGCAGTCCCTGGGGAGACCGGGACCCGGATGCCGGGGTCTGGGTTAGTACTCCCCAGGGTCTGGTAAAGCAACGCCTGCGGCTCATTAATTCATCCCTGGCCTCCCAGGCGATTGCACCGCCCCTCAGTGACCTGGAGATGGGCTGCGCCGACCGTCGCTTCGCCGATCTGGGACGCAAGTTGATGTGGCGCAAACCCTTGAGTAATCAACGCGTGCATTGGGACGACAGTGTGCTTGGCACATACGCAAGCAGCACGCCTGGGAACCTGAGAAAAGGCCTCAATACCTTTTACTACGGGTTGGTCAGGGCAGCGTTCAACCCGAAGTATTGGAACTCTACTCAACGAGGGGGGGAGCTGGGTGCACCGGTTCAATACGGCCGGCGGGTTCCATTGCCCTACGACCAGTATGAAGCCAACTTCGCCATGTTCTTTGCATTGGCCATACAGCTTTATGAGTCTACATTGATCTCCGATGACTCTCCCTTCGATCGCAGTGCGCGGGACGAACAGGGCATGCCGGTTGATCTCTTGCCGGATGAAGTAGACGGCCTGAATGAATTCCGGGTTGCCCACTGCAGCCTATGCCACATAGGTCCCTTGATGACATCGGCAGCGTTGGTGACGAATGCAGATTTAGTGGCGGCAAATCCGCTGGTATTTGGCGATCAACAACTGGCTGTCAGTACCAGCCGCAACGTGATTACCCGCATGTCTGTGCTGCAGGAAAGAGAAGACGGCAGCGTGGATAACGGCGGCTCCTTGCTGGATACCGGCTTTACCAGCACCGGTGTAATCCGCAGCGAATGGGATGAGGGCCTCGGCGGAAAAGATCCCTTCGGAAACCCGTTATCCTTCTCGGAACAGTATCTCCAGTTGTTGACCGGAAACAGTCAGGCAGTGGTGGACGATGAGGTGTTCGATGTCCGCCCGTGTGATTTCGACATACCCCTGGCAATGGATATACCCGGACCTCATCTGACTCTCTTTACCCGGACCGACGGTATTGTTCCCCAGGTACAAGCCACCGATGGTTGCTATAACCCGGCGGGTGCCTTCTTGCCTACCGTCGAAGCAGCCACCGCCGAACTGGCTGACCCCTATACCAAAAAGATGCTCACAGGCGTTCGGGGTGCATTCAAGATCCCGACACTGCGCAACGTCGAGCTGACCGGGCCTTATATGCACAACGGAAGCATGGCTACCCTGGAGGAAGTGATCGAGTTTTATACCCGAGGCGGGAATTTCGACACTCAGTCTCTGAATTTCGGGTTTGTCTTTTCGCAGGCCATGCTCGCCTTTATTCCGGAGAAACGGGCTCAGATTATGGCCTTTATGAAGACCTTGACGGACGATCGGGTGCGCTTTGAGCGGGCACCTTTTGATCATCCGGAACTCGCCATACCTCATGGTCACAAAGGAGACCATTTTTCGGTGATTGATGGAAATGCCCTGGAAACAGAACTGGGGAAGGATGAATTTCTGATAATAGAGGCAGTCGGCGCCACTGGAAAGGGCGAGCCCGTTCCTCCGTTCGTGGATCTGCTTGCGCCTTGATCAGGCGGAAGGCGAACTCATTGGCTCATGCTTTGGACCACCACACTAAGAATATAGAGTAATTTGATGGTAACTAATCGAGGAGAAAGATTGATATGAAAATAAAACAGATAATCTGTGCGGGGATGCTCACAGGCTTGATGATTATAACTGGAACGGTTGGAGCGGCGGCAACGACAGCTACCATCGATTTCGAAGGTTTGATGGATGGTGCCGTATATGGTAAGACCAATATAGATGATGCTACATACGGTTGTGTCGGCTTATTCAGCTGCTATGTCGAGAAGGGGGTGGTCTTCGGTACCCCTTATGATGCGGCTAGTCCCTTTTCTCATGTCCATCTTGACACCACTATAAGCAATGGGCTGGCCTATCATGGTGACTCAGCAGGGATCTACGTGAGAGCGGCGAATCTCGGTGCATTCAGCTTGGATTCCCTTGAGATCCGGGATATTGCCGGTGACAACGGCCCCAACTTTAATATCGTCGGGTTCGGTACATCATATAATGGAGATATTGTAGGGGATACTCCCCCATTTTCTAACCAGGTCGCATTCGATACCATCACCGCTAACGGGTTGAAGATATTGGACGCCTCTTTCTCCAACATCAATGCGTTCTGGATTTACTACGATGGGTACACGGCCACACCCAGCGACGGCAGCAGCTGGGATATTGTGATCGACAATGTTCGGGTGAGTCAGGTGAGCGCGGTACCATTGCCCGCCGCTTTCTGGTTGATGGGTTCTGCGTTGCTGGGTTTGACTGCCTTTGGTAGAAAACGGGCCGCCTGATAAAGCTGCCCGATCGTCGATGCCCGCAGTATACAAGAAGGCAGCACGCGCAGTGGCCAATAGGTTTGGGCACGTTTCCTCCGGCTTCAGTTTTTGGAGGTCGGGGGTAGCATGCCTGAGGATCACTAAACCGTTTGGTTGGTGCTTTCCCCTGATGCTGACTGCATCGTTCTGCGGTGCGGCTGATGTCGACCAGTTGTTACCGGAGTGCGCCGCTCTCTCCTCAACCAAACCGGAAGTCCAGGATTTCACAGGCTACCAGGGTCGGGTACTGCTGATAGACTTCTGGGCTACCTGGTGCCCGCCGTGCAGAAAATCCATGCCTTTCCTGAACAGTCTGCGTAACGAGTTGGGTGATCAGGGTTTTGAAGTGATAGCGGTCAACTTAGATGAAGAAACCCGGGAAGCCACCCGCTATCTGGCCAGTCATCCGGTGGACTACCCCATCCTGTTCGATCCCCGGGGTGAGTGTCCCCAAGCCTTTGCTGTCGAAACCATGCCCTCTTCCTACTTTGTCGGTAGAAAAGGAAGGATCAGGTTTGTTCACCACGGTTATCGGGAAAGCGATCGGGCGCTGATAAGAGAGAAAGTCCTCTCCTTGCTGGAGGAGTAGTCTTGAACAGCAGAACCCTAGCCGCGGTAATTCTTCTCTGTCTGGTCCTGCCGCTCCAGGGTTGCGGTATAACAGTCAAACCCTGGCAGCGCGGTAACCTGGCTAAGAGGGAAATGGCCATTTCCCCGGACCCGCCGCTGCGGGAGTTGCGGGAGCAGGTGTACCTCAGCAGAGAGGCTACGGACGGCGGAAAGGGCGGTTCGGCAGGCGGTTGTGGCTGTAACTGATCGCATCAACAACGCCCTCGCGGTGTTGACCTCTGCTGCTTTGAGTCTGCCGGGGCTGAGTGCAAAGGCTGCGCTGCCGGCCTCCAATGCGAGCGCCAATTTTCTGTTCGGGGATTATCGCGAAAGCGACGATCGCATGAAGGCCCAGGTCTTCCATGCCGACGTGTTGTTTCCTATGAGGGAACGCGTGGATTTCACCTTCAAGGCAAACGAGGACGTTTATTCCGGTGCCACCCCCTTGTTCAGCGTCCCCAACGCCATGCGGGACAAACCCAAACGAATTTTAGGCACCAACATCTACGAACCCGCGGATGTAGTTGTCAGTGCCTCGCCGGTGGTCGGTACCTTTGAAGTGACCACCAGCATGCACGGTTTCAAATCCTTCGAAGACGGTGTTTTCGACTACATCCTGAATACCCCACCCGCGCTGCAGACCGTGGAAGGTGGTCTCGCCGCGGGGTACACCGAGGTGATCGATGAGATGGTTCCGGATGAGGGTGACATATCTCAAACCTTCGTCGATCATCCCCAAGAGGCCCGAAAGGAGGGGGTGTTGGGGCTGAATTACTATTTTGACGATGTCACCCTGGCTGTCTCTGGGGGTGTTTCCGATGAACCGGATTACAAGTCTAGCTTTGGCTCAACCAACGTCAGTTGGGAACTGGGCGATGACCTCACCACGCTGAATTTCGGCTATGGTCTCACCTCCAATGAGATATCCCGAGTCGAGAGTCACGGCAGCGGTGGTGACCACGTACATGCAGGAGATGAGGACTATCAGGATCTTGATGAGGACAGCACCTACCACAGTTTCAACTTCGGCTTATCACGCGTGCTCACGAAGAATACCCTGCTGCAGCTAAACGCCTCCTATACCCATCAGCGGGGCTATCTCACCAACCCCTACAAACTTGTTTACGTGCGGGGTGAGATTACTCCCGAGGAGTATGCTGCCCTGAATCTCCAACAGGCGATCTTTCAGGATGTAACCGATCTCGAGGTGGCAGGGGTAGAGTTGTTTCGTGAAGTGAGGCCGGACCGACGGAACCGATACGCCGTTTCCACTCAGCTTCGCCACTATTTCCCCGCTTTGGATTCCTCCCTGCATCTCGATTATCGGTATTACTGGGATAACTGGAATATAGATTCCCACACCCTGGAAACCAGTTGGTATCAGGAGTTGAGCAGGGGGGTCACGGTTACGCCTTATGTTCGTTACTACTCTCAATCCGAGGCATACTTCTACGCCCCCTACTTCCTCGCCCCGCGGTCGGATGGCTACTATTCGAGCGACTACCGACTGTCAGCGTTCGGTGCCCTGAGCACTGGCTTGAACTTGCGCAAGGAGTTCGATCGAGGTTTCGCGTTGCAGGCCGGTATCGATTACCGCACCCAAAAGGGAAGCCTCAAACTGGGTGGTGGTGGGATCGGTGACTATGCGGATTTTCACTCCTATCTGCTTCATGCGTCTCTGGAACTCGACCTGGAGAGTCGTTTCTCTTCGTCAGGTTATTCAGCCGCTGGTCACCATGGACATCACGTTAAGGCGAGCCATCCGGTACAACCCCCGGCGGGCCTGATGTTCGGCCAGATGATGAACCGGGCCGGCGACTTGATGGTTGGATATCAGTACATGTACGGCCGGCTGGATGGAGACATGTATCGAGGCACTCGCAAGGCAAATGACAGGGAGGTCATTGACCAGGGCTGTCGAAACCTCGGGTGCACCAATACATCGAGGCAGATGGAAATGCATATGAACATGTTGCACCTGATGTATGCCCCGACGGATTGGTTGAACCTGGCCGTAATGCCTACCCTGATCAACAAAAAAATGAGGATGAGGTCGCTCGAAGGGGCACCGGATAATGACTCCCACTCCAATCGACACGATTCGGACGGTATAGGGGATACGCTGCTGGCGGCATTAACTCAACTGTATGACAGTCCTGGGCATCATCTCCATCTCGGGCTGGGTCTAAGCGCGCCGACCGGGAGTATAAACTCCAAGCTCTATGACAGCGAGCTTCAGGGATATGGTATGCAGCTCGGCAGTGGCACTTGGGACTTTATTCCGAGTCTCACCTATACCGGACAGGCAAGCCGCTGGTCCTGGGGAGCCCAGATCAGGGGCACAAAGCGCTTGGAGGACGAAAACGGTCAGCACTATCGGTTTGGTGATGAGTGGCAGGTTTCTACCTGGGGCGGTTTTCGCATTTCACCCTGGCTCAGCGCCTCTGTGCGCGGTATCTTTACTGATCGCGGTGAAATACACGGCGAGACCGATCGACACAATTCGCAGTCTACCCCGGTCGATTTCCCAGAAAATTATGGTGGTCAGTTCTGGGACCTGGGGCTGGGTGTGAATCTGGCGGTGCCTGACGGGGCCTTTTCCGGGCACGGTCTGAAGCTCGAATGGTTAGAGCCCATCCGGCAGGACAACAACGGCTATCAGCTGGATCGCGAAGGTACCTTGTATGCGAGTTGGAGTTATCATTTCTGATACTCGTTTCGCCGTTTGAGCCGTCGCTAAGCCGACCTCCAGGATCACCTTTGCACAGATACAAACTTTATCGTTTCCGTTTTCCTTTCAAGGCGATGGGCAGCCCCTGTGAGATACAGCTCTTTGCAACTACCCCCGCCCAGGCAAAATCCATCGCTGATCGAATCATTGCAGACGTGGTACGCCTTGAGGCACGCTATTCCCGCTATCGTAACGACAGTCTGTTGTCTTCCATCAACCGAATTGCGGCCATCGGTGGGCAGATCGCCGTCGATGAGGAAACCGCCTGTCTGCTGAACTATGCATCAACCTGCTACGCGCAGAGTCACGGCTTGTTCGATATCACCTCCGGAGTGCTGCGCCGTGCCTGGCGTTTCGACCGAGGGGAACTCCCAAACCAAACACGGATACAGGCGCTGTTGGAAAAAATCGGCTGGGAAAAACTGCGCTGGGAACCACCGTTATTGTCATTTCTCACTCCAGGCCTGGAGCTTGATTTTGGAGGCATTGTAAAAGAATATGCCGTTGATCGTGCCGCTTCCATTTGTCGGGAGGCAGGCTTGCATCATGGTATCGTGAATCTTGGCGGCGATGTCAGCCTTATCGGTCCGCGACCCGATGGAGGTCCCTGGCAAGTTGGCATCTCCCACCCACGGCGGCGGGACGCAGCGTTGAAAACCTTACCAATTCAACGTGGGGCCATCGCTACCAGCGGCGACTATGAACGCCGCATTGTCGTCGACGGCGTACGCTATGGTCATGTACTGAATTGCAGAACGGGTTGGCCGGTGAGTTATCTGGCGTCGGTTTCAGTCATCGCGGAGCTCTGCGTAGTAGCCGGAAGCATATCGACCATTGCGATGTTGAAGGAAGAGGAAGGTCCAGCTTGGCTCAGGGAGCTCGGTTTACCCCATCTTTGGATGAGCATCGATGGCAATGTCGGTGGATCCCTGATCGACGCTCCGTAAAATCCACTGCCGGAAAAGGCAAAGAGTCAAAGATATGCAAAGGGTATGGATGTTTTCCGCCGCCGTTGCGGCGCTACTCGTCGCGGTCTATATGTTTAGGCATAGCAGTGGAGAGTTTCCGTTTGCGGCAAGGATGGGCAAAGATTCCCAAGACCGAATCTCTACCAGACCGATGAGTCGTATCGATCCTCCGCGATTGTTGCCGGAGTTCAGGTTTTTGGATGATCAGGGATGTGAATTCTCTCTCGAGGACTTTCGGGGCAAGGTTTTACTCCTGAATATCTGGGCAACCTGGTGCCCCCCCTGCCGCGAAGAGATGCCGTCGCTGGATCGCCTGCAATCCCGACTGGGTGGTCCGGAGTTCCGGGTATTGGCGCTTTCAACTGATAGGAACGGCGTGGCCGTAGTTCAGGCGTTTTATCGGGAGGCCGGTATCGGATCGCTTGAGATGTTTGTGGATCAGACCGGAGCAGCCGAAACAGCGCTGAAGCTTCCGGGACTTCCTACTACCATGCTGCTCGACCGGTCGGGCGCGGCGATTGGGGTAAGGGTGGGGCCGGCACAGTGGGATGCTGATGAAATGATCGCATTCATACAGAAGGAGTTGGGCACTGCTAGAGAATGACGACATGCAGCTGTTCGTGCCTGAAATCTCTGGTTTTCCCCTGCAATTTTGGATACGCGGCGGCGTTCCCGCATCGCCCACTAGGGTTCTGCCGACGGACCCGGGCGTCATTCAGCATATTCGGTGCTAAGGGGATTGGATTCAAGAAACGATCGGCGATGGCAGCGAATGCCCACATTAATATTCTGGTAATAAGCTATGATTTAGGTAAAAGGGAGTAGTTTTCTCTTTATGGGCCGCGGACTAGTATGGAAGAGAGTTCATGGAAATGGCCAAAATACCTTCCGGCACAAAGCAGTTTCTGCATCTCCGTTACCAACCCCTAGTGTGTGCCCCCGCGAGCCTGCTTTTGTAGAACAGGAGGGATAAGGATGAAATACTATGATATCAATCACTTACCACAACACGGTAAGTTTGGTGCCTACCACAAACGTGATTCGGCCGAAGATACTTTTCCGACGCTTGCGGCGCACGTAGGGGGAGAATTCATAATCCATACACGCAATGGAGAACAGGCGTGCAACGACGCTTACGTACTGGTCGACCCTGAAGGTTATCCCTATCAGATCAACCGCAAAGCGTTTGAAGATACTTATGAAAAAATACCGGCCTGCTGTGGTTAGCCAACCGGGGATGGGTATGTACTGGGACTGAGAAGGATCTCTGAGATGGCTTCGGGGTAACCGGAAAGGGGGGTGCGTCCCTCCAGGCGCGCTACCCAGGGGGCTCTGATTCAAGTCGTCAGTCGTTCTATCAGTCGAATCACAAAGGGCAATATCTGCTGCACCACAACAGTGACCCCTTGGGCATTGGGGTGGATGCCATCGTCCTGATTGAGTGTCGGGTCGGTCGCCACGCCGGCAAGGAAAAAAGGATAGAGTAGCGCGTTATATTCCGCAGCCAGATCCGGGAAAATCCGATTGAATTCCGCCCCGTACTCCTTCCCCAGATTGGGTGGGGCATAGATGCCTGCCACCAGCACCGGGAGATTCAGAGACGTCAGTTTTTTCAGTATGGCGTCCAGGTTGGCTCGTGTGACTTCTGGATCGATGGCGCGCAGGCCGTCGTTGGCGCCGAGCGCCAAAATCACAAGATCCGGGCTGTCTGCCAGTGCCCAGTCCAGCCGCGCCAGTCCACCGGCCGTCGTATCACCCGATACCCCCGCATTGATTACCTGGACAGGGATACCCCGGGCGTTGAGTTCTCGTTCGAGCTGCGCGGGAAAGCTCTCGTTGGCGGCCAGGCCGTATCCTGCCGTCAAACTATCACCCAGCGCCATGATACGGATGGGTTCGGCGGCGAATGCGTGCCCAGGCAGCGAGCTGAAGATGGCCATCAGCAGTAACAATCCAAGACTGGAAGGAATAACATTGAAACAGGAAAATTTGACGCCATCTCTCATAAGATTACTTGTTATGAATAAAGAAACAGGGGGCTGCCATTTTGACAGCGAGTGCTGGATATCCGCAACAGGATAATATTGTTGAACTCGGCGGCGTTCATGTGACTCTGGCCAGCAGTGCCGGTCCAGTGCAGATTCTGCGGGGCATCGACCTGCAGATTGAGACCGGTGAGACGGTAAGCGTGGTAGGCCCCTCAGGCGCCGGCAAATCAACTATGATGATGATTATGGCGGGACTGGAGCGGCCCAGCAGCGGCAGTGTGCGCGTGGCTGGGTACGAGCTGACGCGGATGGACGAGGATGCACTGGCGCTGTTTCGACGAGATCATGTCGGTATTGTATTCCAGGCTTTTCACCTGATACCGACCATGACCGCGCTTGAGAATGTGGCGATACCACTGGAGTTTGCCGGTCGCAAGGATGCCTTCGATCGTGCGCGCGACGAACTGGTGGCGGTCGGGCTGGGGCATCGCTTGACTCATTATCCCAGCCAACTTTCCGGTGGCGAGCAGCAGCGGGTGGCATTGGCCCGGGCACTGGCGCCTCAACCCGCCCTGCTGCTGGCAGACGAACCCACCGGCAACCTGGACGGGGAGACCGGCGGGCAGATTATCGAACTGATGTTTGAACTGAGCACTCTGCGTAAGGCGACGCTGGTACTGATTACCCACGATATGAAACTGGCCGGACGCTGTCGTCGAAACATCCAGGTATCGGATGGATTGGTGATCGATCGGGCAAGCGAACAATACCCTGGCGCTGGATCGCCAGGATAGGGGATGCGGCATTTATGAACGCCGATTATCCCAAGCTGCGAGTTGCTTTTGCCCTGGCACGTCGAGAGTTGCGTGGAGGCCTCCGGGGATTCCGTATTTTTCTGGCCTGTCTTGCGCTGGGCGTGGCGGCCATCGCCAGTGTGCAATCGGTATCGAGTTCGATTCTGCAGGGACTGCGCGACGACGGCCAGGTCATCCTCGGAGGGGATATTTCTCTGCGGCAGCTTTACCTCGAGCTGAATGAGGATCAGCTGGCCTATATCGATCGCAGCACTGAGATCTACACCCATTTCACCGAAATGCGCACCATGGCGCGGCAGGAGGGTGGCGAGAAAAGCACGCTGATCGAGCTCAAGGGGGTCGATGAACGCTATCCTCTGTTTGGGCGCATGGAGTTGGAACAGGGCGTTGAATTAAGTGGAGCCCTCGGCAAGCAGGGCGGGATCTGGGGTGCGGTTGTGGAGCCCCCGATACTTGAACGGCTCGGCGTGAAACCGGGTGCCCGAATACGGATCGGGGATATAGATTACGAAATCCGCGGAATCATAAAACGCGAGCCCGACCGTGTCGGCGGCGGGGGGCGCTTCGGATTGGGTCCCCGCGCCATGGTGAGTCTGGACTCCCTGGATGACACCGGTCTGTTGCGGACCGGCAGCCTGGTCTATCACCACTATCGCTTGAAACTGCTCCCCGGTAAAGACATAGACGACTATCAAGCCGACCTGAAAACGGCTTTTCCAGCCGCTAACTGGCGAGTGCGGGATTTTCGCAATGCCTCACCCACAGTAGAGCGCATGGTCGACCGCCTCACTCTGTTTCTAACCCTGGTCGGATTGACCGCATTGCTGGTCGGGGGCGTTGGCGTCAGCAACGCAGTAAAGGCCTATCTGGATACCAAGCTGGGCACCATCGCGATGCTCAAATGTGTGGGCGCACCAAACCGCACGGTTTTTCGGATGTGTCTGCTCCAGATCCTGGTGCTGGCCGGCGCCGGTATCGGGGTGGGGCTGGTCCTGGGCGCTATGGTGCCGCCACTTGCGGCGCTGCTGCTGAAGGAAATGCTGCCATTTAATTTATCCCTCACCGCCCATCCAGGCCCGCTTCTGTTGTCGGCGCTGTTCGGCCTGCTGGTTACTATCGTCTTTTCTGTCTGCCGCTGGCCCGAGTGCATCAGGTGCCGGCCGCTGCTCTGTTTGGAAATACCGTTTCGCACAGCGCGGTCTGGCCACGACCGGTTTATGTCGTGATGACCGTGATCAGCGCCATATTGCTTGCAGTGCTGGGGATATAGGTACCGCGGACGATCTTCGATTCGCCGTCTGGTTCGTTGCCGGCGCCGCCATCACCATGCTGATCTTTCGGCTGGCTGCCTGGGGAAATCATGGTTGCCTTAGGCATCCTGGTCGACAACACCATCCAGGTTTGCAGTAACACGCAAAGTTATCTGGATAGCGGCCTGTCTCACCGGGATGCAGCCACGACGGGTCCCAACCAAATCGCGTTTTCAGCTCTGATCGCCTCCGGCACAATTCTGACTGCCTTCCTGCCGATGGTTTACAGTATGAAAGGTGCCTCGCGCGAATACGTCTTCAGCATTCCAGTCGTCGTTTCACTGTGCATCGGCGTTGGTTGGATTTACGCGTACACCATGACGGTGATTATGACGTACTACGGGCTGCAGAAGACCGATCCCTCAAAAACCAATCCGATCGCCGAGAAATTGAAATCGCTGCTGCCAGGCAAAAAAGAAGAAAGAAGCAACGGCAACCGGTGGACACGGGCGGCCGAGCGGATATGTCGCACTTTGCCTGGGGGCCATCAAGGTGAAGTGGATCACGGTAGCCGCCTCCTACACATTCTTGATCGCCGCATTTTCGCTCACGGTAAATTCGGCCTTTTTCCCCTGTCGGATCGCGATCAGTTCGTGGTTGATATTTGGCTGCCCGAAGGTGCGCCCATCGATCGCACGAACCAGGTCGGAAAACCTCTGCAGGAAATAATCCGGGCCCTTGGAAAAAACATTTAGCGGTGGACAGTGGGTCGACATCCAACCTGAAAATCCGCGGTTGACCAACTTTTGCTCGACGATCGGCACAGGCGAACCTTATCTGACGGCCAAACGCACACGGCATTCTCGCAAATGGTCTATTTCAGCTTCGTCACCTTGTCAACGGCCCGCTACGGCGACGTCTCTCCTCGCACGTCACTGGGGGAAACAGTCGCCTGGATGGAGTCAGTTGTGGGGCAGTTGTATATTGCTATTCTTATCGCACGGCTCGTGACCAAACTGCCGCGGCCGCGCCTGTGCGCTAGCGAAACAAAAACTCTAATCAAAGACGATTCCCTCGAAGGAGAATCGAAGGATGTCTGATCCCCCAAATCGCTGGATACGGATTATTGTTAACAGAAAGTCGGCAGGAGACCCTGCGTTGCGCGAGGCCATGGCCACGATTCGCAAGCAGGGATACCGACCGGAAGTGCGCGTGACATGGGAAGGCGGGGACGCGGTGCGGTACGCCGCCGAGGCGCTTCACGACCAAGTTAGCGTGGTCATCGCCGCCGGTGGTGACGGTGCGATCAACGAAGTGGCTGTTGATGTGCTTTCCACAGATGCCTCGCCGTCCACTGCCTGGCGGTGATTCCCTACGGTACTGCTACGGGTATAGGAGTTCTGAAGAGTGACCCTCTCAAGGCGCTGAACATTGGCCACCGAAATTGTGGCGACGCCCCAAGTTCGGATCGTTCAAATAAATCCGCCGACGCCCATTCCTGTCCCGATTCTGTTCCGCCGAATAGGGCGTCAGGTAATAGAACCATGGCAGAAAGTCTGCGTCGATGCCTGCCGCGGCAGACGACATCGTATCGGCAGCATCCATTGCCACAGTGGCGGCTTCCTGCTCACGCGCGCTCACGTGAAAATTTGCGTTCCGATCGGGCCCCAACAACAACATCCTCGATACTCCGCGTACGGAGATAAGCTCCGCCACCGAGCGAACCATGGCATTTGGAGGCATCGCGGTGAGGCGTCAGGACCGATGAAGCTGGGGCCGGATCGACTCCCAGGGCAGGCTTGGCTCCTGCTCGCAACTGTACTTCTCCTGGCAACGTGTCACCAGAAACAGGCGCGGTACGCAACACAACAAGCTGTCGCACTTCGGGCTGCCGTTCCATCGGACTTTCGTCGGCCAGCGATGCCTGTTCCCCATCCGCTTCCGCAGCGGGCCAATCCTCATGCCCAGCAGATCGCTGTGGCTCTTCTTCGCTCATCGTTTCGACTTCTGTCCAAGTCATTCCGGTCGCCGACGGGCGGGATGAATCGCGGTCCGTCTCTCCGGAAGATCGATTCGCACTCTGACGTAGCAACCAAAGGCTCATCTCAATTGCCACTGGCAGCTCGCCTTGCACCCGGCTATCCCAAGAGGACTTCCAGTGATTTCCATCGAAATAGCGGAATTTTGCCCATTCTACCTGGGCCAAATGGAACGAGCGGCGCGTCACTTCATCGGCAAGATCGCTCTCGTAGGGGTTGCTGAACCCCGGTGCCTCCAGACCGGATGCTGCGGCTGGGTTGGTATAATCACCCAAGGGGTCGGCTAGATCTTCCAAGGAGCTTTGACTCAATGAACCTTGACTGCGCAGCGGCCTCATCTGCGCCTGGGTGTTGAGGCCCACGACCTCTTCACGATACAAACCAGTCGCTGCCTCCTCCGGTTCATTTCCTCCAGCCGTGGCCATCGGCCCCGATGCGCCTACCAGGGCAGAGGTTCCCAGATCATGGCCAGCTCCCAATTCTGGAACCGAAAGGCCGATCGCCTCCGCATCGTCGCGGTCATACTCGCCTGCCGCTTCATGGGCCACGTAAGGCATCACTCCGGCAAGCCAATAGCGAACAAAGCGAACCGGCATCTGCACGGTCACGCCTAGTTCCGGCTCAAGCGCGGAAACCGCGGGCCCTGTATTCATCGTCCCCGCCAGCTCACTGGCTGGTGACTCTTGCGACAGGCCATGCTCGGCGCGCATGTCGGGGCTGTATGGTTCGGCCGCGCCCCCATTGGCCCGCGCCACTTGGCAATCGAGATTCGCCAAGGTCAAAGACTGCTCATCGCCGACCAGGCAACTGGCGGCCGTCTGCCCAGGGCCGGCTCCTTCAGTGCGAGCCGAGTCTATCTCAAGTGGCTGCCTGACAGATGGCTCGGTGTTGAATTGGTCCATACCCGCAGTGGCAGACGACTCAAGGCCACGCCCATCCGGCACCGCCATATCGATGTCTTGTGAAGCGGCTGCGGCCCCGCGCTCGGCACGATCCAACTCGAACGCCGACTCGGAGACCGTCTCAGTCGCTGGCTCGTCGTCATATGCCTCGGCAAAAGCATCCGCCTCGCTTGCCACCGGGCCAGTCTCCAACTCCGACTCCAACTCCAACTCGCACGGCTCGGCCGTTTGCACAAGGGGCACAACATGAGAACGGATATCCGGCATATTCCGTAAATCCTCCTCGAGTTGCTGCAGCATCAAGGAGACATTGCCGACTCTTCCTGCGTGCAAATCGCCTTTATCGCGTAAAGACGTGTAGATGCCAACCAAACGCCACAGGGCAACCAGCAGGGTTGCCATCAAGGTGGTGGCGATCAAAATTTCGATCAGCGTTAAGCCCCAGCGGCCCACCGGTCCGGAGCGAACCTTATTTCGCGGACCCAGGGCCCGGCGGCCCAGCAGGGGCACGCATCGACTTCCATGCCATAATCGGGAAATTCGACTCATCGTAATCATCATCGGGTAGGTTGTCTGTTCAGTTCGGAGTAAAAGTTCGCTCTCATCGCAAAACAAACAGTCAACATTTCTGTTGCTTCGAGTAATCATGGAGTCACCATCGCCGAACACCAACCGCAATCGCTGTGCCAAATCGCAGGTCGTGTTTTGCCTCTTGTCGAAGTACATATTTTCATTTCTATCGTTGGCACTCTAGCTAGTGATCCGAGTTGCTATCATGGCGATTTGCAACACTAACTGTGCCGACCCAATAAATTGTGGAGGTGAAAACATGTCGTTTTATCGCAGACAAACCCGCCCATCCACAGCGAAGCCAACTTCTTTGGCGCAGTTTTTGCGGGCTAAGGAATGTCCATGAATTTGCGCGGCAATGGCGTTCGCGAGTATTCACTGTCACGGGGACTTGGCCCGCCATGACTGAGAGCAAATTCAGCGTCATCTGAGGGAGCCTTACCGACCGAATCCGGCTCTACCGTGCGGTCCGTCCATTCGGTCCCACTCCCTCAGATGACGAGGGCAGCAGAAAACCAATTGCTTCGTGCAACGGCTGTTGGATTGCGAAATGCTGCGGAGTGAATCTTGAGAATCGCCATTCCAATTTGCGAAGAAGAAATCTCACCACTATTCGATGTCGCTAGGCAACTGCTAATGGTCGATGTGGAGGGGAGCCAGGTGATTGCCATTCGCCACGCCTTTCTGGAAAATATGAATCCTGATGACAACGCCCAACAGGTTATCGATCTGGGAACTGATACTTTGATATGCGGGGCGATATCGGCTCCCCTTGAATTTTTCCTGTTGTCAGCCGGAATCAAGGTGATTTCCAAGACCTGCGGTGTGGCCGAAGACGTACTTCATGAGTTTATTGCAGGAAAGCTGGATGAAGGTCTGTTCGTAATGCCTGGCTGCGATGGACGACGCCAAGCACGTAAACAACGCCACTGTAATAAAGGCACACCATGACTATGAGCGCGGCAGAGTACTCCGTTCAACATATTCCATCGGCGAAGATCAGCAACAGCGCAGCCCAAGAACCATCGCCCCATAAACCAACGGCTCACTTGTCGAATGGACCTGGTGTTGACTGCAATTGCCCTGTCTGCATCTTTGTGAAGTCTCAGGCCCCCGGCCAGGCTATGATTTATCAGAGTGCCCAAGATGCAGATCTTGGTCGAACAAAGCGGAGCGAAGACAGTAATTGCTCCATGATGTAATTCAGTGAGCCAACACCGACGGACTCGGAAGCATTCATCACCGTTTCTCCATGGGAGTAGTATTGATGCCGACAATCGAAAAAAAAACTACAAGCCGTTCCGTCATTGCAATCCCCGTTGCTGAGGGTCGGCTATGCATGCATTTTGGGCACTGCGAACAGTTCGCCCTGCATGAAGTCGACACTACAAGCAAGCAGATACTAGACTCTCGCCATCTCACGCCGCCGGCTCACGAACCTGGACTGCTTCCGCGCTGGCTGCACGAGCAAGGCGTGAATCTGGTGATCGCCGGCGGTATGGGTCAACGAGCTCAGCACATTTTTGTTGAAAACGACATTCAGGTCATCGTCGGCGCCCCCTCCGAACCGCCCGCAAGCATCGTGCAGAGTTATCTCGATGGCGCATTGCAATCGGGCGATAACAGTTGTGAGCACTAATACTATTGACTTGGCAGCCTGTTGAAAAACTCGCCTGTTGGGTGAAACAGGATGTATCGGCCAATAGCAGCGATTGAAAAATCGCTGTTATTGCGAGACTTGCGGCCACTTGTTGCCGCTTCGTCGAGGTTGAAAAAAGCCCGGAAGGACTTTTTCAACACGCCCGCTAGCCTATCCCCAAAAGGGAAGTCGGATGAAAGTAGCCATCACATCAGAAGGTCAGAATTTTGGTAGTCGAATCGATCCTCACTTTGGACGCGCCCAGATTTTCATCCTGTTGGATACCGAGACGAACGAATTCTTGGCGCATGTACAACACCAAGAATATCAATGCGTCGCAGGCGCGGGGATCCAGGTCGGACGAACAATTGCCGGCCTGGGAGCCGGGGCGGTCATTACCGGCAATGTGGGCCCCAAGGCATTGACCGTACTGAGGGCCGCGAAGGTCGAGGTCTATACTGGAGTCAATGGTACCGTCGAAGAGGCCTTCGAGCGACTGAAGGCAGGGGACCTTCAGTCCACTGACGTGGCCAATGCGGAGGGAGACCGGATATAGGATTCTCATGAAGATTGCCTTCGCCAGCGGCAAGGGCGGCACTGGAAAGACAACCGTCGCTACAAATCTTGCTTATATCGCATGTCACGACGAGCGCAGTGTTGCTTATCTCGATTGTGACGTGGAAGAGCCTAACGGCCACATTTTCCTGAAGCCAAAGATTACGGCTCAAGAGCCGATCGGGAAGCAGATTCCGCTAGTTGATGGCGACTTATGCACGCTTTGCGGCGAGTGTGGTGAAATCTGCCAGTTCAGTGCGATTGTATGCGTCGGCAAAAAAGTGCTCGTCTACCCCGAGCTATGCCACGGTTGCGGTGGCTGCTCGCTTGTTTGTCCGGGCGCTGCGATTATCGAAACGCCTCGAGAAATTGGCCTGCTTCAGACCGGACGGGCCGGAGCCATCGCCTTTGCCCAAGGTTTGTTGAACGTCGGCCAGCCGCAAAGCCCGCCAGTAATCAGAGCCGTCCATGCAACAAATTTCGAGGCGGATCTTACCATCGTTGACGCCCCTCCGGGGACATCCTGCCCGGTCATCGAGGCCGTTCGGGAAGCCGATTTCGTCGTTCTGGTGACCGAGCCGACTCCATTTGGCTTGCACGATTTAAAACTTGCCGTGGAGATGGTTCGCATCTTGGAGCTTCCCTTCGGCGTGGTGGTCAATCGGTCTGGACTCGATGGGATCGACATCCGCGGGTACTGCAACTCGCGGCGGATCCCCATCCTGTTGGAGATCCCCGATGACCGAATGGTGGCCGAGGCGTATTCACGAGGCGAGATGGCCTCCGCGGCATTGCCGCAATACAAGGCGCTTGTTTACCGGGCTGTTGCAGACATTGCTGGCAAAAGAAAATGGTGCCGAATGAAAGAGCTTGTGGTCATCAGCGGCAAGGGCGGCACGGGAAAAACATCCATTGTCGCCTCATTTTCGGTCTTGGCACGGAAAGCCGTACTGGCGGACTGCGACGTGGACGCCTCCGATTTGCATCTTCTGCTTGAGCCGAAAATCGTCCGCCGCGGTAAGTTTTCCGGCGGATCCCGCGCCAGAATCATTAGCCGGCCATTGCACTGCCTGCGGTAGGTGCAAAGAGGTCTGCCGCTTCGATGCCATCCACAACGACGGGCCGCCGGACGATCGGATTTCGAAGACCTTTCGCGTAGCCCCGATCAACTGTGAAGGCTGCGGAGTATGTGTCTGGTTCTGCACCGAGAATGCGATCGAGTTTGCTCCGGCTGACAATGGCGAATGGTTCGTCTCCGACACACGCCTGGGCCCCATGGTCCACGCCAGGCTGGGAATCGCCGAGGAAAACTCCGGCAAACTCGTCAGCATCGTCCGCGGCGAGGCCAGGAAGCTAGCCAAGAACCGCAACTTCGACCTGACGATTGTCGACGGACCGCCTGGGATTGGATGTCCGGTCATCGCCTCGATTACAGGCGCAGGACCTGGTCCTGGTGGTGACCGAACCGACACTCAGCGGCCTGCACGACTTGGAACGCGTCACCGAACTGACCAAGAACTTCGGCATCCAGACGTGTGTATGTGTCAATAAATGGGATCTGAACGCCGAACTTACTGCCAAGATCGAATTCCATGCCCGCCAGATCGGCGCGAAAACGGCGGGGAGAATCCGCTACGATCGGGCCGTCACGGCGGCTCAGATCAAGAAACGGACCCTGGTCGAAACTACCGAAGCTGGTGCGGCAGCGGATATCAAAGAACTTTGGTCGGCAGTGGTCGGAAACCTCGGCAACGGGAGAGAATCTCCATGACAACGGACTCCACATTGGTCACATTACCTGACATCCGCAAGCAAGCTCATCCCAACTGCATTGTATGTGGCCCTGAGAATAGATCCGGGTTAAACCTTGATTTTGACCTATTGGACAACGGCATGGTGCAGACAAGTTTCCGTTGTGAAGCCTTTTACCAGGGTTTTCCCGGCATGTTGCACGGAGGTGTTATCTCTGCGCTACTGGACGGCGCCATGACCAACTGCCTGTTCGCCCATGGCCGCACGGGATTCACCGGCGAGCTCAGGGTACGATTTCGCTATCCGGTGGCTACGGGCCAAGATTCTCTGGTCCGTGCCTGGATCGAAAAATCCTCCCCGCCGTTCCACGTATTGAAGGCGGAACTCATCCAGGATCAACAGATCAAGGCAAGGGCAACGGGCAAGTTTATGGAACAAGCTCAGTGCCAACCGGACTCGCATTGCTCATGACACTCGTTTCCGTCGTCTTGTTTCGCAATACCATCCTATCCTCGACAACATCCATTAAATTCCATTGTAACAGACGCTTTCTGCACACTGATAGTTTAATCACCCGACGCATATGTGCAGAGCGCATGATATATTTCTTCGTCAATCGAATCGGAAATCAACCGGACCGAACCGTCGCCAGAGAGGAAATGGGTCCCGGTTGGGTGATAGCTGCTGAAATTATGGAAATAGTGAAGGGCCTGGACCTCGGAATTGGGCGGGTAGGTGGCTACGCCAACGATCGTGCCGGTGCATGTTCGCCGCCAGTGACTTCCCCGACCCAAGTCGAAGGTGCAAGCTCGAGCAGCGCTCACCGACGACGAACGTGCGGCTCAGTCCATCTTCGAACTCGGCGAAGCGGAGACCACGGTTGAGAAAAAACGGTCCGTTCCCCACGCACGGCAAATCGAGGCAGACATGGTGGAGGTCGATTGTGCCGAACACACCGATATAGTTGCCAATCGCCAACTCGACCTGTGAATATCCGCCGCCGCTTCCAACATACCAGCCTCCGCCTTGCAGGGTGAAAGTCGATTCGCTCTTGTCGGATGGACAGCGATAGATTTCCAGTGACAGAATCCGAGCGCCCTCGTTGACCGGGTCGGTGATTGGCAACTCCCCATGCACCAGATCCTCATAGGCTGCAGTTGCCTCCAAGTGGGGGAGAATTTGAGAGGCCCATCCCCAGCCCGGCTCGCCGAACCAGTGCGGATCACCCGTGCCAGGATCGTAGGCGGTCCAGCCGGCTGGAAGAGACATGTGCGTGGCATGGTACATTTGTAACCCCATGCCTATCTGCTTGAGATTATTGCAGCAGGACGTGCACCGAGCGGCCTCGCGGGCAGCCTGCACGGCAGGCAGCAAGAGGGCGA
>CAWGCA010000012.1:0-54197 GCA_963820955.1 uncultured Gammaproteobacteria bacterium | reverse complement strand
CTTCAGGTGGGTGTGGGAGTAAACGCGAAGGATGAGCATGGACGCACGGCCCTGTTCGAAGCGGCGATGAATGGTCAGATCGAATGCGTAAGATATCTTATGTCGCAGGGAGCGGACACCGCCGCCAAGGACAATTTCGGCGACACTTCCCTGATGGCTGCGGTAAGCAACAATCAATTTGAGATTATTAAAATACTTCTGATCGATGGAGCGGATATCAAGGTCCATGATAGAAATGGTTACAACCTACTCGCGATTGCAGCGAGTAAGGGTTATGCCCGGACTGTCAAGTTACTCATCGACCAAGGCGCCGATATCAATGCAAAAACAAAAGACGGCCACACCGCTATTGATCTGGCAATAAGGCGAGATCGGGTAAAGGTTGTAAGGCTCCTGGAAAATTCAGGGGCGAAGGCCACTCAACGCCTTGCTCAGAAACGAAATTTGCCGGACTTGGAGGCACTTGCCGGAAATTCCCAATCTGTAAGGGAGGTAAAGGATGGTGAGCCTGCCTCGTTTGAGCAGTGGACTGCCCTCATGCTCGCCGCTTGGAGAGGAGAGGAGTCGGTGGCAAAAGAGCTGGTCGCAAGGGGAGATGACGTCAATGCAGAAGACGCACAAGGCCATACGCCGCTAAGTAGAGCTGCCTGGAAGGGTCATTTGAATATTGTTCGATTATTGCTGAAAAACGGTGCGCAAGCAGACATCGCCCAGAGTAATGGGAAGACGCCTCTCTGTTGGGCGGCGGAGAACGGACATACAGAGGTCGTAAAGTTACTCGTTCAAGCGGGGTCGGACGTCAATCTCATACAGCAAGACAATGGCGCGACTCCACTGTTATATGCCGTAGAAGGCTCTTATGAATCAACGGTGAAACTATTGCTTGAACAAGGTGCCGATCCTGATGTTAAGGGAAGGGCAGAGAGTACCCCATTGACCTTGGCAGCACGACAGGGCTTGCGGCAGATAGTGGCGATGCTTGTAGAGTATGGTGCCGATCTGAATTCAAAGGACAAAGTGGGCCGCACCGCACTCTGGCAGGCAGTGGATAAAGGTAGCTACGATATCGCCAGACTGCTCATTGAGCGTGGAGCGAGCAAGAATAGCGGGGACGACAGAGGGAATACGCCGCTGATGCGAGCAGCCAGACATGGTCATACTGATATCATGAAGCTGCTGATTACCGAGCAAGTCCAAGTAGATCAGGTCAGTGGCAATGGCAACACGCCGCTCATTTTCGCGGCAGCTGAAGGACACTCCGACAGTGTCAGGTTGCTCATTTCGCAAGGGGCCAAGCTAGATGCTCAAAATCAATTCGGTGATTCCGCGCTTATGCGTGCAGCTAAATCCGGATATGTGGAGGTAGTGAAAATCCTTCTTGACGCCGGCGCGAATCCATTTTTGCGCAACAGTAAGCGAGAGCAGGCGATAGATCTCGCCGGCTCGTCTGGAAGCAAGACCACTGTGGAGATACTGGGGCAGCAACAGGACAAGTCGTCCTGGATGCGGATGTTTAATTGAAGGGTACTTCGAAAAATTCCTTCCATGGGATTTCTCGATGCAGTGAACGAAAAGTGCGAATTCCGATCGTCTTCATTTTTCTTAGTTACCTCGAGTTTTTCGAGGTAACCTAAAGTATCAACCGTCGTCGGCTTTCCCCGGTTAGTCATGGTCAACAGCCTACCGGCCAGCGTATTTTAGCGTAGCCTGGCTTTTCTAGGTGTGGGGTTTCACCCGCTTTTTCATGCCTCCTTTTATTTCATTCTCCAGAAGTGGTAATCTTGCGGAAAATTGCGCAGCTTTACGCGCAACCGCGTTCGGCTTGGTCGATACAAAAAGTGGAAAATCTCCTGCCGGTTATACGAAATGCCGCTCGGGCCCTTATTCTAAGGGACCATCGGATTCTTGTGCTTCGGAAGGAGTATGAAGATGGTAGTGAACGGTATGCACTCCCCGGGGGTGCCCAGGACCCGGGAGAGACTCTCCAACAGGCACTCAATCGTGAATGTGAGGAAGAAATCGGTACCCCGGTCAAGATATGTGACCTGGTCCATGTGGCGGATTATTTTAAACCTAGAGACACCCAGCCACCGAGCACCAAGCATCTGGTGGAATTCCTGTTCGAATGCACGGTTCCAGAAGATTACGCTCCTATGAATGGTCATCACCCGGATAAGCATCAGATCGAGGTGGTATGGGTAGGGCTCGGCGACCTTGAGGGTATGCCGCTCTATCCTCGATCTCTCGGCTCCTATATTCAGCGACTGCAAAACGGAAGCCAGAGCGTCTATCTGGGATTGATCGAGTAAATCATGCGCGTTCCCAAGGGCATTCGAGATAATCTGCGATTTTTGATCGCCGAGGTAGGATCTCAAGTATCCAATTTGCAGGCCTTTTTTGATACTGGCTCGGTTATCGTGGCGCAGCGCATCCTGGATCGCAGCGGCTACGCTTACAATCTGAAAATGCGTATTCACAACAGTTGTCTCGATCATGCGGTATGCCGCAAGGGAGGGGAGACGGATACCCTTTCGCTGCGGGCCATGGAGTCGGTGGCCACCGATCTGGAGCGTATCGCAGAATTGTGCCGGGACTGTATCCATCAGATGGGTTACCTGCGAAATCGTGACTACCTTCGGCGTAGTGCGTACGGCCCCCTGTTGGAGCGTGTCGTCCGGGGCGTGGATCTGGTCGAAGACGCTGTTCAAGACAGCGATACCCACCTGGCGCTTAAGATCGGTCGTATCGAGCAGAAACTGGATCAGGCCTACCGGAAGTTGAGAAAGGGTTACACCGTGGAACTGAAACGAAAGAAGCACACGGAAGATCTGATTTCAGCCTTGTTCGTGGCCCAAAGCGTAGAACAGATGGGAGACGCCCTGCTCAATATCAGTGAGGCGATTATCTCAGCCAATCTGGGTCAACCGGTGAATATTGATCGATATCATTCGATCAAGGCTTCGGTCGAACAGCTGGGGTCGGACGATGCCTTTTCGGATCTGGTGGTTGAGCCGATCGCAGAGACCCGTTCGGGTAGCGGGATTTCCGGGATCAGCGCACCCGATCAGGAAGAAGGCTATGTCGCGATCTATAAGGATGGACGGAAACGCAAGCTCAAAGAGGAGCGCCAAGGGGTAGAAAGCTGGCATGAAATATTCCCCGGACTCGCGCCAAAGATTCTTTCCTATAAAAAGCGTGGTCAGTCTGCATCACTGCTGATAGAGCACCTGGCCGGCTTGACCTTCGAGCAGATTCTGCTGCACGAACCGGCAGCACTGCTGCAGGAGACGCTGAAACAGCTCAACGCCACGCTCAAATCCATATGGCGGGAAACGAAGACAAAAAAACCGGTAGCCGCACACTTCATGCAGCAGTTGTCGAAGCGCCTGGACGAGGTTTACACCATTCATCCCGAGTTCAGGCAGAGCGACAGCAGCGTCTGCGGCCTGGTGGTGCCTTCGTTTGATTCACTGCTGAAAAAAGCAATGGCCTACGAGTCCAAAGTCAAAGCGCCTTTCTCTGTCTATATCCACGGTGATTTCAACGTCGACAACATCATCTATGATCCAATGGAGAAAAAGATCAATTTCATCGATCTGCATCGATCATGCTATATGGACTATGTTCAGGATATCTCGGTGTTCATGGTCTCCATCTACCGGCTTCAGATTCTCGATCTGCCGTCGCGCAAGCGAATCCTGAAACTGGCCCGTGATTTCTATCGTTTTGCCAGTCGTTATGCGCGTAAGGTTGGCGACGACGGGTTCGAATTGCGTCTTGCGCTTGGTCTGGCGCGTTCCTTTGCCACGTCTACCCGTTTTATCCTGGATAAATCCCTGGCAAACGCAATGTTTCTTCGCTCTCGCTTTCTGATCGAACAGATACTGGCAATCGACCCGAACCAGGTCGCCAAATACCGTGTTCCAATCAAGGAGATATTCGTTGGCTAATTTTCAAATTGGTGTTGTGGGTATTCCTGGAAAATGGTCTACCGAGACCTTGGCAGACGCGGTAGAGGCCAGCACAGGCTATCGTCGTGTCATTGACATGGGAGATGTGAGTCTGGATCTGGCTGGTCGCCGCCTGCTCTTCGGCGACGAAAACCTCTGTGAACTGGACGCCCTGATCGTCAAAAAGATCAGTGCCAGCTACAGTCCCAACACACTGGATCGACTGGAACTGCTGCGGGTGGCCGAGGCCGCCGGTGTCAGGGTATTCAGCCGGGCGGAACACATTCTCCGCCTTATCGACCGGTTGGCCTGCACCGTTACCCTGCGCAATGCGGGAATACCGATGCCGGAAACCCGGGTAACAGAGAGTCCGGCGGCGGCTATGGCTGCGGTCGAAGATTTCGGCAGTGCCGTGTTCAAGCCGCTTTACTCCACCAAGGCTCGAGGTATGTGCGTCATAGAGGCTAAGTGGGACAAGAAACGCAAGGAGCGGGAGATACGCGACTTTCAACTGGAAAACCCCATGATGTATATCCAGAAAAAGATCTCTTTGCCGGGCCGTGATCTCGGCATGGTCTTTCTGGCAGGGGAATATCTTGGGACTTACGCCAGGGTATCTCAGAGTGATGCCTGGAACACCACTATACACAGTGGAGGGCGTTATGCCGAACACACAGCCTCGGACGAATTGATCGATCTCGCCCGTCGGGCGCAAGCGCCGTTCGGCATGGATTTTACAACCGTAGACGTAGCAGAGACGGAGGGGGCCCCCATCGTTTTCGAGGTCTCCGCATTTGGCGGTTTCCGGGGAGCGTTGGAGGGCATAGGTATCAACGCTGCCGAGCGGTATGTCGAACATGTATTGACCCAGTTGAAAGGGGGATGAAAAAAATATGGATCTTGATCTGATCACTGTTGCCGATGCGCTCCGTGACAACCAACCGTTGTGCGACGATGAGCTGTATCTGCAGCTGGGCGCATGCAGTTTGCGATTACGTTCCAATTCCGCCCCACTGATCTCTGGGCTGAGGAGCTATTTCGGGCATGTGTTAGGTGATGCCACGGCTCCGGACCTCGACATGATAGCCATCGAACGAGAAGCCCCCGACCTGGGCGTGGAGTTCGTCGACTGGGCGCGGGAGCCCGGAAAGACCGGCCGCAAGGATGCCTATTTCGATCTTCCCGGAGGTCGGCTGGTAGTCAAGGTGCGGACCGGCATGGTGTTCCTGCAAAGTGAAAGTCATCGGATCGCCGCCGGGCCCTGTCTCCAATACGATAACCAGGTGATCAACTTCATCAATGCTCAGTACATGAATTGGCTGCAGCACCGCGACTGGATGATCTGCCATGCCTCCGGACTGGTCTACAACGGCTGTTGCCTTGGTATTGCAGGATTCTCCGGGGGTGGCAAATCAACCTTGATGCTGCATTTGATGGAAAATGACGAGGTACTGTATCTCACGAATGATCGCCTGTTCGTCCGCCAGGAATCCGATCAGGCCCGGGCCGTAGGTATTCCCAAGCTGCCACGGATCAATCCTGGCACCATTGTCCATAATCCGCGTTTGCACAGCCTCATTCCGGAACAGGAGCGGCAGGATCTGCTACGGTTGCCACCACAGGAGCTGTGGGATATAGAGGACAAGTACGATGTCCAGTTGGAGCAGGTATATGGCGAGGGCAAGATAAGGCCGAGTGCCCCCCTCTGCGCCTTCCTGATTCTCAACTGGCAGCGCGACTCCGATCAACCGTTAGAGGTCGTGCCGGTGGATCTGTCCGTTCGCCAAGATCTGCTGGCCGCCATCATGAAATCCCCGGGACCCTTCTATCAATATCCGGATGGTTCTTTTTACTCCGACGCCACGCCGTTTGACGAACAGGCGTACCTGCAGTCCCTCGCAGGGGTTAAGGCCTACGAGGCTAAGGGGCGGGTCGATTTTGAAGGCTTGATCGATCACTGCCTCTCCGACATTTTAGTCTGAAGAAGACGAGGATCGAATCCTATATGACCCGTGAACTATTGATACTGCGGCATGGCAAATCTGATTGGGATAACAATACCGACGATTTTCATCGTCCGCTGAAAGACCGGGGCAAGCGAGCTGCCCAGCATATGGGGGTCTGGCTGCAGCAACAGAATCTGCTGCCCGATTGTGTGGTCAGTTCGCCGGCGGAACGCGCCATCGTTACCGCTGAGAAATGCTGCAAGGCCATGGGCATGGGGGCGGATGCAATACAAACTGAGCGTCTGATCTATGCTGCTAGCTTGAATAATCTACTGAAAGTTGTTCGTGGCTGTCCGCGGCAGAGCCGGCGGTTGATGCTGGTGGGTCACAATCCGGGGTTGGAGGAGTTACTCGAATTTCTGGCGGACCAGGAAATTACGCTTCCTGAGGACGGTAAATTACTCCCGACCGCAACCCTGGCCCGACTGAGCCTAAAGCAGGATTGGGCCGAGCTGGATAAGGGTTGCGCACGGTTGGAATCTATCGTTCGGCCCGCTGCTCTGCCCGAGAAGTTTCCTTTCCCCAGCCCTGATGGTGGGGAGCGTCGGGATCGCCCGGCCTACTATTACACCCAGTCTTCCGTTATTCCCTATCGCGTGGGTGACGACGGGCTGGAGATCTTGCTCATCTCTTCCAGCAAGAAGAAACACTGGGTGGTGCCCAAGGGCATCAAGGACCCAGGGCTCTCTTCCCAGGCATCTGCGGCGAAGGAAGCCTGGGAAGAGGCGGGAGTGGAAGGGGTGGTTGCGGAGGCAGCGATCGGAAGCTACTCCTATGAAAAATGGGGGGCTACCTGCACGGTCGAGGTCTATCCGATGGAGGTCACTAAGGTCAATCCAGAATCCGAGTGGGAGGAGCGTCACCGGGGACGGGAATGGGTTTCACCGGAAAAGGCGGTTCAACGTCTCAAACAGGAGGAGCTGAAACCCTTGGTGCAATCACTGGCGGCAAGGCTTGGACTTTAGTCCACGCTGATATGGCCAGACTGATTGCGGCCCTGATCCGTCACGGCGACTATTATCAGCTGCCCGATACCCCCAGCGCGCATCAGCCGTTTCCCCTCAATGTGGAAGGTGCGGCTCAGGCCGAAGGGGCAGCAGGGATTTTACGCGAGGTAATGGCCGCACACAGTTGGACACTGGATCCCGTTATCGACAGTTCCCGTATGCTGCGGGCCTGGCAAACGGCGCGGATCATCGCCCAAAAGATGGCCGGGCTGTTCCCTGTCGAGGCGTCAGTGGAGAGTTTCGATGAACTGGCGGAGCGGGGGCTTGGCAGCGCCGCTAATCTCACAGTGGCACAGATCCGGGACATTGTGCAGCGGGACCCTAGGTTTCCGGATCCTCCGGAGGATTGGAAGTCGAACAGCGGTTACCAGCTGCCTTTACAGGGCGCTGAATCCCTGCTGCAGGCGGGCGAACGGGTCGCGGCCCATCTCATCCGCCGAATGAAGGCGCTGGCGGAGATCAGCCGGCGGGATGTGCTGAAACTGTTCGTCGGTCATGGTGCCGCCTTTCGCCATGCTGCATTTCATCTAGGCGTGCTCGAGTTCGAGCAGATCTCCCAGTTCAGCATGTATCATGGACGACCGGTGTTTCTGGAGTATCTGGCGGACACCCAATGGCACCATATCGAGGGTGAGTGGAAGATCCGGAATAGCAGGAGCCATTTTTTGGACTAGGTGTCGTTATGTCTAACAGAGCAGGTGCAAACGGTCGTATTCGATATCGCGGGAAGAAGTGGATTCAACCTCAGTTGCCGGTTCAGCGGCAGCCTTGGGCGGAAGGGAAGGGGGATTCGATCAGAAAGGATCTCTACCATCGGGGTCCAGTGGGCGAAGAACTGCGTGCCTTGATCGAGCGCGATCGCTGGAAATGGCCGAAACAGCCGATTATTTTTCTGTCCGATATGCATGCCGACACAGATGCCTTTATTGCATCTCTTGTCGCCTCCGGGGGTATAAAAAAGCGTGGTCCCGGAGATAACGATTTCAGACTGACAGGGATCGGCCGCAAGGCCCGGTTCATTATCGGCGGCGATTGTATTGACAAGGGGCCGAGCAGTATTCGTTTGCTGCAGTCGATTCGCATGCTCATGGACCGGAAGGCCGATGTGCGGATTCTGGCCGGCAATCACGATGTCCGTATGATGCTGGGAATCCGTTCCCTTGGGCTCCCTTCAGACCCGCGAACCGATCATTTTTTTATCCGCATGGGGCCCAAGGTGGTTCCCTTCCTGAAAGAGATCCACGATAAGTACCTGCAGGGGAAGAATGCACTGCGTGACCTGCCGACCAGCCGAGAGTGTAGACGCAGGTTATTTCCGCCAAAGAGTTGGTTCAACGAGTTTCCGCGTTTGGCCAGTTGGGTGATGCCTGACTCGGGGATAGAACGCGAGATGAAGCGCTTGCGTACCAAGATGGAACGCTTCGAGGATGATGTCAACAGCGCCGGCCTGACTCTGCGCACCGCCTACGCAGCTGCCAGAAAATGGCAGCAGCTTTTTCTGCATCCGAAAGGAGAGTTTTACTGGTTTTACGACCAGATGAGGCTGGCCCACCGCGAAGGATCCTTTTTGTTTATACATGCAGGCCTGGATGATCGTATTGCCCGTATTATCAACGAAAGCGGAATCAAGCCGCTCAATCAGGAATTCCGTAGACAGGTACACAAAGATTTGTTCGATTTCTATTACGGTCCTTTGGCGAACAGTATTCGAACTAAATATAGAGAGGTCGACATGCCGCTGACCCGACAGGGCGTGGAATCGGTGCGTCGCAAAGGGATCTATGCCATCGTTCACGGACATCTCAATCTCCCGCGCGGCCAGCGGATCATGCTGCGGAAAGGCATGGTTAATTTCCAGTGCGACAGCACTATGGATCGTAATACCCGAAAGAAGGAGGGGCTGAAAGGTCCAGCAGCGGCCGCTACCATCTTTCTCCCAGAAGGAGTGGCCATGGGTGTCAGCAGCGATTACCCTTTTATCAAGACCTTCGATCCCCAGTCAACATAACTAGGAGCGAGTATCAGCATCATGAGCCACGGCAAAAACAGCTTCCGGCACGAATCTCTTCAGGATTCCCGTTCCATCCAGAA
This sequence comes from uncultured Gammaproteobacteria bacterium, assembly GCA_963820955.1. Lineage (GTDB taxonomy): Bacteria > Pseudomonadota > Gammaproteobacteria > Chromatiales > Chromatiaceae. The sequence goes on along the minus strand of CAWGCA010000012.1, from coordinate 45,143 downwards.
AATCCTCAAATCCGTTACCAGCGGAATCAGTAAAGGCAAGGTGGTCTTCAGTGACGAGGACGGCGAGATCCTGATGGAGCCGAAGGGTCTGCTTAATCTTAAACTCACCGCGAGCCGCGAAGAGAATCGTCGTCGCATAAATATACGGATCACATGGCAGGTGGAGGAGGAAGCGACAAAGAGCAAGAAATCCCTCTCCGTTGCAACCGATTAAAAGTGGCTAAAGAGATTGTTGTTCAGTTATCAAGAACCTGCTCTTGAACCTCCTGCCAGAGTCGTTGATAGGCCTTTCCTGCCTTGCTGTGGGACGCAAAGTGGCCAACCGGTGCGCGTTCTATACCCATCAACTCGACACGTTTGGCGTAGGGAATGGCGGTGTTGAGAATACCCCGAAATTCCCCTGGAAGGGTTGCTACGATCTGCCGGTGCAAAGGCCTTTTTCTATCATACATGGAGAAAAAGGGTAGTAATTTAAGATGCTTTGATGGCTCTTTCCGGAAATAATTGAGCAACTGATAAAAGGTGCGAACGGAAAACGTGGTTGGAATCAATGGGACCAGAAGGGCGTCTGCGGCATAGAAAATATTCTCGGCGACAAGCGAGATACTAGGGGCGCTGTCGATAAACAGCAGGTCGTATTCCCGTGCCATGGGAAAAAGCATCCTGAGTAACTGTTTCCCGGGTTTCTTTCCGTCACTGAATACCTGATCGAAGTTACGGAACGAGAAATCCGCTGGTATCAGATCCAATCCCTCAAAATCTGTTGCTTTTACTGCTTTGTCCAGCACATTCTTACGCTGTTTCAGCGCCTGAATGCCTCCCTTGACCTTGGGTTTGACACGAAAGCAGAAACTGGCCGCCCCTTGGGGGTCCAGATCCCACAGTAGCGTTCTATAACCATCCCGAGCGGCCAGATAGGCCAGATTGACGGCGGTGGAGGTCTTCCCGACTCCCCCTTTAATATTGTAGGTGGCGACGATTTTCATGCTCAATCCTTGCGTCTATCCGAGCTGTCGGAGAACAGGGAGACAAAACGTTTGTTTATCTTTTTCTTCGATAACTGCTCGAAGCGGTCCGCATATTGCTTTTGCACAATATGTCGTTCCTTGGCGCGGTCTGCAACCAGCAGGTCTATGGCCTCCAGGCCGGCGGGAAATACCCGCTGTTCCTGCTTCATCCGGGTTCGGTAATCCAATAACGCATCGTGCTGCAAGTTCAGGTCATGGAATCTGTTAAGGCAGCTTTCCAGGCGCTCTTGTCCTGCAATTAAAGCGCTTATCTTCTTTTCCGGATAAAGACCCCGGAAGATCTCCATCTGATAACCAAGGCGTTTACAGATCTGATGGAGCTCGATCAACTCATCAGTCGGGCTGTCAGCAGTGATGCCACGGCCCCGCGTTCTCAGGTCTCGGTACAACCTAAGGATAGAGGTATTGGCGAGTTCCAGAATCGGTTTGGTAGCGGCCGGTGGCGGATTCCGGCGTGACAAGTTGTGTTCCAGAAACTGCTCGAACAGCTGTATCAAGCGGTTGAAACGCGGGCTTTCCAAGGATACCCGCATCTGCCTCTGCTGTTTGAATTTCAGCTCTTTCAGATACTGGTGCAGCGATCGAAGCGCGGCCCGATGCACTGAATCCAGGCGTGCGGCGAAATCTCCGTAGAGGCTCAGATAGATATCTATGTCGCGAACCGACGTAGTGACCTGTTCGATCCAGCCAAAATCCTGCCTTATCAGCGCCAACTCCTGTTCCGGGAAAATCGGCGAAAATCGGTTTAACAGGCATTGGATGCGCCTTGCCGCAGTTAAAAAATCATGCAGAAATTCCGGGTCCTTGTCTTGGCAGGCTCCCTCAACGTTCTGCTTTAAAATGCGAAGGAAGCCTTGCAGGATGTTGCCCAGCGCCTGGTATGCCGGTTGCTCCGGGGTCAGTTGAACATTGGGCTGGTTGCAAAATTCCGCCGGTCTTATCTCGAGGAAATCCAAGGCAGTGAGCAGTGGATCCTCGGTGATTGTCCGAAGCCTCCCTTTTGCGGTCAGTTGGTGCAGTTGTTTTTTGTAGATAGGCTCATAGCCACGAAACGGAAACAGATGAACCCGGGTGGGAAGCTTGAAATAACCGGTACTCTGGGGAGCCAGCACATGATCGTGGCGCAATTCAACCCGTAACAGGGTCTTTTCCTCGTTGTTGTGTAGGCACAACGTCTGGGTATTGCTGGTTACTGAAACCTGGGGCATTAGAGTGCGTTCTCCCAACACCGATTCTAGCCGATCCCGCAAACCGGGTGCCGAGAGGTCGTGGGCGAAGCGGGGTACCTGTCGCATCATTCTGTTGATCAGGATTCTGCCGGTCTGCAATTCTCTCCAGGTCAGCAGGTAGCGGCCATCTTTGAACGACGCCTCCAGCACGCTTCCTGACTGCAGTAGCCGCCAATCGAATGTATCGAGGTAGACGCGCATCAGCTTGGCTTCCGGTTCGGTGGTTACCGAGTGACTGCCCGACAGCCAGGCCTTCAATTCCCTTAAAGGAAGGTTGTCCGGAGCATCATAGATCATCTGTTGAGTAGACACGGTCAATTCCTTAGTGGCTCCAAGGTAAATCGGTATATAGATAAAAAAACGGCTACCAAACAGTGTAGCGGGGTTGGGCTATTGTGGATGTGGCCGAACCCCATGTGCCCCGTTCGAGGGCGACTTCAGTGATCGCTGATTTCAGCGCAATCGAAACCGCGGGAAGCCGATGTGGCCTATAAACTAGTGCTTGGCCCCCGGCGGTTTCCGGTGGTGCCCGTGTTTTCCCGGTGTTAGGACGGGCTTTCGGCTTTCTATTACCCGGAAACTATCTGCGAACGTTCCAGTGTAAATTGCCGACGAAAAGTTTTTCGATCCCAGTCTATTTGATGTTACATTATAATTAAAATTTTATGACAAAGATCAACTACTCGCTGAAATCACCTGAGCGTCAGCATTTTTCTTAAGCAGTATGACGCGGGTTGCTGCGTATCTGACTGTTCCGCACGAAATCCATTTCTCGGATGCGGTTGAACATCGTGATTGCGGGCGGTTTTGCGTCTGTTTGCTGATTTCAGCGGTGTATTTAGAGTGATCAGTTTAGGAATTTGTCGGGCTTGGAACCTAGGAGAGACAAAATGGCGGAGAAAAAAAGTAAGCGACCCCTTCTGGTACCAGTGGATTTTTCTTCCCACTCGGAAGCGGCGTTAGTGCAGGCCTGCGAGTGGTCTGAATGCATGAAACTCCCAGTCACCGTTCTTCATGTGGTGCACGATCCTTCGGAGATGCCCGGTTACTACCAACAGGTTGCCAAAAAGAAACAACTGGTACGGATGGAGGACGTTGCGATGGAGATGTTCGATGAATTCCTTGGCGCCGTCAAAAAGAATCATCCGGATCTCAAGTCGTTGCATAAGGTTGAAACCATGTTGGTTATAGGGTTGCCAGTCACCCGGATCCTGCAGGTGGCAGAGAAGATCAAGGCTTCTATGGTGGTGATGGGAAGCCAGGGCCGAACGGGGCTGGAGCACATGTTGCTCGGATCTAAAGCGGAGCAGGTGGTACGTCTTTGCCCGATCCCCGTCACCATCGTTAAATCAGAACAACAGTAATTGAGGAGGTAGGCATGCTCCGGTTTTTCCCGGCGTTGAATTTCGACTTGAAAACGAGGCTGCTATTCATTCTGATAGCCGGCGTTATTGCCGGTCTGGTGGCGTTTCCGGCGATCGCCGCGGCCGAGGCCGAGGGGGGCATGGAATGGGGCGTGATGGGCATGAAGCTGTTTGGCGGCCTGGCCCTCTTTCTGTTCGGCATGGAACAGATGGCCGATTCGCTCAAGGCAGTCGCCGGCGAGCGCATGAAGCTGATTTTGGCCAAGTTGACGGCCAACCGTTTCATGGGGGCAGTGACCGGCGCATTCGTGACCGCGATCATTCAGTCCTCGTCTGTCACCACGGTTCTGGTGGTCGGCTTCATTACCGCCGGTCTGATGTCGCTGGCGCAGTCTGTCGGGATCATCATGGGTGCCAATATCGGTACCACTATCACGGCGCAAATCGTAGCCTTCAAGGTGACCAAGGCGGCATTGCTGATGATCGGTATCGGTTTCAGCATGCTCTTCGCCTCAAAGAATGAGCGGACCAAGCAGTACGGTGCCATGCTGATGGGGTTGGGCCTGGTGTTCTACGGCATGAGCGTCATGAGCGATGCAATGAAGCCGTTGCGCAGTTACCAGCCCTTCCTGGATCTGATGATCCAGATGGAGAATCCGATTGTGGGTATCCTGGTGGCTGCCGCCTTTACCGGCCTGATACAGTCGTCATCCGCCACCACCGGTATTGTCATCGTCATGGCCAGTCAGGGCTTTATCACCCTGCCGGCCGGTATCGCCCTGGCGTTTGGCGCCAATGTGGGCACCTGTGTCACCGCCCTGCTTGCCTCCATCGGCAAACCTCGGGAGGCGGTGCGGGCGGCGCTGGTTCACATTTTGTTCAATGTGGGGGGGGTTGTCCTCTGGGTATGGTTCATTCCCCAGTTGGCGGAATTCGTGACCTGGTTTTCACCCGCCCATCCGGAATTGTCCGGGACCGCCCGCCTGGCGGCGGAAACACCGCGCCAGATTGCCAACGCCCACACCGTATTTAATATCGCTAATACCCTCATCTTCATTGGCTTTACGACCCAGCTTGCCCGTCTGGTCGAACGACTTATTCCAGACAGCGCGCTGGAGGAGGAGGGGCTGGTCGTCAGGGCCAAGTATCTGGACGAAGAACTGTTGTCGACACCTTCCCTCGCCCTGGATCGGGTACGTCTGGAGGTGTTACATATGGGAGAATCGGTGCAGGAGATGGTGGATAGCATCATGCCTGCGATCCTCAGCGGAAATCGCGATTCCCTTTCGGCCGTGGCGCAGAAGGACGATGAGGTAGATATTCTGTACGAGCAGATCATCGAGTACCTGGGGAAGATCAGTAAGCGTTCGCTGACGGATGGTCAGACGGAGGAGTTGCTCAAGCTGATGGAAGCGGTGAGTGACCTGGAGAATATCGGTGACATCATCGAGACCAATCTGGTGGCCCTGGGCTATGATCGCATCGACGCTGGATTCTCCATCAGTGAGCAGACCCGGCAGGTGTTGAACGGTTTTCACAAGGTGGTGACCAAGGCGTTTGGGACGGCAGTGCAGGCGGTATCCCAGAGTAACGAGGAGGCGGCATTACTGGTGATTTCCATGAAAGATGAGATCGCCAACCTGGCCGAATCAGCAACAACCCATCAGGCGGAGCGGCTGGTGGCGGAGGAACCCAATCGCATTGCGGCCTATACTATCGAGGTCGATATCATCGAAAAGCAGAAACGTATCTACTATTTCGCCAAGCGCATGGCGAAGACGGTTCTGTCATCGGATGCGGCTCAGGAGTAGGCACCGCGGAAAAAATCGGTAGTCTCCCCTGAGGGGAATTCTTTACAATCAGATCATACCGACGACTGTTGAACCGGAGTTACAGAGAGGTTAAATCCTGTGGGAATCAAAAAACAGCTGGAAAAGCTGAAAGAGTATCTGGACAGAGCGGCCCGGGCAAAAAAGGCGAACTGCAGCCGGATTGATGAGATTCTGGAAAAACTGGAGGAAAAAGAAAAAAAGCTCAAGAAAAAACTGGACAAGGAAAAGGATTCAGCCAAACGGAAGCGTCTCAAGACGGAGCTTAAAATTATTGCGGTGCAGCGGAGAAAAGGCATCGAACGCCGGGAAGAATTAAAGGACAAGTGCCAAACCTAGTGAAGCTCGTCACTAATCCTGTGACATTCAGAGCACGCCTATGCTGGCAGTGCGCCCCGATGGAAGTGCCCTTGGGGTGTAAGGTGCGCTCCGCCGTGAATGGCTCGCCCTTTACCAGGAGTAGACTAGCGTACCCCGCTACTACCAGCAGATTCGCACTTCCATTACCGCCCGTGCCGTGCTGCGATGAACGATCAGAGAGATGCCATTCTCCCTGATCGTCGTTCCCCGCGAGGGCACGGCGTGGGTCTTATCTAGAATCAAGCCGGCAAGGGTGGCGTACCGTCCCTTGGGCAGATCGATTTTCAGGCGGTTGCAAAGTTCGTCCATTTCGATGCGGGCGCTAACGATGTATTCTTTTTCGCCCAGGCGCTGGATTAGCTTATCCTCTTCCTCCTGGCGGTCATATTCATCTTCCAGATCCTCCACCACCTCTTCCATAATGTCTTCCATGGTGACGATGCCTTCCGCGCCGCCGAATTCGTCGACCACGATGGCCACCACTGTCCCCTCTTTTCTCAGTTCCAGCATCAGAGCCTGGATACTCTTGGCTGCCGGCACATAGAGGGCGGGACGGATATAATCCCTGATTGGCTGGTCCGCTTCGACATTGAGCAGATCCAGGGTGTGCAAAATGCCGATTATTTGGTCGATACGCTCGTCGTAGACGGGTAGTCGTATATGTGACTCCAGCGCCGATATCTGCCGGGCTTCACCGCAGGAGATCCCCTGTTCTACCGCGGTTACTTCGATCAGGGGCCGCATCACATCCCCCACGGTGGTCTCGGTGAAGTTGAACATACGCCGGATCATATTTTGTTCGACCGGTTGTATATCTCCCTCTTCCGCAGCCGGCATGTGCAGCATGGTCACGATCTCTTCACGCAGGGTAAAGGGATTCTTGCCGGTGCCACCGGCAATTTTGGCCAGAACGTGGGTGATAAAACTGAAAACGATCAGGATGGGGTAGAAAAGAATCGAGCAGAAACGAAGGATAAAAATCACATTGGGAGTGAAAGAGTCGGCCCGCTGCTGAAACACACTCTTGGGCACTATCTCGCCGAATATCCAAATCAATGGGGCTGCAAACACCACGGCCAGCCAGCTCCCATTGTCGCCAAACAGATGGATCATCAGCGCTGTTACCATGGTGGTGTTGGTGACCACGGATATATTGGTGCCCACCAGCGTGACGGACAACAGCCATTCCGGCTTCTCCAGCATCTTGAGGGCAAGTTGGGCACCCTTCGAGCCCTTGGCTGCCTTATGTCGAAGCTTTATCTGGTCGGCGCTCACCACGCCGATCTCCGAGCCGGAGAAAAAGCCCTCCAGCAGGAGACAGAGGAAGATGATCAGAAGTGTAATCCAGATATCCATCTAGTTGCCGTCATCTTCGTCGGGGGTTTCATCGTCTGCCTGTGGGGCCGCCTGCTGCAGCGCAGCAGACCCCGGCAGTTGTTCCACGTAAAGCTCCACGATTCGGTTCTGCGCGACCTTTGCGGCAGTGAATTTGAAGTTGTCGATGTTGATCACAGCGCCTTCAAGCGGCAGTTCGCCAAATGTGTGCAGTACGAAACCACCCAGCGTCTCCATCTCGGCCTCCGCCAGCAGGGCGTCGAACTTCTTGTTGAACTCCTCCAGCAGCATGGCGCCCTCCACACTGTAGCGGTTTTCACCGAGTTCCTGTATCCGGAACTGGTCGGTTTCATCCGATGGGCTTGGGATATCACCGAAGATGCATTCCAGCAGGTCTTCCATGGTAACCAGGCCGGTGATCCCCCCAAATTCGTCCACGGTCAGGGCGAAAGATCGCTTGGTTTCACGGAAACTGTCGAAAAGTTCGAGGGCGGGCTTGGACTCAGGTACGAAATAGGGTCTTCTCAGCAGTCTTAGAAATCGTTTGCGGTCTGCTTCCAGTTGACCCAGGTCGAAATTCAGTAGATCCCGGGTATGCAGAATGCCGATGATGTCGTCGCGGTGCTCTCCATAAACCGGAAATCTTGACTGGCGAGTCTGCTGTAACACCCTGAGTATCTCGGAGGAGGGGCTATCCACAGGGATGAAGTTTATTTCAACCCTTGGCGTCAGCAGATCTTCGAGGGTTTTTTCGCCCAGTTCGAAAATCCGATCTATGAAGCGGGCCTCTGTATGATCCAGTACGCCGTCACCCACCGCCTCATGTGCCAGTGTACGGACCATGTCCTCGGTAATAATGTTACCCGGCGAGCGCTCTTTTCCGATAAGCAGCGTGGTAATCCATTCGGATACTATTCTTACCGCCCAGCGGATGGGGGTAATGATGCGAGCAAACATGGCTATAGGGCGGCTTTCAAAACTGGCGAAGGCGATGTTGTTCCTTATTGCCAGGGTCTTTGGTGTGATTTCCCCGATAACCAGTAGGATCGGTATCATAATGAGCAAATTGAGAAGCTTGTTTTCGGCGCCGAACAGTTGGATCACCATGGCTGCCGAGATTACCGAGGCAGCGACATTTACAAATTCGTTGCCGATCAGGATGGTAACGATCAGCCGTCGGGGTTCGTGCAATAACCGTTCGATCAGTCCTATGTTGGGGTTCCCCGCCTGCCTCATCTGCTCCAGCTGTACGCTGTTAAGGGAGAACATGGCGGTTTCCGAACTCGAGAAAAAACCGGAAAAGCCGAGCAGTAAAATGAACAGCAATAATTCCAGCCAGAAAGTAAGGTCCACTAGAATTCTCCAATCAGTTCGGAAGTGAATTGATGATGGCAGCCACTGGCTCCACGGGATATCTGAGAGGGTACAGGCGATCCTGAATCTGAGCCATGACTCCTACCCAATCGTTGTTGGCGGCGTAGGCTACAAAGTGATCGTCTATCTCGCCGACTCTTTCCCATAGGGTCTCATCCATCGACATGGGTGTATGACCGACAATAACCGGCGTTTTTTCCGAGACATTGAGACACTTTCTGAATCTTTTTATATCACGTTTGGAGTAGCCAGCCGGTCGGTTCGGCTTTCTCAGTCGGTTATTGATCACCTGTTGAATCAGTTTCGGATTATCTTTGATATTGACGAGTGCATCTTTGGAGACCGATGAGGTCGGAGCAGCGGCATGACAGGCGATGAATCGATCCGAAAAGGCGACGTAGGGAAGCAATTGGTAACAGCGGTTCATCTCATTCAGATAACTTTTGCCGCGGGATTTTTTCAGTTCGTTTTCCCACAGAATCCCCTGTGGTATTCCGCCTTTCGAAATATCCTCGGAAAAGCTGTCATGGTTACCGCGTAAGTAGAAAACCTGATTTGGGAAGCGCACCTTCAGTTTGAAAATAAGGTCCATCATCAATAGTGAAGTCTGCATCTCGTCATAATGGCCTGGCTCTTCGCAATGTATCGCATCCCCCAGGATGAGCAGGCAGGTGCTCCCGTCCTCGAGCCCCTCGAGAAAATGGTTCTGGCTGAGGATGGTGAGGAGGTTGTCGTATTTGGTATGCAAGTCTCCTACGATGAAGACCTGTAGTTTCGCGGGTAAGGCGATAATACCGCCAGGCTGGCCGGACTTGTCCTTGGGCCGGTAGGCCTCATCCTCCAGGATGCCATTGACTTCCCGGATAAGCGACAGCGCCTCCGGCTCTGGAAGGCATTGTATCGGCCCGCCAAATATCTCGCGCAGCCGCTGGAGTTTTTTCTGTCGCCAATTGACGACCAGATTTACCTTTTTGTCTTTCAGCAGCGGTGCGATGCAGGACTTCGGGTTGGGGACGTGGCTCTTGAATATAAGCGATCCATCGTCGTTGCTGATGCTGAGTTTACGCTGCGGAGTTTCGTTTGAGATATTAAGAAAATCCTGTTGTTCTATGTCGTCGCCGCCAAGAGTGATCTTCTCTCCCTCTTCGATACGGTAGAAGCCGCTGATCCGGGAATAGTAGCTTTCGGGATCGAACAGGATATAGCGTTTCGGTTCGCTGTTTTCGTCGCTGCTTTTCAGGGTCTGTTCCGGATACAGGTGCAAGGCCTTGCCGTCCGGGTAGAGGTTTATCTGGAAGGGATAGTCCCCGATATGCACCTTCACCTTTTTGTCTGGCAGCCGGTAAGACTCTTTGACATCCACCTCTTCGCATTGCACCAGGTCGGAAAAGGTGTTCTTCAAGAGTTTGAGAAGGGCTTTTTTGGCCTTGGATTCGGACCTGCCCATTTAGCTGCTCTCCGCATCGATTATTTGTAGAGGAACGCCGTCAGTACCTTCACGAATATAGACATTAAGACCCTGTTGGTACAGATATAGTGCCGTCTTTCGAAATACGATTATCTGTTCTTTTATCTGATCGAGATTGAGATCCAGCTGCTCATCCACTCTGTGGGTACCCTGTTCTTTTCTTTTCTCCCGCTGCTGAAAAAGGGTCTCGGGAGTGGGTATCAGAAACTCAAACACATATCTGTTCCGCCAGTCGACGGAAAAGAAATAGTGCTTGGCCGGCGGAATCCTGATTCTTTCCAGTTCCAATTCCGGCGGAGGGAGTGACTCAGCCCACTCCTTGTCGAATACAGCCAGAGATTGTTTGAGACCCTTGCACGGAAAACCCAGGTGGATCTCCCGGGGCCGCAAAGAAAGCGCCTGGGCCGCCCACCACTTATCCAGGGCAAGATCCACATAGCCCTCTTCGGACCAGCCGCTGATGCTGCGGATGAGCGTGCTCTTACCCGCCCCTGGGGGGCCGGTGACCAGCAGCTGCCGGAAGCTGACGTGGTCTGGGAAAGGAACGCCCTTGATAGACTGCAGCTTGGCGATGGGTTCAGTTTTCAGGCTGAACATAGGTTTTTTGCCATGGGAGGTCTACAAGAGGATGGTGGAGTGCAGAAAAAAGCCTCCCCGGACCGGGGAGGCTTTTTACGCCTTACGGAATTTATGATGTGCCGAAAATGCCCTTGAACAAAAAGAAAAGCAGGGCCGCCAAGACACCGCCTACTGGCAGTGTGACGATCCAGGATACGACGATGTTGCCGAGTACCCTCAGATCCAGGGCGCCGATGCCGCGGGCCAGGCCCACCCCCATCACAGCGCCAACGGCGATATGGGTGGTTGAGACCGGGAGTCCCGTCTTGGAGGCCAGTACCACCGTCGTGGCGGCTGCCAGGGTGGCACAGTAGCCACGGGTCGGGGTCAGTTCGGTGATCTTGGTGCCGATGGTCTGCATTACCTTGTAGCCCATGGTGGCCAGACCGACCACGATACCGGCGCCACCAAGCACCAGGATCCAGATCGGCAGCTCTGCCTTCTGGGCGACTTCACCGCCGCTGTTAATGATCGATACCACTGCGGCCAGGGGGCCGATGCCGTTGGCAACGTCATTCGATCCGTGGGCGAAGGCCATGGCGCAGGCGGTGAAGATCATCAGCGGGGTAAAGGCCTTTTCCACGCTGGCGTAGTGGTAATCCTGCTCTGCGGTCTTGTCTACCTTCACTCTCGCGATCATCATCTTTCCAATGATGGCGACGATAATGCCAAAGACGATGGCTGCGACGAAGCTCTCACCCATGGAGAGTTCCAGCTTGAGGTGTTTCAGGCCTTTGAACAGGGTGACCAGGGATACGATGAAACCAACCAGGAAGACATAGACTGGCCCCCATTTCTTGGCCTGCTCGAATGGCTGTGCCGTGTTAAGTATTAACTTCCGGACACTGACCATCAACAACAGCGCGATGGTGCCTCCGATCAGGGGGGATACCAGCCAACTGGCGACGATGCCGCCGATCTTCGCCCAGTTCACCGCATCCATGCCGATGCCGGCCATGGCGAAGCCGACGATAGCGCCGACAATAGTATGAGTGGTGGAGACCGGCCAACCGCGGCTGGAGGCGACCATCAGCCAGATGGCAGCCGCCAGCAGGGCTGCCAGCATACCGTAGACCAGGAGTTCCGGCGATCCTTGGATCGCGGCGGGATCGATGATGCCCTTGCGGATGGTCGCGGTGACCGAGCCGCCGGCGATAAAGGCGCCGGCAAACTCAAAGATAGCGGCGATGATGATCGCCTGTTTGACGGTGATGGCACCGGAGCCGACCGATGTGCCCATGGCGTTGGCCACGTCGTTGGCGCCGATGCCCCAGGTCATGTAGGCGCCAAAGATAATGGCCATAACCAGAAAAACTGTGCCCCATTCAGAGATGATCTCCATTACGGACTCCTTAACTCTAATTTGTTATCCCGGGCTCACGGTTTGGAGCTGTGCGGCCGGGTGGTTGGAACGAGAAGCGAACATAAACTCCCCTGAACAGACCCGCGGTTCAGGGTGTGTGGTCCCTACCGGGCGATCAACAGGCGCATGCGGTCGCCCACCTTCTCCGCGTAGTCCGCCAGATCACCAATCCACTGGATCAGCTGGTACCAGAACATCACTGATACCGGTTTCATTTCGTCCTCTTTGGAGAACAGGGTGCGGGCCAGCGCCATGCCCATCTCGTCGGTCTCATCCTCGATCAGATTGAGCTTTTCGACCATCTCTTCGACCTTGGTGGCCTCGCGGCCACGGAACCCCATTTCGATCAACTCATCGAGTTCTTCCATAATGGTTCCGGCCTGCTCGCAGGTGTCGACGCAGCGTCGCACCAGGGCGGTCAGGGGTTCCGCCATGCCTTCCGGCACCGCCATGTCTCGCTCCATCATCAAGCCGGCGATATCCTGGGCGGTGTCGGCGATGGAGTCCTGCATGTTGAGGACCTCCAACAGGTCACGACGGTCGACCGGCATGAACAGACTCTTCGGCAGATGTGCCCGGATGTCGTGCTTCAGGTCATCTGCCTCCTGCTCCTTGGCAAAGATCTTCTCTTTCTGGGCCTTCAACGCCTCCTGATCCTTGGCGATCAGGGCGTCAAACAGCGCCGGGACCTCTGAGACGCATTCGACGGCAACGCGCATGTGGGCCTTCATTGGCTTAAACGGAGAGCTTCCCAGTAGGGAGGCGATGGGATTTGTTGTTCGCATAGAGTCCTCCTGTAAACAACGGTTGATATTTAGTTGTGTGCCGAGTCGGGTTTTTGTGCAGTACGCAAACAAAGGGAACAGAAAGCGCTTTCTGTCGCCCGAGCGAGGTGCCACACGTGAAAATCAAACGTCAAATTTTTATAGATTGTGTAAAAAACAGTCAATAAGCTTGATAGTATCGAGCCCTGGTCGTACTTCCACGGCCTTTGGCCCACGACAATGTTATCATTCCGTTGTAACAACGAAACCAAACCGCGGACGCCCACTTCTCTGCCGATCACGCGCTTCAGATTCCCGGCCGCTTCTTTTGTTTCTAATCGTGCAGAATAAAGGAAACAGAAAAGCGTGCTTTGATCTCGGTCAGTAAACTCATCAATAAATTAGGACAAAACCCCTCAGGCTATATGGAGAACATGACGATATTATGTCATTTTTATGTCTGACGGGGGGGGTTCTAAGCCCATTTGCTTGTCAGCGCTAATCTGGGGCGATCGAGGGATGGCATCGCGCCTTTAGTTGAAGGGTACTTCGACAAATCCCTACCATGGGGTTTGTCGATACATCGATCGGTCGCGGTTATTTCAAGCGCGGGATTAATGGGGCCGGAAAGGACTCGGACTCATAGGATCGAACAATCCGAAGTTTGCCAGGGGGCAGTCTCCCATCCGACGGGAAAAAATCAACGGATCGGGCTGAAGAAAAGTGTGTCGGCCGCTTTGAAATTACGCACAAAACCCATTGCATCGAGCATGGCGAAGAGATATCCGGTGGCTGACACGCGACCAAGCCCGCCACCGGCACAATCGGCTTCCCCGAAACGATCGCAGCGATCTCTTCTTCCGTCCGGTGAAAAGAGCAGGGAAGGTACCGGGTCCCCGACGTGGCGCCCTGAGTTGCTGTCTGTGGAGTGGTCACCGGTGACCCCGACCACCAGGTCACTGGACAAGATACCTGCCAGTGCCTGGTCCACCGCCTCGAGCAGTGCTTTTTTGGCCTGAGGATCATAATCGTGGGCGCAGATATCAGGCCCCTTGACGTGAAGGAAGACCATATCCTGCTGTTCGAGCATGCTCTTAGCGGCAACGACTTTTGCCTGCAGGTCGGTGTCTGGCATCGAGGTGAAGCGGGGGTCGGTGACCACCCGGTAACCCAGCACCCGGCCAAGTCCCAGCACGGTGCTCTCTCCGGCGACCAGCCCGGCAGAGATGCCCAGATGATTGATCAGGCTGGTAGGTTGGCCGAGCATTCCGGCGCTGCGGCAGATGACCCCGTTGGCGGGCAACAGACCCTCGTTGCGCCTTTGAACATTGATCGGGTGGGTGTTGAGTCTTTCGTGGCTGATGGCCGTGAAGCGGTTGATGGCGCTGGCGGTTTTGCCGGCGGCATCATCTTGTGCCAGTGGCTGACAGGGTGTCACCAGCAGGGGTTGCAGGCGGCTGCCGGGGTCCGTATCGCTGACGGCGGCAGACAGGTTCTTTCCACTCAGCCGGAGTACCGCGCGATGCTGGGTGGCGGGTATCAGCGTGGCCAGAATTCCGTCTCCAACTTCAACCTCCTCCAGTTCCCGGGCAAGTTCCGCGGTGTGCTCATTGATCCGGCCGGCGCGTCGGTCGATGATCCGCATCTGCTCTCCGTCTGCCTCGAGGGTGGCGAAATTGCAGCGAATCAACAGATCGCCAGGATCGGCCGACAGACCGGTTCCGGCCGCCTCAATCGGACCCCTGGCGAGCGAGGCGATTTCTACCGGTGGGATGCCAAGCAGTACACCCGTGCCGGTATGGGTGCCTACCGGCACGCCGGGGTAGAGAGGATCGACCAAGGCGCCCTGACCAAGCCGGATCAATCCATCCATATTGGGTGTCTCCGCCGCCTCCAGCGGGGTCCTGCCGTCAAAGGCGGCGATGCCCCGATCGCCCAGGCCGTCCAGAATAAGCAACAGACCCTTTTTCTTACTGCCCATGTCCAAAGACCTCGGCAGGTGTGGCTGAAAATTTTTTCTCCATCACGTCGACAATAGTGCTCATGATTTCGATAGTTGATTTCTCTTTGTCGTTGTTGGCGATGATCGGTATGCCAGTGCGGTCGGCCTCGGACAGCAGAAATGACTGCAGGGCCCAGATCTGGTCGAAGTGGGCGAGATAATGTTCGCTCCCCCGCTTCGGAGCCCGCCTTCCCCGGCCACGCAGGCGTTTCTTCAGTTTCTCCTGCTTCAATACCGCGACCATGATAGGCACGATAACCGCGTCCTCGCGCCGGTCGATCAGTGTCATCAGTGAGGGGTGCACATGGACTCCCTCAAGTATCAGGGAGACCCTTTCCCGCAGGGCTCTCTGGATAACCGCCTCACAGGGGACGGAGAGCAGTTCCATCTGGCTGCGATAACCGTCAGCGATCAGTTTCTCCTCGTCAGCCTGATAGGAGAGCCTGGCCGGCAGCGCCTGCCAGGCGTTGAAGGCCGAGCTGTGTAGCACCGGTAGCAGTCGTTTCGGGATCAGCATGCGCATAACTTCTCGCAGCATGTCGGTGGACTGGGTGCGCACCACGCCGAGGCGGTGGGCCACTTCTGTCGCAATACTGCTTTTTCCGCATCCTGTGGTGCCACCGATCAACAGAATCAGAGGCCGGTCGCTGTGTGTGAATTCCACCCACACCAGGTAGCGTCTGGCGATACGCGCACCGAAGTGGCGGTGCAGGCAGATGTAGGTAAGGTGGCCCAGTCGGGACGAACTCAGTTCCTTGACGTTATTTTCGATCAGGTGTTGGTAGATATGCTTGCTGGCCTTCTCCGCATCCTTGTTTGAGAGCCCGCAGGATTCCAGCAGGCGCAGATGTTCGGCCCGGGAGAAGGGAGATGCCTGACCCTCGGCATCCTCGACCATGATAGGAGCCGGTACGCGCCCTGAGGACTGGTAGTCATCGACGACCTTCGCGCTGTAGGATTTCTGCAGCAGTTCGATAACCCGGGTCCTCAGATCGTCCTGTGATATCTCGTCGATCTCTGCGAGATCCTGTCGGATGGTGGATGCCAGGTTGTAGGCATCTTCGAATTCCAGACCGGCCTCGTGCACTGAACGGGTCAGAATTCCCCGCAAAAAAGGGACCCGTGTTCCTTCTGAGGAATCGAATACGAGTGTTTTGGCCATGTTCGTTCTCTGACGAAGATTGTGTCTTTAGTTTGGTGGCCGTTGAGTGATGGCCGTTTTTCTATACGATCAGCAAGCCTCCTGAGGAAAGCCCAGAAGGGTAAACTCAGGCGAAACGCATGAAGCAATCGCAAAGCCTAGCCCATATTAAATGGGAGTATGAGTATCATATCGTGATTGGGTCGCAGTATCGCAAGAAAGTGATCTATTGGCGAACGAGTAAAGAGAGGGGCAAGATTATCCCACAGTTGTGGGGGTAGAAAGTGGTTCAGTGGGTGGCAGGGGTTATGCTGCGACCTTTTTTAACACCTGAAAGCCGTCGGCCAGCTTTCTCAAAAGACGGCTGAAGGCGGAAACCCTGGACTCGCCTCCCCGGTAGCGGCTCAATTGCCGTTCGCGCTCTATGATGGACTCAATCTGCTCGATGGAGAGCTGTCGCTGCCGAAGAAAGATGGATTCGTTGAACATTTCATAGAGTCCCGGATTCGCTGCGATTGCGGTGGCGCTGACCGGCTTTTTCTCCTCGACCCGGGATTCGACGATGACGATCGTCTCCAGCCTTTTAATTTCGGAGCGGATGGTGTTGAGGGTGCGATGGAATTTTTCGGCCTCAATCTTCCTTTCGAAACCCGATAAATCAGCCCGGTTTGCCCGCGCTAGGATTTTTTCGGCCTCGCCGATCTGTGCGATGATTTGACGATAAGTAGCGTCGTATTGACTGCTGTCGGATTTCAACGTCATAGAACATGGTTTTTTTGTGGCTTGTTGCCCCTTAGTGGCGGAAGGTGGAGGGAAAACTTTAGGGTTCCTTGATGAGTGTTAGGACCTCGGCACATCCTCGACAAAGCGTCGCGCTAACTCATGGCTGGTTGGGCGAGGGCGTTTCATGCTGTTTGTTCCTCGTTATCCCTGCCAGAGCCCGCCCTGCTGATCTGGCGGAACTGACGGTAGTACCGCCGCCTGCTGCGTGCGCTCGCTGGCCATTTGGAACAACTCCGGTTGACTCACGCGAAACATTACCCCGATGCCTTTCATGGCCTGGTGCACCACCAGTCCCGAAATCTGCCAGCGGTGGTCTGCTAGAGAGAATTCCAGATCGACAAGGGTGCCGTTCGGAATGCTAAGATCCCCGGTATTCAGGAAAATCCCCTCTATCGAGAGATTCTTCAATACCACCTTGCAGCATCGGCCGCGATAAAGCAGCTGTGCGTCGAGGTGCAATGCAACGCGTTGACTGTGCCTTTTCTCGATCGTCATCTCTTCTTTCCTCCCGTACTTGTGATTTTGTTCTTTCCAGCGGCGGTACTGCCCTCTCGGCCAGGATCCACTGTCGCCAGGGTAGGCATTGTATGTTTCTGCTTTATTTCCAGGTGGTTAAGCATTTATTTCCCTCTGCCGTACAGTTAAGCACTCGGGCTGCCGTTGTGGCGCGTCAGATCCACGGGAATGGAAGTTGGTAAACTCCGTTTTTCGCCTCTCCTGAATTGGACAAGCAAAGCGTTATTCGTTTGAGACACTAAGAAGAGAGTGCGATGAGCAGTTTCCGCAGGGCCTGGCCTCGATGGCTCAGGCGGTTTTTCTCCTCCGGTGGGAGTTGTGCGGAGGAGCAGTTTCTCTCCGCTACCAGAAACAACGGGTCATAGCCGAAGCCACCTTCCCCCTGGGGCTTGAACAGGATCCGTCCCTCCCAGGTGCCCTGGCAGATGATGGGGGTAGGGTCGTTGCTGTGCCGCATATAGACCATCAGGCACTGAAAGCGGGCCGTGCGCTCGTCGTCGGGGATTTCCTTTAGCGCCACCAGCAGTTTTCGATTGTTCTCCTGGTCGTTGCAGCCGGGGCCGGCAAATCGGGCCGAGTAGATGCCTGGCGCCCCCTGCAACGCGTCCACTTCTATCCCCGAATCGTCTGCGATGGCGGGCAGCCCGCTGTGTTGGGCCGCGTTGCGGGCCTTGAGAATGGCGTTCTCTACGAAGGTTAGGCCCGTTTCCTCCACTTCCGGGATCTCGAACTCCTGCTGGGGAACGACCTCGATCTGTTGCTCGGAAAGCAGCTGGTTGATTTCCCGGACCTTGCCGGCGTTGTTGCTGGCGAGCACGATGCGCTCGCCACGATGACTCAGGGACATGATTGTGCTCTCTTCCTTTGGACAGACCGGGAATTCTAACCCAAAGGGAGTCGGAGGACTCGTTAGGTCGCTGCCACGGTTTACTCGAACCGGCAACACCAACTGTGTACAATCAGATCCTTTTTCTAAAGGAAGATCTAGATTTATTGCTGTTTCGTCATCCCGGCGCAGGCCGGGATCCAGTAATTTAATTGCTTACTTCGGTTGATAGATTCCGGATCTACGCTGCGCTTCGTCCGGAATGACGACTAAATTCAGAGTTTCCCTCATTCATACAGAGTTTAAGATGCTTGAAATCGCGGATCTGGAGTGTGTTCGTGGTGATCGCCGGTTATTTTCGGGGCTCACTTTTTCCCTGAAGCCCGGAGAGCTGCTGCACCTTCATGGCCACAACGGTAGCGGCAAGACTACGTTGATGCGCGCCATCTGCGGGCTGATTCAGCCGACGGCGGGTAAGGTGCGCTGGAAGGGTGAGAGTATCCGCCAATTGGGTGAGGAGTTCAGCCGTGATCTGGTCTATATTGGCCACAAGAACGGCATCAAGGATGACCTCAACGGGGTGGAAAACCTGCGTATTGGCTGCGTTCTGGAGGGTGTTTCCATCACTGATCGTCAGGCCTGGGAAGCGCTGGAGCAGATGGGTTTGCGAGGGCACGAGGATCTGCCGACGCGGGTGCTCTCCCAGGGTCAGAAGCGACGGGTGGCGATGGCGCGCCTGCTGGTTAACCGGGCGCAGCTATGGATTCTGGACGAGCCCTTTACCGCCCTGGACCTGGCGGCAGTGGACTTTCTGCAGTCGGTTATTCGCTCCCACGTCGAGGATGGCGGCATGGTGATTCTGACCACCCACCAGGAGGTAAGCCTTACCCGGGGGCAGGTGAAACAACTGCAGCTCGGATGGAAGGAGGATGGAAATGTTTGAAGTCTTCCGGACCATTGTCAGGCGGGATTTGACCCTGGCGGTGCGTCGCCGTTCCGATGTCTTCACCACACTTTTCTTCTTTATCATCGTGGTGAGCCTGTTTCCGCTGGGCATTGGACCGGAGATGAACACCCTGCGTTTAATCGCGCCTGGGGTGGTCTGGGTGGCAGCCCTGCTGGCCTCCATGCTGGCGCTGGAACGGCTTTTTTCTGTCGATTTTGAGGATGGGACCCTGGAACAGATGCTGCTGACGCCCCAGCCTGTTACCCTGCTGGTTCTGGGCAAGGTGACGGCTCACTGGCTGGTGACGGGCCTTCCCCTGGTCCTCATGGCGCCGTTGCTGGGGCTGCAGTACGATCTTTCGACGGAAGCCCTGGGGGTGCTGCTTCTCTCCCTGCTGCTCGGTACCCCGGCCCTGAGTCTTATCGGGGCCATCGGTGCGGCACTCACATTGGGGCTGCGGGGCGGTGGGGTATTGGTGTCGCTGCTGGTGCTGCCACTTTGTATCCCGGTGTTGATCTTTGGCGCCGGGGCAGTGGAGGCGAACGTTTCCGGTCTCGGCGAGCAGGGGCACCTTTCCATGCTTGGAGCGATCCTGCTGCTGTCGCTGGTGCTGGCGCCCGTGGCCACGGCGGCTGCCCTGCGAATCTCGGCCGAATAGCGACCTGCGGGAGTTTGCGGGTCTTTCCCGCCCTTGGCCCATCGACTGCAGCGAAATTCCAGGGAACCAAGGGGACGGAAGGGTATCAAATGCGAAGTATGCCGAGAAGCGGGCAAGATTTGCTTGCTAAAAAAAAATCTCCGTGTACCCTGCGTTCGTTTCTGTGTCAGGTAATGGGTCTGTCGTGAGGCGGCCCGGTAACGGTATCTTATGAGCTCCAGGCTGATCAACTGGTTTAAATTTTCATCGCCCGCCACCTTCTATCCCATGGCCGGGCGGATTATTCCCTGGGCTGCGGCCATTGCGGTGGTGCTGATCGCGGTGGGACTCTATATGAGTTTCTTCGTCGCGCCCACCGACTACAAGCAGGGTGAGGGGTACCGCATCATCTTCGTCCATGTGCCAGCGGCCTGGATGTCCATGTTTATCTACCTGGTGATGGCCTTCTGGTCCGGTTTAGGGCTGGTATTCAATACCCGGCTTTCCGCCATGATGACCCGGGCGCTGGCGCCCACCGGTGCCCTGTTCACCTTTCTGGCCCTGTGGACCGGCGCTTTCTGGGGCAAGCCCATGTGGGGGACCTGGTGGGTCTGGGATGCGCGACTGACATCGGAGCTGATCCTGTTGTTCCTGTATATAGGTTTTATCGCCCTGCAGGGTGCCATCGATGATCTGCGTCGGGCCGATCGGGCAGGCGCGATCCTGGTTCTGGTAGGGGTGGTGAACATCCCTATCATCCATTACTCGGTCAAGTGGTGGAACACCCTGCATCAAGGGGCGTCGGTGAGTGTAACCAAGGGCTCGAGTATGGGCGAAACCATGCTGATCACCATGCTCATTATGACCCTGGGGTTCTGGGCTTACTCCATCGCCACCGCCCTGGCCCGCGCGCGTTCCATTATCCTGGAGCGGGAGCGGGATACCACCTGGGTAAGTGAGCTGGCGGAGGTGAAACGGTGACAGTTAGCGAGTTTTTCCATATGGGGGGCTACGGCCTGTACGTGTGGGCTTCTTTCGGCGTCACCGCCCTGCTGATGATCGTGGAGCCTATTCTGGTTCGACACCGCAGACGAGCCATCCTGCAGCGCATTGCGCGCATCGTGCGAATGAAAACTGAGGAGCAAAGATGAAAGCCAGACACAAAAGATTCGGTTTTCTGTTAGTCGGGCTGGTTGGCCTGGGGCTGGCATCCTGGTTGGTGCTCAACGCCCTGGACAATAACCTCTCTTACTTCTTTTCGCCCACGGAGGTGGCCGAAAACAAGGCGCCTGGCGACCACGTATTCCGGCTGGGCGGATTGGTGGAGAGTGGCAGCCTGCAGCGGGGTCAGGAACTGACGGTTCGCTTCGTTGTTACGGACAATGCCAACAAGGTGAACGTCGAATATACCGGCATCCTGCCCGATCTGTTCCAGGAGGGGCAGGGGGTTATTGCCCAGGGTCGGATGAGCGACGGGGTGTTCGTGGCGGATGAGGTGCTGGCCAAGCACGACGAGAACTACATGCCACCGGAGGTGGCGGATGCCCTGGAAAAATCCCATAACGCGGGCGTTACCGCCAAGGCGCAGAAGCTATGATCCCTGAACTCGGGCAATTGGCATTGATTCTGGCGCTCTGTATGGCGCTGACCCAGGCCACGCTTCCCGTGATCGGGGCCCATTGGCGTATTCAGTCCTGGGTGGCGCTGGCCAAGCCGGCGGCCCAGGCTCAACTGCTTTTTGTTCTGGTCGCCTACGGCTGTCTTACCTATTCGTTTCTGGTACACGATTTCTCGGTCACCTATGTCGCCTCCAACTCCAATACGGCCCTGCCCACCCTCTATCTGATCTCCGGGGTCTGGGGCGCCCACGAGGGCTCTTTGCTGCTGTGGGCGCTCACCCTTGCGATCTGGACCGGCGCGGTCACCCTGTTCAGCCGCAGCGTGCCGGAGGTGATGCTGGCCCGGGTAATAGGCGTGATGGGGATGGTGAGTGTCGGTTTTCTGCTGTTCATGCTGCTCACCTCTAACCCCTTTGACCGGCTGCCCAGTCCGCCGCTCGAAGGCCGGGATCTGAATCCCTTGCTGCAGGACCCCGGGCTGGCCATACATCCACCGATGCTCTACATGGGCTATGTCGGTTTCTCCGTCGCCTTTGCCTTCGCCATTGCTGCCATGCTGGGCGGGCGGCTGGACGCGGCCTGGGCCCGCTGGTCGCGGCCCTGGACCAATATCGCCTGGGTCTTTTTGACCCTGGGTATCACGCTCGGCAGCTGGTGGGCCTATTACGAACTTGGCTGGGGCGGCTGGTGGTTCTGGGACCCGGTGGAGAACGCCTCCTTCATGCCCTGGCTGGTGGGTACCGCCCTGCTTCACTCCCTGGCGGTTACCGAAAAGCGGGGGGCCTTCAAGGCGTGGACGGTGTTGTTGGCCATCTTCGCCTTCTCGCTCAGTCTGCTCGGCACCTTCCTGGTCCGCTCCGGGGTGCTTACCTCGGTCCATGCCTTCGCCACCGATCCGGCGCGGGGCGTCTTTATCTTGATTTTTCTCGGCGTGGTCATTGGTGGCTCTCTGCTGCTGTATTCCTGGCGAGCCTCCCAGATCCGCAGCAACGTCAGCTTCAAGCTGATCTCGCGTGAGACCGGGCTGCTGTTCAACAACGTTGTGCTGGTTGTAACCGCCACCAGTATTCTGCTCGGTACCCTCTACCCGCTGATACTGGATGCCCTGGGTGCCGGCAAGATATCTGTGGGTCCGCCCTATTTCAACAGCGTCTTCATCCCCCTCACCGTGCCTCTGGCAATCGTGGTTGGACTGGGGCCGCTGCTGCGCTGGAAGCAGGACAACCCGGCTGAGCTTTTCCGCAAGGTGCGCCTGCCGCTGATCATCAGTCTGGTTCTTGGTTTTGCCCTGCCGACGCTGCTCGCCCCCCACTTCAGCTGGGGCGCGGTCCTGGGTTTGACCCTGGCGATCTGGGTCACCCTCACCACCCTCACCTGGTTGCTGGATCGGGCCGGCGGTGGACGCGGATTGTGGCGGACCTTGGTTACCCTGCCGAGAGGCGGTTGGGGCATGATGACGGCGCACCTGGGAATCGCGATTTTTGTGGTCGGGATTGCCCTGACTTCTATTTACAGCACCGAAAAGGACCTCCGTCTGGAGCGGGGTGAGAGCTATAGCCTGGGGGGGTACGACTTCCTGTTTCGGGGTGTGGAGAGTATCAGTGGTCCGAATTTCCAGGCCTCCCGGGGCGAGGTAGAGATAAGTCGAAACGGTGCCCCCGTTGCCATGCTCTACCCGGAAAAGCGTAACTACCGCAGCGGCATGCCCATGACCGAGGCGGGAATCGACGACGGACTGACCCGTGACCTGTTCGTTGCCCTGGGCGAGCCGCTGGGCGATCAGGGTGCCTGGAGTGTCCGCATCTATCACAAGCCCTTTGTCCGCTGGATCTGGCTTGGGGGTCTGTTCATGGCCCTGGGCGGCCTTCTGGCGGCCAGCGACCGGCGTTATTTTCAGCTCGCCCGCAAGGCCAGGACGATTGCGGCTGATGAGACCACAGCGAGGGCCGTATGAAGGCGCGTTATCTGATCCCGCTGGGTATATTCCTTATCCTGGTAGTATTTCTCGCAATCGGGTTGACCAAGGATCCGCGGGACGTGCCATCGGTGCTTATCGACAAAAAGGCATCGGAATTTTCCCTTCCGGATCTGTTCGACCCGACCAAAACGGTGGAATCCTCCGCCATGAAGGGGAAGGTCTGGCTGCTCAACGTCTGGGGTACCTGGTGCCCGGAGTGCTGGCGTGAGCACGATTTTCTGCTCTACCTGGCGAAACAGGAGCAGTTTCCGATCGTCGGCATCGACTGGCGCGATGACGATGAAGAGGCAAAGCGCTTTCTGCGTCAGAAGGGTAACCCATTCCTTGCCGTCGGGGTCGACCCGGAGAGTAAGGCGATCATGGACCTGGGCGTCTACGGCGCCCCGGAGACCTTTCTGATCGACCGCCAGGGTGTTATTCGCAAGAAGCACAAGGGGGCAATGACGCAGAAAGTCTGGCGTGATGAGTTCAGACCATTGATCGACGAGCTGGAGAAGGGCTGATGAGGCGTCTGTGTCTGATTGTTCTGTTTTTGGCGCTGCCACTGGCGGTTCACGCAAAGGTGGATGCTTACCCTTTTGATGATCCGAAGCTGGAGGCGCGTTACAAGCAGTTGGTCGCGGAACTGCGTTGCCTGGTCTGTCAAAATCAGAATCTTGCCGATTCCAACGCTGAACTGGCCCAGGATATGCGGCGCTTGACCTATGAAATGGTCCAGCGCGGTGAGTCCAACGAACAGATTGTTGCCTTCATGGTGGAGCGATACGGGGATTTTGTCATGTACCGGCCGCCGTTCAAGAACTCAACGGCAATGCTCTGGGTCGGACCCTTCCTGATTCTCGGGGTGGGTGTGCTGGTACTGTTTCTCTTCGTCCGCCGCCGCGGACGTGCCCAAACTCCTCAATTGACCGAACAAGAGCAGGAGCGCGCCCGCCGCTTCCTGAACGATAAGCAGACATGATAATTTTCTGGACCCTATCGGCGGCCATGATACTGGTCGCCCTGGTGATGCTTGCCCCTTCCCTGCTGCGCAAACGTCAGATCAACTCACTGGACCGCGATCAGCAGAACATGGTGATCGCTCGGGAGCGCCTGGACGAACTGAACAAAGAGCGGGCGAGCGGTGCCCTGAGCGAGACTCAGTTCGAACAGGCAAAGCTGGAACTGGAGCAGGCGCTGCTGCTGGATATAGACGGGCGGTCCGAAGCGGCCCCGGTTGCCAGTTCCAAGGGACCCGGCCGATTGGCCATGGCCCTGCTGGTGTTGCTGGTGCCGGCCTTGAGCCTGTCACTCTACTTTCACCTGGGATCACCCGGGCTAGTGCAGCTGCCGACCCCGGGTCCGTCCATCGCCCACACCAGCGGCGGCGGGCAGGGCCAGATGCCGCCGATGAATGAGCTGGTGGAGAAGCTGATCCAGCGCCTCCAGAAGAATCCTCAGGATACCGAAGGCTGGTATTTGCTCGGCCGCTCGCTGATGCAGTTGCGCGATTTTCCCAAGGCGGCCCGCACCTTCGAAAACCTGCACAAACTGGTTGGGGATCAGCCCGCGGTGCTGCTCTCCTGGGCGGATGCCCTTTCCATGGCCCAGGGCGGGGTGATGAGGGGAAAACCGACGGAGTTGATCCGCAGGGCAATCGAGCTTGAGCCGAACAATGCCAAGGGGCTCTGGCTGGCGGGTATGGCGGAGGAGCAGCAGGGGAACTATACCCAGGCGGTGGCTTATTGGGAGCGCCTGAAGCCGCTCCTTGGAGACGATGTCAAATCCGAGCAGGAGATCAACAGCATGATCGCCGCGGCCCGTCAGAAGGGAGGAGCGCCGGCCACCGTTTCCGTGGCGAAAACGCCGCAAACCGAAACGGCGACGACCGCTGTAGAGGAAAATTCCGAAACCAAAGCCGCGGCAGGAGCAGCGATCCGTGTCCGGATCAGCCTGGCCCCTGAACTGCAGAGCCAGGTGAAACCGGAAGAGAGTCTGTTCGTCTATGCCCGGGCGTTGCAGGGACCCAAGATGCCCCTGGCCGCCGCCCGCCATCAAGTTCGGGACCTGCCCCTGGAACTGACCCTGGACGATGCCGGCGCCATGATGCCGGCCATGAAATTGTCCAACTTTGATCAGGTGGTGGTGGGCGCCCGGGTCTCCCGCTCCGGCGGGGCCATTGCCCAGAGCGGTGACCTGAGGGGGGAGGTCTCCCCGGTGCCGGTACAGAGCGCCGGTCTGGTGGAGATCGTGATTGACTCGCCCGTCCCTTGAGGCAGTTCGGCGGCTTCAGCAAATAGAAACAAACACAAAAAATCAAAGAGGGCGCAGAGAGTAAGCGCTAGTTAGAACGTATTATTCCCTTTTCGGCCTTTCTCTGATTTCTCTGTGCTAAGGACTCATCCGATTTTGGCTGAAACAAAGATAGTCAACTGACTTTCTCAAACCTAGATCTGCCCCTGCCCGGTGCAATTCACACCATAGCTGATTCGCTGCTCCCCCCCTTTCACCGCTTTCGATGGTCGTTTTCCATCGTTCCCTGTCTCCATATCCTATAAAGAATCTCTTTCGGGTGCCGCCAAGTCTCCTAGCGAGCCTATAGAGAGGATCTGGTCGGCGGTTGTTCCTTTGTATCGCAACTCCCCTGTCTAATTCAAACTGCGGGTAGCGTGTAATGAACACGATAGCATGTCATAGGTATCCGATCTTTCTGAGGATGTTACTGGGGCTGCTGCTGGCCGCTTCCCTGGCCGGTGGCGTGGAAGCCTCCGATGAGGCGGCTTTTTCTGACGATGAATTGTTGTTTGGGGAGATCCCCTCGGTCTTCACCGCCTCCAAATTCGAACAGAAGGTGACTGAGGCGCCGGCCCGGGTCAGTATCGTCACCAGCGACGAGATACGCCGTTACGGCTACCGTGACCTGTCGGAGATCATGCAGAGTCTGCCCGGCTTCTATATCAACAACGATCGCAACTACATGCGCCTTGGGGTGCGCGGATTCGGCATTCCCGGCGACTACAACTCCCGGGTCCTGCTGCTGTTGGACGGCCACCGGATGAACGAAAACATTTCCGACAGCATGGATATCGACGGACTGTTCATCCTCGATGTGGATCTGATCGACCGGGTGGAGGTGGTGCGCGGACCCGGCTCTTCGCTCTATGGTAATAACGCCTTTTTTGCCGTGGTCAATGTGATTACCAAGAAGGGGCGTGATCTGGGAGGAGCGCAGATTGCCGGCTCCGTCGGCAGCAACGATACCTACCAGGGGCGCCTGAGTTACGGCAAGCGCCTGGATAATGGTGTGGAGCTGCTCGTCTCGGGCACCTATCACGACAGCGACGGCAACGACCGGGTCTACTCTCCTGAGTTCGACGATCCTGCCACCAATAACGGCGTCTATGAAAAAAATGACGACGAGCCGTTCGAGCAGCTGTTCGGCAAGGTCTCCTTCGGTGATTTCATCCTGCAGGGCGCTTACGTCAACCGGGACAAGTACATCCCGACGGCTGCATACGGCACGATTTTCAACGACCCGGACAACCACACCCGGGACAAGCGCGCCTACGTGGATTTGAAGTATCAGAAGCTGCTCGACCACGGTGGTGAGTTGATAAGCCGGCTCTTCTACGACTGGTACGACTACTATGCGGAATACCCTTACGATTACGCTGCACCCGGGAATCCGCTGGATCGCGTTATCAACAAGGACGAGGCCAAAGGTGAGTGGTGGGGTACGGAGCTCCAACTGGTTCAGGAGCTGTTCGAGCGGCATCGAATTACAGTGGGCGGGGAATACCGAGACAGCCTAACCCAGAAACAGGAGAATTATGACCGCGACGGCACCTACCTGGACGCCGACACCGACGACTACACTTGGGCCCTTTACCTGCAGGACGAGTTCCGGTTGAAGGAGAATTTGATCCTCTCCGCCGGTATTCGCCACGATTATTTTGACACCTTCGGCGGCACCACCAACCCCCGCCTCGCCCTGATCTGGTCGCCCTGGCAGCGGACCACCCTGAAGGCGATTTATGGTACGGCCTTTCGGGCTCCCAGTGCCTATGAACTCTATTACGACGACGACGGTGAAACCCAGAAGGCGGCGGGTGATCTGGATCCCGAGGAGATCCGGACCTATGAGCTGATACTCGAACAACAGTTGATCCCGGGGCTGCGCGGTATCGCATCGATTTATCACAACAGCATAGATGACCTGATTGTGCTGGACACCGATCCCGCGGACGGCCTGCTGGTATTAAAGAATCAGGGCGACGCCAAAGTCAAAGGCGTCGAGCTGGAACTGCAGGGAAACTGGGAGACCGGCTGGCAGGGAGCCCTCAGCTACGCCTACCAAACCGCCGAAAACGACTCCGACGGCAGCCGGCTGTCTAACTACCCCAGCCACATGGTCAAGTTCAATCTGATCGCCCCGCTGATCGGGGACGAACTCGGCGCGGGTCTGGAGTGGCAGTACGAGAGCCCGCGCAAGACCCTCGCCGGAGAGAGAAGCGATGCTATCTACCTGACCAATCTCACCCTCTTAAGCCAACAGCGCTGGATCCCAGGCTTGACCCTCTCGGCCGGCGTCTACAACCTGTTCGACGAGAATTACGGACACCCCGGCTCCGAGGAGCATGAGCAGGATCTACTCGAGCAGAACGATCGGACCTACCGGGTCAAATTGCAGTACACGTTCTGATCACTGAGACGAGGTCGATGGCGCGTTTCTATTCAGCCCGGATGCGAGTGGCGTATATCCTTTGGCTGCTGTTGCTGACGGCATTCGCCGGCGGGCAGTCCGCCCCTGCGCTGGGGGAACATTCGGTGCTGGTGCTGAGTGGCCACGACAGCGCGGTCTATCGCCAGGTAGCCGAATCCTTCAAGGCCACTCTGCGGGCCGAACCGGGCGACGTAAAGTTTGTCTCGGTCACCCTGGAAGAGGACAGCGCCAAGCAGGAACAGCTGGAGTCCTTGCGTGGGCAGGGGATGGATCTGGTGTTTGCCCTGGGCTCCAGGGCCACTCAACTGGCGTCCGAGCGGTTTCCCGATCGCCCGGTGGTCGCCACCATGGTGTTGCCCCTGGCGCAACTCCAGGCCCTCCCCAATGTTACCGGCGTTGCACTGGAGTTCCCGGCGAAGGCCCAGCTTGACTGGATGCGCCGGATACTGCCGAGTGCTGGCAGGATCGGCGTTCTCTACGACCCGGCACAGAATCAGGCCTGGGTGGATGCAGCCCGTCGCGCGGCGGAAGCAGAGGGGCTGACCCTGTTGCCGATACCGGTAAACAGTGCCAAAGAACTCCCCGGGGGGCTCAAAAGGCTGGCCCGGGAGGCCGATGTGCTCTGGGCTATATCGGATAACACCGTTTATTCCAGCCAGACCCTCAAGCAGGTCCTGCTTTCATCCTTCCGTAACAAGATTCCGGTGGTCGGGCTCTCCCGCTCCTGGGTCAAGGCCGGTGCCTTTTATGCGTTGGACCGGGATTACCAGGATCTGGGGCGGCAGAATGGGGTTATCGCCCGCCGGCTGCTGACCGGGGTCTCGGCCGGCAAAGTCGCGCCGGAGACGCCGGTTCAAGTAGTCTACTCACTGAATTTGAAGACGGCCCGCCACATGAAGAGGGAGATCGGTGACCAACTGGTGGCGGGTGCCGTCAAGGTTTACAAATGAGAGAACTGTCATGATTTTCAGCAGGCCCAAATTTCGTATCGCGACCAAGTTCAATCTGCTGACCATGGCCCTGGTGCTGTTGACCGCCGTGGCCATTGCCTCGCTGGTCATGCAGCAGCAACGCAGCGACCGCTACCAGGCGCTGCTGCATCATGGCATGGATGTATCCAAGCTGGTGGCGGAGATCAGTGAATACGGCATCTACACCGAGGACCGGGAGGCCCTGCGCCGGATCAGCCAGGGCGCCCGGGATGACGAGATCGTCTATCTGGCGTTCATGGGTGCGGATCGCAACATCATCCAGGAAGAGCGATTCGAATCTCTGCTGGAAGTGCCGTCGGTCTCGGCGATGCCCGCCGGGCTGGTTGGTACTGACCCCCTGGTCAGTGAATTCGTCAGTTCCCCACAGGCGCCAGGCTATATCGACATCCTGACCCCGGTTGTCAGCCGCCAGGACTCGCCGATGCTGGATGACGAACTGGGGCTGGATGGGGATCGGCCGAAACAGACTGAGGTGATCGGCTGGCTACGGATCGTGTTGAGCCAGAAAGAGATGCTGGGGGAAATCAGCGGTTATCTGGACTGGATCGTTTCGGTCACCAGTATTGTAGCGGTGCTGAGCCTGGGGCTGATTGCCTGGTTGACCCGTCGGCTCACCTTGCCGCTCCAGCAGTTGGTACAGGCTACACGGAATGTCGCGGACGGCAGACTGGAACAGCATATCCCGGTGGTGGGCAACGATGAGCTGACCGAGATGGCCCGCAGTTTCAATCACATGACCGAAAGCCTGGGGATCGCCCGCCAGGAGGTGAGGGACCACCAGGCCAACCTAGAGCGAAAGGTGGAGGAGCGGACCGCCGACCTGCTGCAGGCGAAAGAGGCGGCGGAGGAGGCGAGTCGGGCCAAGAGCGAGTTTCTCGCCACTATGAGCCACGAGATTCGCACGCCCATGAACGGCGTACTGGGGATGACCGAGCTGCTGCTGGGCACAGAGCTCGGTGAACGTCAGCGCAGATTCGCCGAGACCATCCAGCGTTCGGGGGATACGTTGTTGGTGATCATCAACGACATCCTGGATTTCTCCAAGATCGAGGCCGGCAGGCTGGAGCTGGAGCAGAAAGACTTCAACCTGCGTAACCTGGTGGACGAGACGGCGGAACTTTTGGCAGACAGGGCCCATCGCAAGGGGCTGGAGTTGACCCCTGTGTTGCCTCTCGACCTGCCGGTGACGGTACAAGGCGACGAGACCCGGTTGCGGCAGGTGCTGGTCAATCTGATCGGCAACGCCATCAAGTTCACCGAAACCGGCGAAGTGATAGTGCGTCTGGCGTTGCTCTCCCTGTCCGAGCGGGAGGTGCGGATACGGTTTGAGATCATCGACACAGGTATCGGCATCTCGCCCCAGCAGCAGCTTCGGATCTTCGAATCATTCTCCCAGGCGGACAGCTCCACGACCCGCCGCTACGGCGGTACCGGACTGGGTCTGGCCATCTCCTCTCAGCTGGTGGGGCTGATGGGGGGTGAGATGGGGGTGGAGAGTGAGCTTGGGAAGGGCTCTACCTTCTGGTTCAGCATGCCCCTGGCCCGTTCCGAGATATTGGTCGAGCGTGAGTGCAAACGCAACGACCTGCGTGGTATCCGTTTATTGATCGTGGACGACAACGCCACCAATCGGGAGATCCTGCACAATCAGGCGATCGCCTGGGATATGCCCCATGACAGTGCGGAGAACGGTGCTCAGGCCCTGGACATGCTGCGCCTGGCTGCAGGGAGAGATGAGCCCTACGACATAGTACTGCTGGACTGGCACATGCCCGAGATGGACGGCATCGAGCTGGCAAGGCGAATCCACCAGGATCCAGCTATTCCCAGAGCTCCGTCAGGTGATGCTCAGTTCCGCCGCGTTTGACGAGGAGGCGGCCAGGGCAGTTCAACAGGGTATAGATCGCTACTTGAACAAGCCGGTCAGGCAGGCAGCACTCTACGAGTGCCTGAAGGGGGTCCTGGTTGAGACCGATGCTATGACGCCCGAAGTTGCGGAGCCGGCTCAGTCGATGGTTTTTAACGGCCGGATTCTGCTGGCCGAGGATAACCAGGTGAACCAGGAGGTGGCCCGCAACATGCTCGAGCTGCTCGGTTGCCGCGTGGATGTGGCGTCGAACGGGCGTGAGGCGCTGGAGGCCATGTCCTCGGGCGGCTACGAGCTGGTGCTGATGGACTGCCACATGCCTGAGATGGATGGGCGCACCGCCTCCAGAGAGATCCGCAAGCTGGAGGGCAATGACGCAGAGGGCCGGCGCGTGCCGATTATTGCACTGACCGCGGATGTACAGAAGGGGATTCAGCAGCAGTGTAAGGTCTATGGTATGGATGGCTACCTTAGCAAGCCCTTTACCCAGCAGCAGCTGGCGCAACTGCTTGACCAGTGGTTACCGCGGGGCGAGCGGTCGGCCGCCGGGTTCGAGGCGGTGCTGGAAGCGGTGATAGAGGATGAGGAGGATCCCGTTTTGGACCAGGGGGCACTGGACAGCATCCGTTCCCTGCAGCAGCCCAATGCCCCCAGTATCCTTGCCAAGGTGATCGGTCTGTATCTGGAAAATTCCCCTGATATGATCGAGACCCTGCATCGATCACTGGAACAGGGTGATATCGCCGCCATCAGCGAAACCGCTCACAGCCTCAAGTCGAGCAGCGCGAATCTGGGTGCCAGAAGGCTGGCTGCCCTCTGCAGGGAGCTGGAGCAGCGGGGAAAAGAGGGGGCTGTCGACACCATCACCGGACTGGTGGAGCAGATTAGCACTGAGTATTCCTCTGCCCAGTCGGGCCTGTTGAGGGAACTGGACCAGATGGGTCATGGCTGAGGCGACCGAACAAAGGCAGGGACTGATCCTCGTTGCCGATGACGAGGCTACCCAGCGCCTGCTGACCGGACAGGCCCTGAAACAGGCCGGTTTCGATGTGATAGAGGCGGAGGACGGGGCCGAGGCCCTGGCGGCTTATGAGAAAAGTCGGCCGGACCTGATACTGCTGGACGTCAGAATGCCAAAGATGGACGGTTTTGCCGTCTGTGCCCGTATCCGGCAGATGGTGGACGGCGGCGAGGTACCCATCGTGATGGTAACCGGCCTGGAGGACATAGATTCGATTGAACGATCTTATGAGTCCGGTGCTACCGACTTCATAACCAAGCCCGTGGTCTGGGCGATCCTTAGCCATCGAGTGCGTTATCTGCTGCGGGCCGGGGATGCGATTCAGGCGCTGCGGCAGAGCGAATCCCGCCTGATGCAGGCGCAACGGGTCGCCCGCCTGGGCAACTGGGATTGGGATATCGTGCGGGACCGGGTCCGTTGGTCGGACGAGATCTATCGCCTCTTCGGTATCGAACCCGATGCATTGGGTCCCTCTTTACAATCGTTTCTGAACTTTGTCCATCCCGATGACCGGCAACTGGTCACCCTGGCGATTGACGACGCATTGAGCAACAAGGCGCCCTACCTGGTTGAACACCGGATAATTGGACGGGACGGGGGTGAAGTCACGGTCGAACAGCAGGCAGAAGTGGTGTTCGGCAGCAATGACGTACCGCTACGGATGATTGGCACCGTCCAGGACGTATCGGATCGCAAACGGACGGAACAGCAGATACATCAGCTGGCCTTCTACGACAGCCTGACCGGTCTGCCCAACCGGGACCTGTTCCGCGAACGCGCAGAGCGGGCCTTGCGCAGTGCCAAGCGTAACGGCCAGAAGATGGCGCTGATCTTTCTCGATCTCGACGAGTTCAAATATATCAACGATACCCTCGGACATGATGCGGGCGATGAACTCTTGTGCGAGATCGCCAGTTATCTGAGTCACAGCATTCGGGCCTCGGATCTGGTGGCCAAGGCCCAGACGGAAGACCCTCACAAGGCCTCCCTGTCCCGCCTGGGTGGCGACGAATTTACTGTCCTGTTGCCCGATCTGCACGAGGTTGAGGTGGCGGCGCGGGTGGCCGGACGGGTACTGGAACAGCTGCGCCGCCCGATGAAGATTCAGGGCAAGGAGTTTTTTGTCACCGGCAGTATGGGCATTGCCATCTATCCTGACGATGGCGACAGTGTGGAGATCCTTTTGAAAAACGCAGACATCGCCATGTATCACGCCAAACAGGGGGGCAGAAACAGTTTTCGCTTCTATGCCAGGCATATGGACGAGCGGGTGCAATTGCGGCTCAGCATGGAGGGCAAACTGAAACGGGCGTTGGAAAGAGATGAACTCACGCTGCACTAC
The DNA here is from genome assembly GCA_963820955.1 of uncultured Gammaproteobacteria bacterium. Lineage (GTDB taxonomy): Bacteria > Pseudomonadota > Gammaproteobacteria > Chromatiales > Chromatiaceae. The sequence continues at coordinate 12,039 of CAWGCA010000012.1, read as the reverse complement.
CAGCCGAAAGTTGAGATCGAGACCGGAAGGATCATCGGCATCGAGGCATTGCTGCGTTGGAACAATCCGGATATGGGGCAGGTCGCACCCGCTAAATTCATCCCGGTTGCCGAAGAGACCGGCCTGATTGTTCCGATTGGAGAGTGGGTGATGTACAACGCCTGCAACAGGGCGCAAACCTGGCGCCAGGCCGGGTTGGTGACGGTGGACATGGCGGTCAATCTGTCCAGCCATCAATTCCGCCGCGGGGGCTTGGTCGAGATGGTAGGCAAGGTGTTGGATGAGACCGGGCTGGATGCCCGGTTTCTGGAGTTGGAGTTGACCGAAAGCGTCATCATGGAGAACGTGGAGGAGACGATAAGTGTCTTAAACCAACTCAAGACGATGGGTATCATACTTTCAGTGGACGATTTCGGCACCGGCTACTCGTCCATGGCCTATCTGAAGCGTTTTCCACTGGATATCGTCAAGATTGACCGAAGCTTTGTGAAGGACATCACCACCGACATCAACGACGCAACCATCATCAAAGCGATCATCGCCCTGGCACGTGGTCTGAACCTGACATCGATTGCCGAGGGGGTGGAGACCGAAGAGCAGTTGCAGTTTCTGCGCCGGCACGGTTGTGATCAGATGCAGGGATACCTGGTCAGTCGCCCGGTGCCTGCCGAACAGATGGAGCAGTTGCTAAGGGCTGAGCGGCTGAGCGATGAGGAATCCATGCCCTCGTCCGAGGTGTTAGAACCTGGATTGTCCCGTGCGCACGATTGCTGATGGCCACGCTGCCGATCCGGGGGGGGCTTGAAGTGAGCGGCGAGAAGAGATGACAACGGTTTGGGAGCAGGTCACCGCGAGCGCAAAACTGATCTCTCTGCCAGGGGTCTACCTGCGGCTGAAAACACTCCTGGCAGAGCCGGATTACTCGATGGCGGACGTCGCCTTGGTCATCGGTCAGGACCCGGCCTTGACTGCTCGCCTGCTGCGTCTGGTGAACAGCCCCTATTTTGGTCTCACAGCCAAGATCGAGACGGTATTTCGCGCCGTCAGCATGCTCGGTACCCAGCAGGTCCATGACCTTGCGCTGGCTACCTCAGTTGCCTATTCGTTCGCCGGGATGTCCATTGAAACCATGGATATGTCCAGGTTTTGGAGACGCAGTGTGTTCTGCGGTCTTGTCTCGCGGCGATTGGCCAAGGAGTGCCATGTGCTGGACAGCGAACGCCTGTTCGTCGCCGGACTGTTGCGGGACATTGGTCACCTGATCATGTATCAGACGGTCCCGGAGCCGTGCCAGCAGGCGATCCTGGTGGCAGAGCAAAGAGATCAGCCACTGTTTCTGATCGAGCGGGAGTTGATCGGGATAGACTACGCACGGGTTGGCGGCGTCCTGATTCGCCAGTGGCAGCTTCCTGGCAGTCTGCGCGAGGCAACAGAATTTCATGTGGAGCCGCTTCGTGCGCTGGAGTTCCCCCTGGAAACCTGTCTGGTCCATATCTCTGGCCTGCTGGTCGCAGCGGCAGAAAGTGGGCAGGAGTTCGGAAGCGGGGCGCTGCAGCCTCATGCCGAGAGTTGGAATATCACCCGGCTCTCCCTGCCGCAGTGCCTGTCGGTGCAGGCCGAAGCGGAGGCGGAGGTGGGCCGGGTGCTCGATTTTTTTCTACCGCGGCCTCGGGCAGCCAATGGGTAACAAGGACTACAGCAGTGACCGTCTTTGGGCCTCCATGATTTCATCGACCCCTTTTTGCCCCAGGGCCAGCATGGCCTGCAGTTCATCCATGCGGAAGGCGTGTCCCTCGGCAGTCCCCTGAATCTCGATAAAGGCACCGGCGTCGTTCATCACCAGATTCATGTCTGTCTCGGCATTGGAGTCCTCCGCATAGTCCAGGTCCAGGACCGGCGTACCCTCATAGATGCCGACCGAGACCGAGGCCAGCATGCCGTGGATCGGGTTGCGCTCCAGCTTTCCCTCCTCCAGCAATCGACTGATCGCATCGCTGAGGGCGACGTAGGCCCCGGAGATGGAGGCGGTGCGGGTGCCGCCGTCGGCCTGGATGACGTCGCAATCGAGGGTTATGGTGCACTCTCCCAGGGCCTGCAGGTCGACCACTGCCCTCAGCGAGCGTCCGATCAGCCGCTGGATTTCAAGGGTACGTCCGCCTTGTTTCCCCCGGCTTGCCTCACGCCCCATCCGTTCGCTGGTGGAGCGGGGCAGCATGCCGTATTCAGCGGTAACCCAGCCCTGGCCATGGCCCTTGAGGAAGCGGGGTACCCGTCCCTCCACACTGGCGGTACAGATCACCCGGGTCTCCCCGAATTCCACCAGTACCGACCCCTCCGCATGCCGTGTGTAGTGACGGGTAAAGGCGACGTGGCGCATTTGATCGGGCTGGCGTCCGCTGGGCCTCATGAGTTCTCCTGTTTTTTCTCGATTTCGTAACTATCAATAGCGTTTTGCAGTTCCGCGATCGCCAGGTTCAGTTCATCGTTGCCCTGGACCTTGCTTGCCGTCGGCTGTGTTTTGGATACCGGGGTCTCCAGTTTAACAGCGATCAGGGTGGCATTGTCGCTTTCCGGATAGGCCGCCTGAGTTGCTTCTTCCACCAATGCCCTGGCTGCATCAGCGATGCTCATGCGACTGCATAGGGCATCGCTCATAAGTGCCGCGTCGATACTGCCCCAGACGCCGTCGGAACAGAGCATCAGAACGTCGCCCGCCCGCAGTTGATGAATGCCCAGTTCCGCTTCCGGCAGCGGGCTTGAACCCCCAAGACAGCGGGTGACATAGTTTCTCTGGGGATGGTGTTCTTTCTGCTGAGCGGAGATGATCCCCTGCTGCTGCAGTCGCTCCACGTAGGAGTGATCTGTGGTCTGGGCCAGGATATCACCATCGCGGAACAGATAGAGGCGGCTGTCTCCGGCGTGGACCCAGTAGGCGGTGTCGTCCTGGATCAGTGCCACCACTGCCGTGGTGCGAGGCTCGATGGGGGGCGACTGGCTGTGGCCATAGGCCAGAATGCCCTCGTGGGCCCGGTGCAGCAGCTGGTTGAGGAAACTTCCCGGGTAGCGGATAGGCAGTGGTGTCCGTCGCAGCAGTTGCCGGCAACTGTCGATCAGGATTTGCGCAGCTACCTCGCCACGGGGATGGCCGCCCATGCCGTCCGCCAGGCCCAGCAGGATGGTATTACCTGATTCCACCAGGATGCAGCGGTCCTGGTTTTCGCGCCGGTTGCCGACCAGGCTGGCCTGTCCGTTGTCGTAGTAGGGTTTTTCTTTCATCTTCGCTGCTCCCTGGTTCGCTCCAGCCTGGAGTCATTGGCGGAATTCTCGGTCCGCTTTGGTCGGCCGCTTTCGTGCAATAAGGCCTCCAGCATGGTGCCCGCGTCCTGGGGGCGCAACAGTGGGTCGACCTCCATCGCCCAGTCTATGAGCTCCAGCAGGTGTATGGGGTAACGACGTTTGAATTGGTTTTTGGCTGGTCGCATCTTGTCTTTGGCATGTCGTTCGATGGCCGAGGGGGGTGGGTTTCCCTCAATGCAGGCCCGCATGGTTGCGCCGATGGCGTAGACGTCGCTCCAGGGTCCAACATAGCCGGACGAGTAGTACTGCTCCACCGGGGAGAAGCCCGGCGTGACCACCTGGGCAGTCTGGTTACGGCGGCTGGTCGCGAATTGGTGCACGGCGCCGAAGTCGAGTAACAGGGGGTTGCCGCCTGGGCGGAGATGGATGTTGCTGGGTTTGATGTCCAGGTGCAGGTGGCCCTTGGAGTGGATCAGGCTCATCGCGTCCAATACGGAAGGGAATACCGTGTGCAGGAAACTGGTGCTGAGTTTCCCCTTGTGCTGTTTGATATAATTGCCCAGGTTTTTTCCAGGCTCATAGTCCATCACCAGATAGGCGGTGTTGTAAGCCAGGAAAAAGGTTCTTACGTTGACTATGTTGGGATGTCTCAGGGTAGCCAGCGCCTTGGCCTCCTGAAAGAACAGCTTCCGCCCCTTGTTGAAGGTTTCAGCGTCTTCATCGCTATTGATCTCAACCTGCAGTCGCTCGCCGCGGGTGGCTATCTTTCTGGGCAGAAACTCTTTAATTACTACCCGATCCTGAGTGTCTTCATCCTCTGCCAGATAAATGAGGCTGAAGCCGCCGCTTCCGATCAGTTTGATGATGGAATAGCAGTCGAGAACGGTGGCCGGGGGCAGGATGTCTCTGGTTTGGGACATGTTTGAGTGCAAGGTTACCACTTGCGCATTATGATACAAGAATAGACGAGGCGAGCCTCGCTCCTTTATAAGCGGCCGAATAACAAGGAACTAAAGACTATGACCTGCAGCATGACGGCATTCTCCAGAGTGCAGGATAAGGATGAGCATGGTGAACTGACCTGGGAGATACGATCGGTCAATCACCGCTATCTGGAAACCCTGCTGCGGCTGCCGGAAGAGCTGCGGGCCTTGGATCCGGTGGTGCGGGAGCGGCTTGGCCGGCGGCTGGGGCGGGGGAAGGTGGACTGTGTGCTGCGCTTTTCGCCCTCCGTCTCCGATACGGCCGGGGTCAGGGTGAATGAGCGCCTGGCGCGACACCTCATTAAGGCGGCTGAGCAGGTAGGGATCCTGCTGCACGACCGGACCTCGCCGCGTTCCATGGATATTCTGCGTTGGCCGGGGGTGCTTGAACTTGAAGAACAGGATCTCACCCCGGTGCAGCGAAAGGCCGGGGATCTGCTCGACCAGGCAATCAACGGATTGATCGAGGCCCGCCAGCGGGAAGGGAAACGCCTGGCAGAGCTGATCGTTCAGCGCTGCGCCGCCATGCGTGAAGAGGTAGTCAAGGCCAGGGGGCTGATGCCGCGCATACTGCAGGGGGTGCGAGACCGGCTGCGGGCGCGCCTGGCGGAGGTGAGTCAGGAATTGGACGAGGGGCGCCTGGAGCAGGAAATGGCCCTGTTGGCCCAGCGTCTGGATGTAGATGAGGAGATGGACCGCCTGCTGACACACCTTGATGAGGTCGAGAACGTATTACAGCGGACCGACCCGGTCGGCCGGCGGCTCGATTTCCTGATGCAGGAACTCAACCGCGAGGCCAACACCCTGGCATCGAAATCCAACGACGTGGAGGTTACCCGTGTCGGTGTCGAGCTGAAGGTGCTGATAGAGCAGATGCGGGAACAGGTACAGAATATCGAATGATGGCGATTTGGTCCGCACCGCCATCGACCGAAAAATAACGAGCGCCACTATAGGAATTATGGTCAAAGGTACAGTATTCATCGTTTCCGCCCCGTCCGGCGCCGGCAAGACCAGTTTGTTGAAGGCATTGCTGGAGGACGACGATCGGGTCCGGCTCTCCGTTTCCCACACCACCCGTGCGATGCGCCCCGGTGAGCGACAGGGCGTGGACTATCATTTCGTCCAGCGCGATGCGTTTCTTGATATGGTGCAAGAGGGGGCCTTTCTGGAGCATGCCCAGGTATTCGACAATTACTACGGCACGTCGGAAGCCGGTATCAGGAATCAGCTCGACCAGGGGCTGGATGTGATTCTTGAGATCGACTGGCAGGGTGCGCGACAGGTAAGAAAACGTTTTTCCGACACCGTTTCGATTTTCGTCCTTCCCCCTAACCGTGAGGCGTTGCAGCAGCGTTTAGGCGGACGCGGCCAGGACAGCGATCAGGTGATCCAACGCCGTATGCGAGACGCGGTCAGCGAGATGTCGCACTATCCCGAGTACGAATACCTGATTGTAAACGACCAGTTTGAGCAGGCGCTGGAGGAGATGCGCAGTGTGTTCACCAGCCAGAGGCTGCGGCAGGAGGTGCAGGCGCAGCGCCTGCAGGAGTGCCTGCGGGCATTGCTCGCCTGACCAGGCAGGGTTCGCCGGCAAACCGTTGCCACGCGGTGAAGGAAAGTCCGTGGCGCCTGTTCAAGGATTGGGTTATATTTAGAAGTTCGCGGCCAATAACGGCCCGAAGCATTCCATTTTCAGAGTATTAAGCCGCCCTCCCCTCCGGGGAAGGGGTAAATTTCGGAGTAGAGTACATGGCCCGCGTTACCGTTGAAGACTGTCTGGAGCACGTTGACAACCGTTTTGATCTGGTGCTGCTCGCCAGTAAACGGGCTCGTCAGTTGGTGAACGGGGTCGACCCGTTGTTGCCCTGGGAGAACGACAAGCCCACCGTAATGGCGTTACGCGAGATTGCGGAAGGCCTGGTCGACGACCAGGTCATAAATCCACCGCCTGAACTCGAGATGGATCTGGAATCCGAAGAGAGTGGGTTTGGCCTGGAAGGGGGCGCCTCCGAGGGTCCGCCGCCCGGCGCCTGAGCTATGCCCACCAGGATCAAGCCGTTACCCGGCCGGCTGACCGCCTCCGATCCTGGTGTGCTAAAGGCGATCTGAGGGGGGTATTATGGCGAGTCCACTGCTGGATCCCTCTCCGAACATGTCCGATAAGCCCCGCTTTCTGATCAGTGACCTCTGTGCCTATCTTGAGTCTTACCTGACGCAGGATCAGATTCAGGAGGTCTACCGCTCGTATTTGTTCAGTGCCGAGGCCCATCTAGGGCAGAAACGTCTCACCGGCGAGCCCTATATCTATCATCCGTTGGCGGTAGCCAGAATCCTGGCCGACATGCGGATGGATTACAAATGCCTGATGGCGGCTATTCTGCACGATGTCATCGAAGATACCCCCACCGCAAAGGAACAGATCAGCGAGATCTTCGACCAGGAGATCGCCGAGCTGGTGGATGGGGTCAGCAAACTGACCCAGATCGATTTTCGTTCCCCGGCTGAAGCCCAGGCGGCCAGTTTCCGCAAAATGCTGCTGGCGATGACCCGGGATATCCGGGTGGTGATGATCAAGCTGGCTGATCGTCTGCACAATATGCGTACCCTGGGTGTGATGCGCCCCGAGAAGTGTCGCCGTATTGCCCGTGAGACCCTGGAGATCTATGCACCCATTGCCAACCGGCTGGGCATTAACAGTATCCGAACCGAGCTGGAAGATCTCTGTTTCGCCGCCTATTGGCCAATGCGCTACCGGGTGCTGAAGGGGGCGGTGAAAACCGCCCGGGGAAATCGCAAGGAAGTCATCAGTAACATCGAGACCGCGATCCGGGGTCGATTACAGGAAGATAGCCTTTGCGGCGATGTGGAAGGGAGAGAGAAACACCTCTACAGCATCTACCGCAAAATGCGGGATAAGGGGCTCTCCTTTTCAGAGGTGGTCGATGTCTACGCCATGAGAATCATCGTTGACCGGCTGGACAGTTGCTACCGGGTGCTGGGGGCAGTGCACAATCTCTACAAGCCGGTTCCCGGACGGTTCAAGGATTACATCGCGATTCCCAAGGCCAACGGCTACCAGTCGCTTCACACGGTGCTTTTCGGTCCCCATGGGATCCCGGTGGAGGTGCAGATTCGTACCGAGGAGATGCACCGTTTGGCGGAGTCTGGCATCTCCGCCCACTGGATCTACAAGGCCGGCGGCACCCAGGGCGATCTGTCTCACGCCGGGGCCTCGGATTGGCTGAAGAATCTGTTGGAACTGCAGAAGGGTGCGGGGGATTCCATCGAATTTCTGGAGCATGTCAAGGTTGACCTGTTTCCCGACGAAGTCTACGTCTTTACTCCGCTGGGAGAGATCATGGTCTTGCCCAAGGGGGCGACGGTGATCGACTTTGCCTACGCTGTCCATTCCGATCTGGGTAACCAGTGCGTCGCGGCTCGTATCAACCGACGCCTGGTACCTCTGCGCAGCCGATTGCACAGCGGAGAGACGGCGGAGGTGATTACTGCCCCTGGTGCCACCCCTAATGCTGCCTGGTTGAACTTCGTGGTGACCGGCAAGGCCCGGGCCAATATCCGTGGCTACTTGAAAAACCTGCGGCGACAGGAGGCCGTTGAGCTGGGCAGGAGGCTGTTGAACAAGGAACTTGCGGCCTACAAACAGACACTCGATGACCTGTCGCCAGTAAAGCTCGAGCGCATGTTGAAGGAGTTCAAAATGCGCGGCCTTGAGGATCTGTTCGAAGAGATCGGGCTGGGTAACCGGATGCCCCTGCTGGTCGCGCGCCGACTGATGGGTGAGGATAGCGAAGTGACCCGGGACAGCAGGGACCGAAAGAACCCGGGGAAACCGTTGGCGATCCAGGGTACCGAGGGAATGGTGGTGAAGTATGCCAAGTGCTGCCGGCCGATTCCCGGGGATGAAATCGTGGCTACCTTCAGTCCAGGCCGGGGGATCGCGGTTCATCGCCAGGAGTGCGGAAACCTGGGAGACTACCGTAAACATGGAGATCGCTGGCTGGATGTTCAGTGGGAGCATGAGCCAAAGGGCGATTTTACCACCGAGATCAAGGTCGAGGTGGGCAATAAACGCGGCATTCTGGCCACAGTGGCGGCGGCGATCTCCGAAATGGGATCCAATATCGAGAACGTCGCGATGGAGGAGAGGGATGGGTTGACCTCCACCCTGCACTTTATAATGACCACACGTGGTCGTCAGCACCTGGCAGGTATCATGCGTCGCTTGCGTTCACTGGCCGGGGTACTGCGTATCTATCGTCTGAGTGGGTGAAACAGCCGACTGAAGGAGAGCAAAGAAGATGACGCGCGAGATCATTCGTACTGACCGGGCGCCCCAGGCGATCGGTACCTATTCCCAGGCGGTGAAAGTCGGTTCCACCGTCTATCTGTCAGGGCAGATCCCCCTGGTGCCAGAAAGTATGGAATTGTTGACCGGCGCTATCGAAGCCCAGATCCGCCGGGTGTTGGATAACCTCCAGGCGGTGGCCCAGGCCGCCGGGGGCGATTTGGAGGATTTGGTGAAACTCAATGTATACCTAACTGATCTGGCAGACTTCCCCGTTGTTAATCAGGTGATGGCGCAATATTTTTCGGAACCGTTTCCTGCCCGCGCCGCGATCGGTGTGGCGGCTCTGCCGAAGGGTGCCAGTGTCGAGATGGATGCGGTGATAGAGCTGGCTTGAGGTAACTACAGCGACGACAGGCACCCTTCGGCAGAGCCGCCACACCGATCGCGGCGCGGGCCGGAACCGGTCCGAAAAATATTGCACCATCACGACGGGAAGTCTGCCAGATCAGTTAGGTATACATTGAGTTTCACCAAATCCTCCAAATCGCCCCACAGCCTGGCACCATGAAGGTCATCCAACACCGGCGGATCTGAGTTGGATAACACATCATTCCATACTTTGGCACCAGGGGTCTTGCCCTGACGGATGCGAGACGGTGGAACCGACTTTCACCGCCTGGGAGTAGGTACCAATCACCTGGGCGGCGGTTGGTACAAATGATCTCGCGCGTCATCTTCTTTGCTCTATTTCAGTCGGCTGTTTACCCACTGGGACGAATGAGATACGCAGTACCCCGCATGAACGCAAGCGACACATGATACCTGCCAGGTGCTGACGACCACGTGTGGTCATTATAAAGTCCGGGTGGAGGTCAAACCATCCCTATCATGGCAACATTCTCGATATTGGATCCCATTTCGGAGATCGCCGCCGCCACTGTGGCCAGAATGCCGCGTTTATTGCCCACCTGGACCTTTGATCTCGAGTAGTAAATCAGCCTTGGCTTGGATTTGTAATTGAACATCCAGCCAGCGATCTCCCAGATGTTTACGGTAGTTAGGGTTCCGCACTCCTGGCGATGAACCGCGATCCCCCGGCCTGGACTGAAGGTCACCACGATTTCATCCCGGGAATCGGCCGGCAGCACTTGGCATACTTCGCCGCCATTTTCCGGTACCCTGGATCGCCGACCGGTTTCCCGGGTTCTTTCGGGTCCCTACTGGGTCCTTTCGCTATCCTCACCCATAGTCGGGCACCGCGACCACAGGGGCGTCGGTTACCCAGCCCCGATCTCTTCGAACAGATCCTCAAGGCCGCGCATTTCGAACTCCTTCAACATGCGCTCGAGCCTTCCTGGCGACAGGTCGTCGAGATATATGTTTGTAGGCCGCAAGTCCCTTGTTCAACAGCCTCCTGCCCCAGCTCAACGACCTGTGTGTCGCCGCAGGTTTTTCAAGTAGCCACGGATATCGACCCGGCACTTACCAGTCGCCCGCGAAGATTCCAACCAGACAGCATTAGGGTGGGCGCGCCGGGGCAGTCATGCGCCTCCGCCGTCTCCTACCGCTGTGCAATCGGCTGCGCAGAGGTACCAGGCGTCCGTAGATACGAGCCGCGACACCAGAGTTACCCAGATCGGAATGGACAGCGTAGGCAAAGTCGAAGGCCGTAGCGCCCCTTGCGCGAGCCCTGAACTACTCCCCAGCGGAGTAAAGACGTAGACTTCGTCGGGAAACAGGTCAACCTTGACATGCTCCAGAAATTCGATGGAATCCCCCCGCACCCTTCTGCAGTCTCCAACAGATTCTTTCAGCCAATCAGAGGCCCCCGGCGCTGAGACAGGATGCGGCAGTTGGGTGCCCCAGCCGGCCTTGTCATCACCAGTGGGCGGGAATGCCCGACTCTACCAACAGTCGTGTCTCAGGTACGAATCTGCACCTCCACGGAAATACCATAGGGGACCGAAAGGCGCAGAAAAAAGCGACTGGTAGCCGTTGGCCTTGGGAATCGCCAGTGTAATCCTTGAACAATTACGGGACCGGCTTGTAGAGATTGTGCCAGTGCCGCACCCGGTAGCAACTGTCCAGCCGGTCAACGGATACAGATTCTCATGGCGTAGACATCGACCACCTCTGAAAAGGAGAGCCCCCTATCTCCCGGCAACTCCGGTGGGATCCTATAAAGGTGTTCTTCTCCCCCTTCCACATCGCGAAGGCTATTGCTTCCTGTAATCGACCCGGATCGCAGCTGTCCGATGTTACTGATGACTTCCTTGCGATTTCCCCGGGCGGTTTTTCACCGCCCCCTTCAGCACCCGGTAGCGCATTGGCGCTGCGAGCAGCGAACGGAGATTCTCTTCCAGCTCAGGTTCGGATACTGTTAATGCCCAGCCGGTTGGCAATAGGAGTACGTGGGTACCAGGTCTCACAGGCGATCCGCCCGAGGTTGCGCGTATTGTGCCAGACAAAATGTCGGCCACTTTGATCCATGCCAGCCCGGATACTGCAGGGGTATCACCACAGCATTTTGCCGGAACTGGCCGCGCTCCATCAGCCCGTGGGTCAGTTTGCTGACCCCATCCAGCTCGGCCATCTGTCCTCATAGAAGATCTCGCTGATATGTTGCTTGCGGTGAGGGTGTGTTCGGCGACCCATCAGATAGCCGCCATCAGGCATTTTGTAATCCATCCGCCGTGTCGGGTCTCGCTACCGCCAACGGATGATGGATCTAGGGCTCGCCAGGTAACATTTCTGCCCTAGATCGGCCTCGGCACTGAAGACAAAAGTGAGCAGAATTTGAGCCTCCTGAATCTAAATATGCATCAGGTAAGACTGAGATAGGCACAGAGGTCACTGATGAAAGCGGCCCTTATCAGGACAGTGTTCGGAGAGGGATCCGAGCAGTGGAACTCACCATGATATACCCCCCTGAGATACCGCCTTTCACGACACCAGGATCGGAGGGCGTCAGCCGGCCGGGCGGCTCGGCTTGATCCTGGTGGGCGTGGCTGAGGCTCAGGAGCGCCCCTTCCCAGGCCAAAGCCCACTCTCTTCGGATTCAGATCCGTGCTCGAGTTGGGGCCGTGAGAATTTGTGGCCTCGTAGATCAACCAGGCCTTCCCGCAATCTCGCGTAACGCCATTACGGTGGGCTTGTCGTTCTCCCCAGGGCAACGACGGGTCGACCCCGTTCACGGACTGACGACCAGTTTACTGGCGAGCAGCACCAGATCAAAACGGTTGTCAACATGCTGCAGACAAGTATTCAACGGTAACGCGGCCATGTACTCTCTGCAAATTTCCCGTCTTCCCGGAGGGAGGGCAGGCTTAATACTCTGAAAATGGAATGCTTCCGGGCCGTTACTGGCCGCGAACTTGCTAAATATAACCCAATCCTTGAACAGGCGCCGCCGGACTTCCTTCACCGCGTGGCAACGGTTTGCACGAC
>CAWGCA010000011.1:0-49696 GCA_963820955.1 uncultured Gammaproteobacteria bacterium | reverse complement strand
TGTGAGCTCCTCGCTCCTGGAGCTACCTGACTCGGCAGACGAGAACGCCCATCCAGTGGAGTCCCTGCTCACCTGCTTTGATTTTGAATCTGAAGTACGGCTGCATCGAACCGTAGCGGGCACGGCCTTTGCGGATACTTCGGTATTACTCAGCCTGGCGACGCCAGGCCCCATCGCACGCCCCTCCTCTCTGATACTCACCCAAGACGAAAGCGGTGCCGTGATATTATTATTGGCACTATGGCAGGGTAAACAGATTGCACGCTGGCGCCGATTGGGTAGTGATTCCTGGCAGGCGTTAGAAACGATCGCGCTGACCTTCCGTCCCCGGCATTTATATCGAGCGCCGCCGGGGTTGCAGGGCATTGTCATTGCCGCAGATGATCGTCTAATCCTACTGCGTGAACCAGGGGCGGATACCGAAGATATTACAACCATCCCGCTATACACAAGCACCAACGCCTTGGTAGCGGCAGCTTCCGATGACGCCGTTGCAATCCTTAACCGTGAAACCGAAATCATCACTATATTTGCTTAGGTGGGCGACGCGAAAACGATCTCAAACCTTGCGGTACAGCATCAGTGCGTTCAGGGTAGGATCCCCGCTCTGGTACAAACGCCTGCCGTCTGATTTAAAGCCCCACTTCACCAGCATGGCGTCGAGTTCCTCCAGCGAGTAGAAATGTCGCAGCTCGCGTTCGTTGTAGTCCCAGCTCTCGGCAGTGCCCATATTGAACACGTCGTGCGCCAGCGCGACCATTTTTTGCATCTTCTCATTGTGCACGTTGTGGTCGCGCAAAATCAGATAACCGCCGGGTGTAATAACCTCGCGTATGGAACCGATGAATGCTTCGCGCAGCGGCAGCGGGCAGTGATGAAAGCCGATATACACTGTCGCCAGATTGATTGAGTTAGGCGGAATGGTTTCTGCTTTGCGACCGATTTTTGCCGTCCTAAAAACACGCTCGAATGTCTCTTCAGGGTCGACTCGAGTCATCACAGTAGATTGCTCAGGAATTACCAGGCGCTATGTTTCACTAATTGGGTTTAAGTGAGGATAAGCTCAATTGATAAGGAAAAGACCGGCCAAGAAGAGATATCTCGCATGCTATGAACACTCACCGGCTTTCAGCCGGTGGTTTCGGGTTACGGCTGAAAGCCGAATTGGTCGGCCATTCGGCCGACTGAAAAAACCACTAACCGCAGCATCTTGCCACCACGATACTGTCTCAAAGACAAACAATTTTAGTGTCGCTCCGCGACTGCTCATCTGCCGGCTAAAGCCGGGGAATTTACGGATCCCCTATCTGAGACTTTAAAAACCGCCATCGAAGCCGGACTGAACCAACATCCATCGATTTTCAATTACCAATTGGTTAAAAGTATGTCGCGCTAAGATAAGTTTATCTGCCGATTGCTGTGATATAAATAAGCAATCAACTTCCGGTATATAGTTCCAGTTTATATTTAAAACACTGATGGGCCTACTTAGAAAATTCTTGCACTGGCTAGACACTCACCGACAGGTGGGCGATATATACAAAGCTAAGTCTAGCTGGACATACACAGATAAAGATAGAAATCGCTTTGAAATGGTGGATCAAGATCTATGGCTAGACGATCTAAACTTACCCCCTAGGTTATACAGAGCCTTGTGGGCGGCGTGTAACGATTCCGGTCGGCGTCTCGATAGTTATGACTCCTATCCTCGGAAGGAAAGCGATCCAGATGGTTGGGTAGCTTGGCATGCTATCGCTTACAAAAACGCAACAAAACGAACTGAGGCAGCGAGATTAAGTGATCCAATGTTTTTCGACTTGGTGGTCAGTAACGTAAAGATGCTAAATCTGATATTTCCCGAATCAGGTCAGCTTTGGCGTTCCAAGAAAATCCCTGCTAATTTGAAACAACTGAACACAAAAATTAAGAGGGCAAATAACAACGGGTGGTATAAAACAAAAAGATATGATCGCCAACATAAATATCATAAAGAACTATCAGTTGTGGCTAGTCAAGCAATAATTCTCTCCTACGATCAAGATGGTGAACTTCGTAAGCGAGCACCTTCAAAGAAAAATCTAAATGGTGCCGCTTACGCTGCATGGTGGAGTATCAAATTGGTCAAATCCAGGGGCGTTGCTATAAAACATAGCAGTTGGTGGAATGGTGAAGAGGCGAATATGCAAATATTCTGGGAAGTATTCAATTGGGGTGTTAAAGAGCAGGAAGAGAACGGCAACCACCTGTAATTAATCTGACCCAATCTTACAAATAGCATCAGAGGATGCTGATATTGCAATAGTTTCGGCTGAACAACGGTCATTTCCAGGGTGAGTGCCGACCGTCTCTTCTGGGTTGATCCGGTACATCGCAGTAGATTACTCAGAAATTACCGGCAGCCATTTTCTACTGATTGGTGATCCTCCCCCCTTGATTTTGTCCACCGTTATGATGAGTAAAACGGAGGAACCAAGATGGGTATCAAACGACACAAACCTGAAGAAATCGCCTGAATACTTCAGCAAATAGAGGTATTGGTTGGCCAAGGTGCCGCTCGCCTCGGTGCGATTCGTGAAGTACAAATCACCGAGCAAACCTATTACCGGTGGCGGAAAAAGTACGGCGGTATGGGCATAGACCAGCTGAAGGAGCTCAAGCGGCTACAGAAGGAGAATGAGCAGCTGCGCAAGGCGGTCTCTGGTCTTACTCTGGATAAGTTGATCCTGGCCGAGGCCGCCAAGGGAAACTGCTGAGCCCCGCTCGCCGCCGGTCATGTATTGACCAGGTGAGAAGCAAGATGGCCGTATGGGAGCGCGAAGATGCCTGTGCCCGGAGATGTTGCGAAAGGCCAGGAAGCTGATCGATCAACAGGGTGAGCGTCTGTTCAGATAACCTCTGGTCGGTTCAGATGTGCTCAAACAGCTCACGAATGTGAGTAATGGTGCCGGAACTCCCTTTACTCCGTTCGGCCATGTCATCTTCATCTGCATTCTCAATGAAGTAGGTCACCAACAGCCCTTTCATGCCGGCTTGGGCTGCACCCTGGTGCTCTCCGCTTCTGCCATCACCAACGAACAGCGCCTCATTCGGGGTAATTTCGATTTCACTCAGTGCCTGTTGATAGATACCTGGATGGGGTTTTTGTATTCCGCAGCGGCAACTGAATAGGGCCACATCAAAGAGCGGGTAGAGAGGTGAATCCGGCCAAGCGCGAACTTCGTCAGTTGAGGCATTGGAAATAAGGCCCAAACGGATCTCTGCGTCTTTCAAGCTGTTCAGAACCTCAAGTATTCCCTGTTCGATATTCAGCAGGGCGTGATCGAATCGCCACTGGCGCTCTTCTGCCGCCTGGTTAATTAGCGAGATGGGAATGGTTGGATCCAGACTGTGAGCCAGCTTTTGGATGATCTCACGCTGATTTGTTGGTCGGCAGATGTCGTGGTGGTCACTGAAACAGGCGGTGTTCCAGCGATCCCGGTCAATGCCGAGAACATCGGCAGTATGACGGCCCTTATCTCCTACGGCTTTTGAGACGCTGATCAGCGTGCTGAAAAGATCAAAGAATATGGCAGAGACAACTTGTGGCATGGAGATTCAATAGACTAATTTTTTTGGTAGCAGGGCAAAGAGTCTACCTGTTTTCTTCATGGTACCAGCAAGCTGCTCGGCACGCTCCCCATGGCCAAAAAAGAGATCGGCACGAACCGGGCCGGTGATGGCACCACCGGTATCCTGGGCAAAGATCAATCGCTGATAGGGATGGGCCTCATTTCCAGGCAGGGTGCTGCTAAGCCACATTGGAGTTCCCAGGGGAATGACAGACCGATCCACTGCCGCACTACGCTCTGCTGTCAACGGAACGTTCAGGGAACCCCTAGGACCTGCCTGTACATCCTCATTGAGTACAAAGAAAACATAGCTTGGATTCTGGTTGAGAAGATTCATGGCCTTGTCTGGATGCACCTTCAGCCATTGGCGGATGGTGAAAAGACTGACCTCTTCCCTGGTGAGTTCACCCAGCTCAATCAGCTTCTTGCCAATGGCGAAGTACCGGTGACCGTTCTGATCGGCATAACCAACACCTACCTGCGATCCATCGGGCATATTGATCCGGCCTGAACCCTGAATCTGCAGAAAAAACGAGCCATAGGGATCGTCTATCCAGAGCAGTTCGTTGCCTTTCAGGGGTTGTTCCGGGCCGTCTATCTCTGAACGATCAAAATAAGGCACAACCTTGTTGCCAATGATCCTTCCGCGGACCCGTTTGCCTTTCAGGTTTGGAAAAAGATCGCTCAATTCAATGACAAGCAGAGAATCCGGTCGGGAATATATCGGATAGGCATAGCGCTTGTCAGGCTGCATACTGCCAAACAGTGTTGGTTCATAATAGCCTGTAATCAATCCCTCGCTATTACCCCCTTTTCCAACCACTTCATGGGGAAGAAAATGGGTTTCAAAGAAAGTCCGGGCTTCTTCATCAGTCGGCTCTTTAAATAGAGCTGCTTTTTCACAAAGTATGCCCCAATTGGCCTGCTTCGTAGCGAGTTTTGAGCACTGAGAGAGTAGGGCAGGCCAGCTTTCTGCGTGTTTATCCTTCTCCCAACCAGGGAGGTCATTCCACTCAACCACATCGCCAATACCCGCCTCTTTGGGAATGAAGAGAGTACAGCCGGCGAGTAGCAACAGCGGCAGGGCAAATAGCAGTGGCTTGATGATCCAGCGGAAGCCAAATAAATGGGTGTAATATTCGGAAAGAGGCATCTAATCACCACTCATTTTGGATTCAGATGATCTTAGCGAAAGGGATTGGCTAAATGCAAAAAAGCCCTTGATCGTATGTGGCGCTCAAGGGTTTGGGTGGTTGGTGGAGGCGGCTGGAGTAGAACCGATAATCAATCTATCTGATAAATAACGATATAAGCAAATAATAAATTAACTGGTGTTACTTAGAGTGCTCCCAAAGGCGTTGTTGCATAAATAGGCTGACTCGATATCGTTGCCCTTCTGTATATTGGGCTGATGCGGAAATCAGACTTTATCTTCAGGTGCCATATCCGAAACTGGTCGGACTACAATCGCACATTGGTGCGCCGCGGCAGTATCACCTTCTGGATCGACGAGGATGCGGTGTCGGCTTGGTGTCGCCAGGGTAGACCAGAGAGGCGCGGTCGGCCTCGAATCTACACCGATAGTGCAATCGAATGGGGGCAGATCACAAATTGTCCTCCAAAAAACATGACAGGTGATTATTTAGCGTACACAAGTATTCGGATATATCGCGCGCGCAGCTATCATAATATGCGGCTGAATTGTCGATTTCATTAGATCTGGGACCAACAGTGAATGACTTCTTCGAGTAGAAGCCGACTCATCTTTCTTAGTCCGGCTTGCGCGCAACGAAGCACGCCCAGGTTATATAACCTTTAGCAAGCGCGGCTTGCCATCGTGAGATGCTTTTCGCAATCGACGCCAGCGCATCAGCGTCGAGGCCAATTACGGGCTTGGTAAGCTCAGCAGCCAGCTTATCGTAGTGGGTCTTTATGTCACCCAATCGTTCCTCGACGTGTGAGGTCTCAAAACCGGCGGCGCGGGCCATCTCTTGGTAGTCACTGATCGTCGCGCCTGCGCTCGCACCGAGTCGGGCAAAAGCCGCCTCCACCATCGAGATGTCCGCCTCCTCGCCTGTGAGAATATCGGAAAAGGCAAATACGCCGCCTGGGCGGAGAACTCTGAAAGCCTCGGTAAAGACCGTTGGGCGATCGTTAGAATGGATAATCGCTTCCTGACAGATAACGGCGTCCCACGTATCCGGTTCACTGTCGATGCTATGGAAGTCCCCGACCGCAACCTCGATACGGTCCGTGAGCCCTGTTTCGGAATTGACAATGCGAGCACGGTCCAAACAGCTTTCCGAGATGTCGACGCCTTTGGCCTGACAGCCCAATCGGGCCAGCATCCGCAGCGTTCCGCCGAAGCCGCATGCAATATCCAGAACCCGATCACCGTCACTTATACCAGCGCTTTCAATCAGGTGGTGAGTCATAGCCGCCGAGGCTTCCCCGACGGTTTCGTTACCGGTCGCGTAAAGGCCGATATGGATGTTTTCACCGCCCCAACACTGCTGATAAAACTCCGAAACCGCTGCATCGTCGTAGTAAGCGGCAGCTCGCTCAGTATCGAAAACTTTGTTCGACATCTTCGCTCCTTATTTCAGGCTACTCGCAGCCCTTGTTATGAAACAACAAAGCTGACATTAACAGAAGTCTAAGAACCCTTAACGATAATTGCTGGGGAATTATCCAAGTATAGAATAGCCTGAGACTGACTGTTCACCGCCTACAGAAACCAAATTGAAAGGCGGCAGCGTTAATTCAGGCTGCCGCCACACCGCGATTAGAGTTCAACCTGCTCGGCAATCCGCAAGGCATCATCGAGATCCACACCAAGATAATGCACGGTATTCTCGATTTTGCTGTGACCAAGTAATAGCTGGACAGCCCGAAGGTTCCCCGTCTTTCTATAAATCTGTGCCGCCTTGGTACGCCGGAGCGAATGAGTCCCATACTTGTTTTTTTCCAGGCCGATGCTTTCTACCCACCGACTGACAATTCGCGCATATTGGCGCGTCGAGAGATGGGGACTATCGTGCACTCGGCTCGGAAAAAGGTAGTCGTTGTCAAAGAGTCCCTTTTCCGATATCCAGTCCACTAGAGTCTCCCGCGTTTGCTCGGTCAGCTCAAATTGTACCGGCCGACCGGTTTTCTGTTGGATGACGATTGCCCGCTCTTTGACTCTACCGGCCTGGGATACGTCGGCAACCCGCAGGTTGACTAGATCGCAACTCCGCAGCTTGCTGTCGATGGCCAGATTGAACAAGGCAAGCTCTCTTTTATTTTCACCGAGTTGCAGACGAACGCGGATAGACCAGACTTCCCTGGGTTTCAGTGGCAGTTTCTGACCGTACAGCCGACTTTTCTCCGGAATCATGGCGAATGTTTTCTGGGGCGATTGGGTTTTAAGCATGAGGATCTCCTCCCCAACCCGCTGCCAGTGGCACCCCTGAAAATAGATAATTACCCGTCTTTGAATTTATAGCCCACCGATCAAAGCTTGGCCAATCTGCCACTGAGCTATTACCTACTGTTTTACTGCGATGACCCGAGACGACCCGAAGCGGCCGGTGGAGATTCGACCCGGCAGTGACTGAAATGGCTTGGTCACCGGACATAGGCCAGGGAATCTCCGCGAACGGCTGCTTTTTGATTTCTCAACCGGCGGGACTCGACCCCCCCTGCTGCCCGTGGGGCCGTGCTGGGTGATCGACAGGTCTGCAACGGGGACGGAAGTCATGTTCAGGCGAGGGGATGCCGGAGATAAGGTACAAGCCATGCTCAGCGTGGGTCAACTTCCATGTCTGCTTTAAGGTCAGTAAAGAGACATCGCGGTTTCAGATATCGTGCAAGAATTTCTGCCCGAACCTTTTCCTGGGACAGTGGCTCAAGGGCTTGTCCTGGTGTTTGCGAAGGAATTCAGGGGGTAATGAAGTAGTGGGTAGGGAATGCCCGCGGGGATCAGGGTGTCAGGTGCTTGCGCAACGAGATATCGGGTCGCTTCGATTTTCTCGGCGGTTGAATTGCTTAGATGCTCGACATCAGGAAAGCCATACCAAGCCGGCTCGGTGAATCCGGGGTGATGAGCCTCACCCCGTTTCCGGGCCACTGGTCGGTAGACAATTCCGGCTGTTACCTGATGTCCTTACACGTTTCAGGATCCTGATAAGGCAACCGCCGTTTTCTTTCGTCATCGACAGCTGAATTGCAGAACAGCGAACGGGCAAACCATCGCTCAGTAGCGAGGTTTTCTGTCAGTACGTAATCGCCATCCTGGATCCTGTGCAAAATATCGCTCGGCGTAGACGGGTTGGCCGCCAGGAACTTCAAGACCTCCCCGTCTTCGGATCTGTCAAACAGCTCCCGAAGAACATCCGGCGAGTTTTCCGGATCGGCGGCCATTTTTCTTGCACTCAACTTTCGACGCTTAACGGCGCCCTTGGCTGGAACCTTGGGCGGTTGCATAGCACCGGCCTCGTTAGACAATGCCGCTTCCAAGTTATCGAATTCGCGATAATTCGACTGTTTTCTGAGTCGTTCCGAGTCGGCCGTTACAGTTTCGCGGATCTTGTTTTTCAGGACCTCATCCGCAACGGGGTGCGCCAGTGCGAGTTTGTAGTACTGTGCTGCCGCATCACTGTAGCTCGCAATCATTAGCACCAATCGTTCGAGCAATTCGTATGAAAGTACAGGGTTTTTCAAAAGGTTCAGAATCACCAATGAATAGGGATTGTTGAGGCCATCGGGGGCACTGGCGTTCTCTGCATACGCATCGAGTATTCGCTTCAACGTCTTTTCTGACGCGTTGCGATGGGATGCAAATGGTGCAAGCTCTGACTCCAAGGGAATCGAGGCATAACCGAGCATGCGGTCAAGCATGCGATTCAGTAGTTCGTCATTGGCATTGGGGTTTCGAACTATGTGCCGGATGAGATTGTTACCGAACTCATCAAATGATCGACTCAGTACCGAGCCCGGTGAGCGCCGGTCTTTTGCGATCCTTTCCAGTAGCCGCTTCCAGTCATTGGCTTTCGCTACGTCAAACAGATAGTTCAGTCGTTGATCAACATTCCCATTGTTGTTGAGCGAGGCCTCCGCCAGTCCTAGCATTCGTCCACTCAGTCTGCGATCTATCCGGGTTCCACCTTCTTCTTGCCCAGGGAGCTCCCTGATATTCTCGCGAATCCATTGCAGAGAAGTGTCGGGATTCGCCGCTGTTTCCAACAGCTCGTCGTAGGCCATCGATTCCGGCGTTCGTTGCGGCGAGGTCCCTTTCAGGTAATCAAGAAACGTATCGTTCAGCGACGAGTAATAGCCGCGGGGAGAGCGCGAAAGAACGCCGCCACAGGTCTCTATCGGTAGTATGGCCAGCTTCGGACGTTCCGCCGTTTTTGGTGAATGCCTCTTCCAGGGCTCTTTTGAATCTAGAACCATGGTGTGTGTATAGAACGTAGCATAGGCTGTCTTCAGCGACCGGTCATACAGCAGTTCGAAACTTAATAGCGCGAACTTGTTGGGGCTATCGTCACGTACGAAGAAAGCCTTCTTGAAGCGCCCCTCTTGCAGTTTGTAAACGATGCTCTTCTCAAATCCTTCGTGCGGAAACGGGGCAAACAAGTCATCGGAATCAAGAATCTCCCGAACGCCCCCATCCTTCACTCCAACTATCTGTAGGTACACATCTTTGCCCTCTAGGTACCAATGCAGAAGAACAGTCCGTCCGGGGGATCTGTTGAAGGCACTAGGCATATAGCGCTGGATGCGCTTGCCAAATGGCATCTTGATCAAGTTGTGATCGTAAGCTTCTTCCTTAAGGGGAGCGGCATCCTCCATTACGTAGAGATAAAATGGATTCTCTCGTGTCGATTGTCTGAGCGGTGCATAACCGTCTATTGTCGTGGGTTTACCGTTCAGATACGCGATTCCCCATGTCCCTCTCCGCAACTGTGAAACCTGCTGCATCTCATGCAAATGCTCGCGATCTTCCGGACTATATATCGCAATAGCGGTCGCCCTTCGGTCTACAAAAAACTTGACATGCCCCTGGCTGTCCGACTTGATCTTACTGAGACGCGTCGAGCCACCACCGTAAGGCACATTGGGTGGTAGCTGTTCAAAGACCACCAAATCCTTCTCGGTAACCGGTCTGCAATACCTGTCCACCACGCTGGCTGTAACCGGGATAGCAGACTGGGAACCACAGGCAACGAGGATCAAAGCAGCAAGCAAAAAAACAGCGGCTCGTGATTTCCCTCTCTTCATGGAAAATGGTCCTTTGAATGGATCGCACCATATTGTCTGAAGTTAACGGCCTGTGCCTTCCGGACTGAATCGACCGCACGAAGCATATGCGATGTCCTAAGATCTACGACGGATATCGATGTCTGGGGCTATTGGGCGTGCCCCCCATCGCTTCACGCGAAACGAAAACGTCCGCGACATGCCGCGATCACCCGCCACCCGACGCGCCGAAATCACCTTGCTAAACGCCGTCCGAGTATTCCCGGGCCCACGAGTAACACAGTACCTTGCAAGGGCCTGGATCACTTTCCACATAGACCACGCGTTGATCGCTCACAAGTATCTCGTAGCCATGCTTGCTCTGATGTTCGGCCTGCCAGATCAACTCGCCGGTGTAGCTGTCGATGGCACAGGGACTGAACGAGCCATCGTCGTTCCTGCAATGCAGGAAAAAGGCTGAACCCGCCTTGATGCCCGACCTTGTGATGCGTTCGGAACCGAACTCAGTGCATTTCCTGGCGTGACCGTCCTGGGCATCTAGATGCCAGATCTCGTTGGTCAGCGACCGTTTGCCGATAGTGAAGTATCGAAATACCAGGAAGCCATCCTCTACCGCGATGAATCCCTC
The DNA here is from genome assembly GCA_963820955.1 of uncultured Gammaproteobacteria bacterium. GTDB lineage: Bacteria > Pseudomonadota > Gammaproteobacteria > Chromatiales > Chromatiaceae. The sequence continues at coordinate 39,217 of CAWGCA010000011.1, read as the reverse complement.
CAACCGCGTGTCTAAAGACTCCTCATCGGGAGCGTCGGAAACTGCAAGGGGACATGGGCTTTCCCACAACAGCTCGCCGGAATTTGTGTCCCACGCTTTGAAGACGCCTCCCTTGTTCGTACCAACCGACAGAATATCGCCATGCAGGGCGAACTTGGGTTGGTCACGTGAGAGATCGAAATACGGATCCTGTATCCGCGTGATCACAGTGGGTTGCGGTTTGTTGTAGATCTCGATGAAATCCGGTTGCGCACCGCTTGAGAACACGATCCTGTCGCCTTCATCCTTCACGATATAGCCGGGGCCGAGCTCCCATTCCAGTTCTGAGAAGTCCGTGGCATCAACCAGCCTGAATTGGTAATTCGGTCTTTGCAGCAGGAACAGAACATTGCCATTCCATTCATAACAAAAAGAGAACGTTCCAAAACCGAAGGTGTCTTACGGGCAACTCAGAGATGCCTTAAGGTCCGCCACCAGCGCGCCCGTCTTCTTGTCCCTAACCAAGGTCGGCGCCGCTCTAACCAGCAGGTCGCCAAGAATCATGGCATCACTTCCCGAGCTTTCGCGGGCCGCAGACTCTACGTCCCACAACTTCGCACCATCGGCGAGCCTGAATGCGACCTGCCGAGCCCCGCCGTTATGATAGTAGGCACTATCGTCGACAAGGCTACCGCCGGCATTCCCGCTGGGGATAAGCTGTTCCCAGTCAGGCGCCGCGTTCGGGATGCCGGCGCGAACTGGGTTGCTACCGATCGCTGCCAGGTAGTGCGATTTCCATTGACTAATTTGCTTCATTCAGGGACCTTCCATTGCTGTGCCAGGCGACGCTATCCGGATACGCGGATCAGCAGGGCTGATCCCAGTTATCGGGAACCACAACCACGCTGAGCTCTCCGCTTACCGAATCCTAACGGTCAGCCAGATATACGGCCTCGAGAGAACAATCATCCTTCGGCACCGGGTCGATGCTGGCGAACGCCTCCTCAGAAGCCCATTTGGCAAAACGCGCCCGCAACATCGAAAGTTTTGCTTCCACCTCTGCGGCCGGGCGATCACTGCCGCTGTACTCGAAGTGAACCTTGCCGTTGAAGTTATCAGTGATGTGTACGGATGCGAGATGTGCGCCCTGCCGACCGTGATAGTAGGCCTGGTTTTGTAGATGCATCTCGGCAAACAACATTGCTTCATCGAGCGGAAAGTCGCGCATAAACACCCAGATTTCCACATGCTCAGGATTGTCGGCTGCCGGCCTCAGTTCAACGTTAACGGGTGGCCCGTTCAGTGTCTCAATCTCGGAATTCAGATCGTCGAGATCAATCTCGAGTAACGGCGACATGTGGCAGCGCTCAAGCGCGCTGCGCGATGTCAGCTCATAGATCACCTTTCTTTCAATGTCCGCTTGCTTCAGTAGTTCTTTCACGGTGTACGGCGCCGGGATATCGATACGGCGTATCAGCTCGAGTTCCGCCAATGAATATACCAAGATGCAGGCATCAGCGGGGTGCGCAAAGAAAACACAACCATCCTTTACATGAACAAAACTTTCGTTGAGGTAACGATCATAGTCATCACTGAGACCGGTAGAGACAACCTGCTGGGTCTCGCCTGTCGCAGCATCAAGGATATGCAACTCGTTGACCGAGCATACGAGCAACTGGGAACCGTTGATCATCATGCTGTCAATGGCATTCGGGATGACGCACTGCCAACGAGCCTTGCCGCTCTGGAGCTCAACCGCAAAGAGAAGGCCTTCACCATAGTGAAGAACGTCCTGAGTCTTCTGCCCCTTGAGTAGCGCTCCCGGCGTTTTCCACGCCTTGTCTGGCCCGAAGTTCTGTATGACCAGATCACGAAAGACAAGCAGTGGCGTCACATACCGGGTCTCAAACGACCGCTCCGGCTTAAATCTCCATTGCGTATTCAGATCGTGATCGAGACATATGAGCTGCGTTTCCTTACTGTCGTATCCGACAATCTTGTCCTCAAGAAGAATCGACTTGGCCGCCGTCCTTATCTCATCCGTCGATTTGAATGTGCCCGTGGCAAAATCGCCAAGAGCATCTTTCATCTCGAAAGATTCCATATCAAACAGACATCCCCAGACCTTGTCTGCGTGAGTAATCAGATCCCGACGTTTGGGGTCAAGACTGTCCACGAGCAGTAACTGAAGCTCAGGTCCCAGGTCCGGCGAGTTTCCCACTTTATCAACGAGACGGCATCTACCATCTGCAAAGGCGGCAACGCTCGGAACCACATCGGCTTCACAATCGACCCGGTACGTTTCCCCCTGATACCGAACACTTCGCCGATTCCAGAGCCAGATGCCGTAGTCAGATATCACCATCTCAGACTCTGAAATGTCGACATTAGCCGGCAGAGTTTCAATTCTGTACGCTGTTGAATCTTCGGGCCGCGGCATAGCCCGGACTGCTTGGGGAAGATGGATAATTCGCATGGGTTTTCCGTTTCCTCACGTGTTGTTCATGCAGATTCGCGCTCACACAAGCATCGGCTATGGCGAGAATTCCTTGAGCGTGTCGTCCCACGCAGACGGCCGGCGTCGCTGCGGAGCGCAAGCGCCTAACTGTCTGATCCCCGAGGGCATTCCCAGCCCAACATTTCACAATCCGCTAAATTCCTTCGCGAGCACCAGCCCCCTCCTGAGCCATCGCCCAAGGAAAAGGTTCTGCCAGGACTTTTGCCAGGAGTAGTTTCTCTGCGTTTTCTGCGGAGTTAGATTGGCCTGAACGACGGCTGCCAACAATATCGGCGAAAGCCTTAAGCAGTTTGAATAGCGGTTATGTTTCCAGCCTACAGCCACATTATTTTGGCAGCATGACTTTCATTATGTTCGCGGTCGAGGACGCTGGCACTTGCCTTGCACTGAGTGCTGATGCGACACCGTTCGCCACACTGAACCCACTACAGAAAAGTCACTACCCGCCGATATTTCCAGCGCGCACAGTCAAATACGGACACGGAGTAAATATGTCAGGAAACGATGTCACCCTTTCGTTCGAGGCCCCCAACACCCACAAAAAGCACGCTGGGCAGATCGTCGATCTCGTAAACTCCCATTTACTTACCGAGCCGGCACAAGATCACGTGTACGAGGTCGACAAGCGGCAACATACGCACACCTTCGTATTTGCCGACATAGACACGGAGAAACTCGAGGGGTTCTTCAGCGCACTGAACGCTTTCGATGCGAAAAAAGCGCTTCTGACCTGCTGGTACGGTCAGGTGGGTGAAACCGAGTACTACGCAATGATTCGTGGAAGACTGCTGCATTTCGATAACCTCCAAGATTACCAAGAAGCCTCCGAAAAGGCTGCGCGCTCAAGCAAGGCGAAATCTACCGCCTCCGCAACGCCGTCCTTCGATTTCCGTCGACCCGGGCGTGATGACTCCCTGCTTGTCCGCCTTAGGGTGAAAGGAAAGAAACGTCAGAACGAGCTCCAGAAGCTTTTCTCACCCCTGATGGAAGGCGTCACCCACGATCATCTGTCGCAGTTCGAGGACGCCTTTTCTGCGACAAAAGATCGCGACGGTGAAAAACGTCTGCGCTGTCACGATGGCACAATTACGTTTCTTGGCCGTGACGATGCGTGGCACAAAGGGCCGGAGCACCTGATGAAATCCTTTGTGTTCGTCAGCGGCGATGGCGACTATCTTTACCTCGGCTTCGATATGCGCCGACTCGGCTGGGAGCCACCAGCAGGCAGCCCGTCGCGCAAGGAACGTACCCTCTTTGCACGCCAAGTTATGTTGGAAAACCTGACCGCTGCGCTCGGTCCCGTGTTCTTCGTTTCTGACAAGAGTTGGGCGAAGTATCGTCCTGACGCGGAAAACGAGATCTTCGTTTTCCCGCTCAGCGAGGAATACATGTCGACATTGCGTCCGGCGACTTCAGATGACGAATGGAACCTGCCCGGCTAGATCGAAGGCTACCCAGGGACAGAGCTGTAGCATTAACCCCTGATAAAACGCTCATCGTCCTGGCGCGAAACATGCTCAGCAGACAAGCAATAATCGGAGTCTATTTCCGACCCAAGCGAGGACGTCCTAGCTCTGCCTCTTACCCATAAACAGATACGGGGTAACTATGCCCATCACCCGTCATCCATCAGTGAATACCCGGTACTCATATACTGAAACGCCGTATACCCCAACCACAATATTTGGTGTCCTGGGGGTGGATCTTTTTTCCGATCCAGATAGCCCCCTATTGAAGCGACCAGCCGTACTGCGTCACCCAGTCGTGTAGGCGGCTTCAATTCTTTTTTTTTAGCGTAAGCCCGCAGGGTGCGTATTTCAATGTCAGAGAAGAGTATCTCGGCAGGGAGTCCCGGAGTTTCTCTACCCAGCAGTGTCATCAACATAATTCGCCAACCAACGACCAGATTGATCGCGATGGCTCGACGCAGACGTTCTGCGCTCTCATGGGCGAGTTTGTCGATAGAGCAACCCGATTTCAGTACCCGGTGCCAGTCTTCTATGCGCCAGCGTAATGTATACCAACGCAGACACTGTTCAATATCCGCCGCACAGTTGATGGTCACGGTGGTCAGCAAGAACCACTCCACGGCCTCGGTGTTCGCTGGTGGGTTTTCCTCCACAGCGTGAATCAATTCCACTGTAACGGGGGGGCTGTCGGCATAATATTCTGGCGCAGGCAGTTGGATCTGCAGATGACGCAACGCAAGCTCCGCCAATCGTTTTGGCCGGGCTGCGCGAGCTTTTTGTTTGCTTTTCTTGGTTCGGGCACTTTGCTTCGGGATCGGAACCTGGATCCGGCCTTGTACGGGGGCCTGACGAACGGCGGCGAATAACTTGAAGGGCTTTTCCTTGAGGTTGCGGTCATGCTTGGCTCGGATCAGGATATCAACACGGGGATTTTTACGTTGCTCATCGAAGAACTCGAAAAAATCCGCTTCCCGATCACACACATCAACCAGCTTCGTCTGTGGCATAGACCCGGCCAGCTCCACCAGATCACGATGATGCTCGATCCAGACAAAGGTCTTTTTTTCCTCAATCGGGATCTGCGATGGTTTGCGTTTGTCAGTGGCTGGTTTGATCTTCGGGGCAAGGCACTGAGCTTTTACTACCCCCAGAGGAAGACCGTTAGTAGCCACTGCGAACGTTGAATGCAAATTCAGTCCCATTGTCTTGGCGCCGGTCTGATTAGCTTTGAGCTCGCCCAAGCCGGTACAGCTATCCAGGTTGGTGTAATTTAGTTCGCTGCCATCTTGCAAACACAGCACCGTGTTTTGCCCCATCATCCGTCGCGCGGTGCGCTGACGGTGAGGCGCCAGGATATTAGCCATGGTGACCGCCGAGGTTTCCGGTTGATCGATCATCCGGTAGTAGGCTTTGGTGGCTGCCCAGTCACCCTTGGCAACGCCACTAAAGGCACGGGTTGGCACCTCAGCTTTGGCCTTGGCCACACTGACCAGTCTTTTACTCAACCTCTTATCGCCCAGTCGTGCATCGCCAAACTCCTGTTCAGCCCAATACTGCGCATCTAATCCTTCCGCTACGTCTAATGCGCCTGCTCCCACATTAGGCGATAGCCCCAACTGTTTCCTGAATCCGCTTTCCAACGGGTAGACATAAATAGCCTTGTGGCTGAGTGCCGATTTGGAAAACCGATCTTGTCTGCCACGCCCTTTGGTTTGCCCGATCTCGATCCAGTTGGCCGCCCGATAACAGGCACCTGAGTAGCGCTCCGTATCCACAAAGCTCTCCAGCAGATAGGGGCTGTATTGATAGCGCTGTTCAAAATCAACCGCCAGCTGCGCCACGCTCATGCTCAAAACCTTCGACGCCAGATTGTGGCAGTCCACACTCGGTCGAATCAGAAAACGACTCATGCCGACCACCCGATGCAAGTGGGCTTGCTGTTGCTCCTTATCCCACCCAATCCACCTGTCCCTGTCCGCCAGTTGCAAGGCTGCCGCGGCAAATCCAAAGCCACCCAGCCAGCCGTGTCGGGAATTGATCAAGTAGCGTAATTGCCGACCCACCAGTGGACCTTCACCTAATGGATGCTCGCTAAGCATCAACTCATTCCATACGCGCTTCTCTTCATCGCTACACACCAGCACCAGCCGTAAATCCTCAACACCACCGACCTCACGCGGAACATCAATAGGCAGCGGTACAGGTTCGGGTAAACGGCGAGACTGTTTCTTGGCCCGTTTGCGTCGTATACCAGGCAACGTAATGTGGTCGGCCTGCTCCAACTGCCGCAACGCCTTCGCGCAACTACTGATCTGGATCTGGCCACGCGCATCATAAAATTTAAAATGCTTACAGGTTCGTGCAGCTAAATCCGTTCGATGGAGAATATCTTCGTTCTCCAGCAGCTGCCTGATATATTCTATGTTCGCGGGCGTCGACAGCGTCCGCTTGATTTGGTTTTGTGTGATCATGCGACAAGCATGCACTACTTAAGCCAATATGTCCAGTTTAGGAATGAGGGTAAGTGCTAGTCCTAGCTGCTCTTGGGTTCATCAAGAAAAACCTGGTCAGGAGCAGACGTTCCGGGCCCACCCAGCGGGTGACGTGGGTCGACTCTGGTCCGAAGGGTAGTCAAAAAGCCGCCGCTCTTCGAGGTTTTTGGCCTGTGTCCGGAGATGAGCCCACAGCGGTCGCGGGAAGCTAGCAGCGTTAAAGACGGCTTTGGCCGATGGGCCGTCACTCGTGCTAATTTTTCGACCGTCTCCTCTACTACTGGAAGCGGACTATCGCAAGTCGGGTGCGTGACCGTCGGGTTTGGGTCGGGTACCGTCATTGCAGTAAATCACTCAGGAATTACCGGGCGCTATGTTTCACTGATTGGGTTTAAGTGGTGATAAGATCGATTGATAAGGCAGTCCGGCCAGGAACAACCGTTCAGGGTAGTTGGCACCAACGACCGCCGCTCCATGCGCTAAGCGGACCTCATGGCGGAGGAGCCTCTCGTCTCAGTCCTTCGACCCCAAGGCGATATTCGCTATACTCGATTGGGCCGTACCCAATTGAATATGTAAAATAATGAAACTACCAAGGGAGAATACTCTATGAAAAATAAGGTTATCAGAACAATACTTGGTGTCAGCGTACTACTTGGTTCGCTGTCGGTGAATGCCGAGGAAAGGCCGATGGGCTTTTTCGTTACAAGTGTGGGCATGGGTAAGGGTGCCGATCTAGGTGGTCTAGCAGGCGCAGATGCGCATTGCAAAAAGCTTGCGTCGGCAGCGGGTGCAGGTAGTCGAGACTGGCGGGCCTATCTGAGTACAGAAGAGGACGGCAAACGCGGAATATCTGCCCGTTCACGTATCGGTAACGGGCCTTGGTACAACGCCCACGGCATGCTGATCGCAACCAACCCGACCGACCTGCACCTGTATAATAAGACTATTACGCTGGAAACCGCTCTCGACGAATCGGGTAATCGCATTAAGGGTCGTGGTGACAAGCCCAATGAGCATGACATTCTGACAGGCAGCATGGATGATGGTACCGCATACTTCCCGGATGAAACCGACCACACCTGCAATAATTGGACAAGCAGCGACAAGGGAAGTGCGCAGGTTGGTCATCATGATCGTCACGGTGGTGGAAATACTTCGTGGAGTTCTGCGCACCCAAGTCGTGGTTGCAGCCAGGAAGGTCTTAAAATTACTGGAGGCGCCGGTAAGTTCTATTGCTTTGCCGCAGATTGAACACTTCGCGCCCCATACCGGAAGATTCGATAGGTTTGTATAACGCCTTATACACGATGATCAACCTATCTAGTCAGAATCTGTATAACCCTATTCAAGATTAACCATGGCGGTCCCTCCGGGGACCGCCTTTTTTGGGCGTTAACTGGCTGGTCTAGCGCGAATGCGCCAATTCGCCACATCCACCTTTCATGCATCATGATTGCCGAAAAGCTTGATCGGGAACGGCTGTTCCGTAAGCGTCTGGGAAACTGCGGGATTGACCCAATTATTTCAGGTCTTCCGTTTTCAAATTCTGCGGTAGCAAGGCCAGTAACGCCTGCTCCGATTTGGTCGCTGGCAGTTTCTCGAACAGATAGTTCAGATAGGCCCAGGGTTCGAGATCATTCGCCTTGGCGGATTCTACCAAAGTGTATAGGGTGGCACTGGCATCCGCTCCCCGAGGGCTGCCAGAGAAGAGAAAATTTTTCCTGCCTATCACAAAAGGTCTGATGGCGTTTTCAATTTCGTTGTTATCGATGGGGATGTTTCCGTCTTCGAGATAGGTGATCAGCTTCGGCCACAACCCCAGGGTATAGGCGACCGCCACCCCCAACGGACTCTTCGGCAGCACCTGTCCCACTTTCTCATCGAGCCAGGACTTAATCTTCTCCAGGATTGGTTCGGCCTGCGCCTGGCGGATCGCTTTTCGGGCCTCCGCCGTCTTCTCCTCGGCGGCACGCTCGACCTGATACAGCTTGCGGATCAAGGCCACCATCTGATGGGCAGCCGCGCTATTCTTCCGTCCATGGGTCGCATCGACAAACTTTCTCCTCGCGTGCGCCCAACAGGCGCAATGTCCCAAGATGCCAGGGGTCTTGGACAGCGCGTTATACCCCTCGTAGCCGTCGGTCACCAGATACATCGCACCTTCCAGGGAATCTTCTTCCTGAGAAGCGAGAAATTCCAAGGGCACATCACCACTGCGGGTGTCGGCATATTGATACCAGATCACCGGCCTGTCCGGTTGACCACCCCCATAGACCCACATGTACGACAATTGGGTATTTTCCCGCCCCGGTTCATTGAGTACCTGCAAACGGGTTTCGTCGATCTGGATCACCCGGCCCTCATAAAGCAGTCGCTTCATAACCGCCATCAGCGGTGATAGCCGCTCATGCAGTTGTATCACCCAGCCACTCATCGTCTGACGGCTCAGATCGATGCCCTCTCGGGCATAGATTGCTTCCTGACGGTAGAACGGCAGACCATCGACGAACTTGCGAACCACCACATCGGCAATCAGCGAGCGGTGGGCTATCGACTTGGGAAGGATCTGATCCGGGCGAGGTGCGATTCTCACACCCTCTTGAGCACCGACAACCTCGTCATTACCGGGAACATACTTGGCACGCTTGTAGACAATCACATAGTGCTGCTGTGGAATGACCGCCAGTTGCTCTGATGTGTCGTAGCCAATGAAGGTCCAATCATCCCCCATCTCCGCCTTCTGTTCATCGGAGAGGTCGATAATCTTCTCTACTCGATCGAAATGCGCAGGCAGTGGGCGGCGGACTGGTTTCTTGCGTTGCTTCTCTGTCTTCTCTTTTGCAGTTGCTTCAGAGTCCGTCGGATCTGGTATATCCAGGTCCGCCAACAGCTGTTCCAGTTCGGCTTCGTCGAACAGATTGAACTGATCCTTGTTCGGACGATCCGCACTGGCGCCAAACTGGCGTTTGCGCAACAACAGAATGTAATCGAGCAGTTGTTCGATGCGCTGCTCTTTCTCGGCAATCGTTTGTTCTTTTTCCTTGACGGCACCTTGCAGTTTAACCACTTCCTCCTTGAGCTGATCGGGGTCGCTGGGAAGAGAAAAGGCCGCTGGATTCATGCACGGAATTATAACAAACAGGCTGGCATTCAGCAGCAATATAACCTGTCAAAACAGAGAATAAGTCGTCGCTTTATGCGCCTCGACCCGCGTGATATCCAGCCCATCGAGTAACCAGCTCAGTTCGCGTGTCGAGATCTCCAGGGCAACGTTCTCATGCGTGCCCGGCCACCAAAAGCGTTGCTTTTCCAGACGCCGGTACAACAGCCAGAAGCCATTATTGTGCCAATACAGGATCTTGATTTTATCGCGCAACCGGTTGCAGAAAACGAACAGATGACTGGAGAAAGGATCCGCTTGCAGAACATCCTCGACCAGTACCATTAGTCCATTCACCGCTTTGCGCATATCGGTGGGACCGGTTGCCAGATAAACCTTGGTGTTTGAACCAAACGAAATCATGATGCTCGCAACACCTGGAGGACCTGCTGGAGAAGCTGTAGATTGAATCCAGGCACTACTTCAATACGCAGATCATTCTGGATGTGTATCATCAGATTCGAGGAAATCGGCTCCTGCACATTCACTGGTAGAAAGCGAACTGGTTCACCAGGAAACACGGCTACCTTGGCATCTTCCGCTTTTAATATCCGGCGCCATCTCCGGAAAGACGCGTATCCCAGTTGATGTTCTTTGCAAAACGCCTTTTGGGATTGATCGCTATTCTGCCAGGCGTTTATTCGGTCAAGCCAACGCTGGCGATCTTCCTCTCTTTTCGATACGCTCCGTTTCATGATGGACCCCCGGTGTGTCGATGTACGATGGGCTCATCATGTGGAATACACAAAGCCTCGGAAAGAGGTAATTCGCAAGACGCTTACGCTGTTCCTGCTACAGACCGGTCGTTCAGCGCGGCAGACCTGAACGGCGGCAGTGGGTCGTCTCGAGTCATCTCAGTAGATTACTCAGGAATTACTTGTCGCAATCCTGCGCCGCAATAGGCGTAGCCAGCCAAAAGTGTGTGTAGCAGTCGTCAGCGCAAAGGGCAAGGCACATAATCCTCTTGTGCGTTAGTGCAGGCTGTTGTTATTAGCTTCGTGGCGCGGATTGACTTTCCGATATTCAGGGCGAGGGAAGGCCTGTCTCATACCATCCTTTGCTCTGATTGACGATCTTCACCACCAGCAGCATCACCGGCACTTCGATGAGCACGCCGACCACCGTAGCCAGGGCAGCTCCTGATTCAAAGCCGAACAAGGAGATCGCCGCAGCCACCGCCAGTTCGAAGAAATTGGAGGCGCCAATCAACGCGGAGGGGCAAGCGACGCTGTGCTGCTCACCCGCCTTACGGTTCAGCCAGTAGGCCAGCCCTGAGTTGAAGAAGACCTGGATCAGGATCGGTACAGCGAGGAGCGCAATGATCAGCGGTTGCTTAATGATCGCTTCGCCCTGGAGCGCGAAAAGCAGCACCAGGGTGGCGAGCAGCGCCAGGATGGAAAGGTGGCCGAGGGTGGCTAGAGTGGCATCTAATTTCGTCTGTCCCTGTTGCAGCAGGACGTGGCGCCACACTTGGGCAAGAATGACCGGGATGATTATGTAGAGCACCACGGAGGTGAATAGGGTGGCCCAAGGTACGATGATGGCAGAGAGTCCCAAGAGCAGACCGACGATAGGGGCGAAAGCAAAGATCATGATGGTGTCGTTGAGCGCCACCTGGGTGAGGGTGAAGTAGGGGTCGCCACCAGAGAGCCGGCTCCACACAAAGACCATGGCGGTGCAAGGGGCGGCGGCAAGGAGAATGAGCCCAGCGACATAGCTGTCGAGCTGTTCCGCAGGAAGCCAAGGGGCGAAGCCGTGGCGGATGAAAAGCCAGGCGAGCAGCGCCATTGAAAAGGGTTTTACCGCCCAGTTGACGAACAGAGTGATACCTATACCACGCCAGTGCTCCCTCACCCGATGGAGCGCACTGAAATCGACCTTCATCAGCATCGGGATGATCATCACCCAGATCAGCAGGCCGACAGGGAGATTAACCTGAGTTACCTCCATACGGCCGAGGACTCGGAACGGCGTCGGGAACAGTTGACCCAACACCACACCGGCGACGATGCAGAGCGCTACCCATAGGGAAAGCCAGCGCTCGAAGAGGCTCATCGATGCCCCGGTAGCACGCTTTGCGGTCGTTTCACATTGTGCACTCATAAAGATTCAGCAAAGGGTTGCTCAATTTGGCGACAGTGGTATGGAATGGTAGCAGGATGATAGAGAGCACTTCATCTTGTAATGGCTATCAGCACCCTGATGAGATTGTTATCTGAGCTGGCTGATAGTCGTCTGAAGTGTTGAATGAACTATCAGAGACATCCGACTAACTCCCCCGGGATTTGCTCACCTCTACGCCCTAGATCGGCCAAAATTTGCTGTTCGCAATAAAAAAAGGCGGTCCTGAGGCCGCCGTTTAAGAGCTGCTGTAGATTAAGCTCTTTGACGCTAAAAAAACCTGACCCGGAAATGCTCAAAATAATTGACCCACTGGCTGCGCACTTGTTGCGAGCGGGATAAGGAAAGAAGGACAGGAATGGCGAACGGTTGGTTGGAAGAGTCAGGCGTGAGAGATAAATTAGCCAGCAATCTGAGGAAAGGATTTCCCGACTAGAATGGGTTGTCTTCCCAGGGGTTATCAGAAAGCTCATTTCGTTTGGGATTGATCGCCTGCAAATGCCGCCTGATTTGAGCGAAGTAATGTTGCTCGAATGCCAGGCTAAGCACCGCTAGAAATTCAGAGATTTCATAAGCTGCCTCATCGGACATACAAGGGGAAAACAAGAAGCTTAGCATGCGCTGTTCATCCATCGTCTATTCTCACCTTGGTTTGGATTATGAGGGTAGGTCCTGAGTCGGCTGGTCAGCTGTTTGATCCGGCATACGTAGAGAAGGGCCGTCGATGCGCACGGTGATGCAGTGGTGACGCAGTCGATCGAGGAGTGCATCGACCAGTGGTTTACGTTTGAACAGGTCATACCACTCGGGGTAATCCAAGTTCGTAGTCAAGATCGTCGCCTTGCGGGCATAGCGCAGCTCCAAGAGTTTGAAGAAGGCATTGACTTGTTCCGGCCGTAGCGTCAGATATCCGATTTCGTCAATCAAGAGGGCGTCATAATTGCTCAGGCGCCTGAGGAGCCGAGGGGTGCTGCGGTCGGCCAGTGAGGCATAGAGTTCGTCCAGCAAGGCCTGGGCATCGTAGAAGCGGCAGCGATAGCCGTTGAAGCAGGCCTGTCGCAGCAGGCTGCAGGCCAGACCGGATTTGCCGGTACCGGGTGGGCCGATCAGTACCAGATTCTCGGCGCGGCGTATAAAGTCCATGCCGGCGAGTGTTTTGATCTGGGTTTGGTTGACGCCGGGCTGTTGGGCGAAAGGGAAACTCTCCAGGGTCCAGTCCCAAGGCATGCGCGCCTGCTTGAGGCGATTGGCCAGGCTTTTTTCGTGGCGCACCCGCTGCTCTTCGAGGGCCAGGCGATAGAAGACTTCGACCACCGGGGTGGCGTTTTTCTCGGCCTGGTTCAGTACCTTGTCGAGACCCTCAATCATCCCCTGGAGGTGCAGTTCCTGCAGGATCTCTCGGAGTTTCTCACGTATGGCGGCGATCTCCTGTTTCAGGGCATGGGGAGCGGGCGCTCAAAACTCGGGCTCCTCCTCATCCGGGTTGATTTGAAAGAAGTCGCCGGCCACCCGTTCCAGGATGAGATGCTCCAGCCGGTGCAGGTCGTACAGACCGTACTGCAGCGCCGTTTCGACGGCGGCAAAAAAGGCCTGCCGGGGATAGGTGCGGCGCATGAGCAGCAGTCGGCGCAGGCGCGACACCCCGCGGCCGGGGCTGCGTTTTCTCAAACCGCTGACATAGCGGTCCAGTAGCTGCGATTGTCCGCACAGTTGCCGTTCTTCGTCGGAAGGCCCCTGATAGGCTTGGCGTCTTTTGGGTCTGCGGTGCTCCTTCAGCGTGCTTTGCGCATCGCGTTTGCCCACCAGCCGGGGGTGTTCGGCCACCTCCCGGTGACGAAACAGGACCTTCACCTGCTGCGGATATTTGTACACCTCGACTGTTTTTCCGATCAGTCGCTCAGGTACAGAATATCGGTTGGTATCGAGGTAGACATACCCTTCCACATCGACGATGCGGGTGCAGGCTTGATAGACCGGTGGCAGATGCGGCGGTAAGGGCAGTAAGTAGGGTTTTTCCAGGACATAGGCGGCCTCTGGGCTCATGCCGAGGGCGCGTTTGGGTTTTTGATTGGCGATCTGCTCGCACCAGGCCCGGGCCTGGGCGTTCAGGTCGTCCCAGGAAGCGAATTGGCGTCCCGGCAGAAAGTTTCTTTCCGCATAGTAAAAAGAGCGCTCGACATAGGCGCTGCGATTGGCATCGCCGACGGCATGCGCGACGAATGCAAAGCCGAAGATCTGCCCGAAGGCGGCCATCTCCGGGGCGATCAGCGCATCGGGTCCAGTGCCCGATGCCACCACGACATTGGTGTTGTCAACCATACAGCGACGGGCGCTTCCATCCATAAAGTCCAGTGCCTCGCGCAGAAAGGCCTTGGCCTCGAAGCGGGTGAAGCATGGGTAGTATTGGATAAAGTCGCGCCGGGAATAGGCGAGCACCAGGGATGCACACTGGGCCTTGACGGGACGATCGTTCAACTTGAGCTGATGCGGCGAGGTATCGAACTGCATCTCCTCACCCATCCCGAAATGATAACGTCCGGTACGCTGTTTCGGTGACCGCAAATCCGCTTCGCGCACCCAACGGGTCAAGGTGCTGTAGGGGATGGTAATCCCGTGATCCGCCGCGAGGACCTCTTGTACCCGCACCACGTTGCCTTCACAACGTACAAAGGCTTCGCTGATCGGTTCCAGCAGGTGAGCTGGAATCTCCGGTTCCACCATGCCTTGGGGTGGCGGCGGCTGGCGTATCGCCTGACGCACGGTGTTGCGCGAGATCTTCAACAACCGGGCGATCTTGCGTATCCGGGTGCCTTTGCTGTTCAGGGCCAGAATCGCCTCTCTGATTTCCGGGGGGATCATGGGGGGTATACCTCGTCAGTGTTTCGTCTACTGCCTGAACCAGAGTTTTCATCTCCGTCCAGGCCTGCTGCAGCGGCCCCGTTTCCAGGACGCCGGTAAAGACCAACGGCAGCTGCTTGTGCAGGCCACGCAGACGCCGAGTCAAGCGTTTCAACTCCGCCAGCCAGGACCCTTCCGGTCCCGCGCGCAGCTCACTGGCTGCCTGGTCCCGGGTCTGCGCCTGCAAGGCCTGACAGAACAGGCGGGGTTGAGCCAGCATGCGTCCGCGTTTGGGTCGATTGGCCTTCTGGTAATGTTGATACCAGGTGTGCAGCTCGCGGGTGGTCAGCGGTTCGCGCTGCAGGGAGGCGATCAGCGTCTGGGCATGATCGGCGTTGGCGCGCGCCAACGGGGCCAGCACCCGGGTGGCCGCCCAAGTGGAAAACTCTCCCCGGCAGATGGCGCTAAACAAGGCTTCGGGCAGCGCCTGTACCAGGCTCAGGCGCCGGTTCACCCAACTCACATCGCGACCGCTTTGGCGTGCCACTTCGCGCTGGGAAAGGTCAAATCGCGTAATCAACTCGCGGATGATGGCGCCTTCCTCGATCGCCTCCCAGGTGCGCCCTTGCATGCGTACCAGAATAATCAGCAGGGCTTGCGCGAGGGGGCAATCCCATAGCTCCACCCGGGCGGTATCCCGGGACAGGCGGCGTAGGGCCTCGATGCGCAGATAGCCATCGATCAGCACCCACCGCGCCTCCTGCTCGGCTACCGCCACCACCGGGACCAGTTGACCGTTTTGTTCGATCGAGCGAGCCAGACGGTCGACTACCCGGGGTTGGCGCAGCCGCAGGGAGGCAAAGCGCAGTTCCAGGCGGTGCAGATCCGACTCCAGGGTTTGGATGGCAAAGCTCGTCATGCCTCAAACCCTACTCGCCCTCAGGCCCTATGGCGATGAAGTCCTCATTTGCAAGATGACAGTAAAAATCGTTTAACCTCCCGATAATAAAGCGATTTTCACCAGGCACGCATCCTCATTTGCAAGATCCCGCCCAGTCACAGGAATCATGCGATAAGTCCCGGTTTCAAATCGAAAATGAAGGCTTGACGCGTCCTCATTTGCAAGACGAGGCGCTGGTGGCGAACGGGACGGCGGCAACCCCCTGGAGCGATCGCGTTCACGCTGCTTTTCCCGGTTTCGGATGACCGACTGAGGGTGTTTGCGGCGATACGAATGCCAATAGTCGGGATGCCGGCTGCGCCACTGCCGGGTGGCCTGAACATCGTTATCCCGGTAATCCGACTCGGCAGCTCGCCGGGCCTTCTGCCAGCGACGCTTGCGTTCCCGCTGACAGTCAGCGGCAGCGCAGAACTTCTGACCAGGGGATTGAGGACGGGGGTGAAAGAGTTTGTGACAAGCGGCACAACGTCTCTTTTCCATACCAAGCTTCTCTTCGATGGAAATCGTTTCGGAGAGTCTTGGCCGAGGGAGCTATATCAGCAAATAATAGGAGTTCGTTGTTGAGTTGGGTCAGAAATCGTGGGCAGCGCTATCGCGAATACCGGGGTGGGTCAATTTTGGTGAGTATGGGGGGGTGAATCAGTGTGAGTGTTAAAGTTAAGCTGCTTTCTTTCTCCTTCCGATTCCGATCAACCCCAGCAGGCCGGAGCCGAAGAGCCATAGGGCTGAGGAAACAGGCACGACACTCCAGTTGCCTGGATTTTCCGACCATGCGCTTGCGATAGATGTAACCGTAGAGCAACCTACCTCAATGCACTCGACAATACTGCCTCTATCAAGTTGAATAATTTCATCGCTGACAGTTTCAATCAAATAAGCCCTGTCTCCAATATTTACTATGTCCTCGAAATTATCTAACCGGATAAACCAATTCATTATGTTTCCAGAGCCATTTGTCTCAAGATAGAACATAGTAACTTTTGAATCTGCTTCAGTAAGCGTATTGAGTCCGTCAAAAAAACTGTACTGCATAACATCCAAATTTGCGTCACCTTTGAAATTTATCAAAGGCGAACCTGTTGTGAAGCTACCTACTATGCTCATGGAAATATCATAACTATTACCCGATGATGGGTAGAAGTTTTCGTAATTGTTACCTGTATATTGATAGACAAATTCAGCCTGGGCTGCACCAATACCAAGCGAAACTAATAGAGAAAAAACAATCGCTATTTGGCTTAGAATAATAGCGAATCTTGCCCTGATGAGGAGCACTTTTGCACGCTCGTGCACAATCATGACAATCTCCTTTTATGGTTGATGAGCCCTAACGTTTGCGCTAACCGGCCGCCGAAGGAGCGCCAGCGACTGAGGCGGTCCGAGTTGAGTGCCTTGTTCGGCTTTTCTTACTTTCTCTTCTTCCAGTATTCCGGCTCTCGATGAAGATTCATCACCGCCACAATAAATATCCTATCTTGTTCTTCCGAATACAGGATTCCATAGGGAAATCGCCTTACCAAAGACCTTCTGACATCTCCTTCGAGCACAGCCCAAACCTTTGGGAATTCGACTGACCGTTTGATGGTTGAATAGACTTCCAGCGCAAAGTCATACCCCAAGCCAGGCTCTATGTCTTCGTAATAATCTATTGCTTTATTGAATTCTTCTTCTGCCTCTGGGTGAAAGGAAAAGCTCATTTTTCAAACCTTTCCCACACCTTTCCGAAGACCTCTTCTCCAGGAATTGGTTCTACGCGCCCAGACCTAAGTTCAGCGAGACGCCTTTTGGCTTCCTTAGCCCATTTCCTATCTAGCTCCGATTCCGGCTGGTTCAAACTACGCAACAGCGAATCTACCACTAAGGCTCGTTCTTCAACCGGTAGTGAGACTGCCTCATCAATGAGTTCTTTTGTATTCATATCTTCACCTTTATCTGTGCTCTATATGGCCGAACTACAAATATACCCCACATGTGTCCGATATTCCTGAGCCACATTTGTCGCGTATCCCGGTTTGCACCTGCCTAAGTTATGATTAGGCACGTAACACAGGTAACGGTGCAGGGTCTGCATAGATACAAGCATACAGAAGCCTATCAAAGGCTTGGTGTGGCCAATATCTCCGATTAAAGCGGTAAGCAAATTCAGCGAGAAAAGCTCTTCTGTATTTAGGAAAAACCCCATGATGGGTGGAAAGAAGGTATCGCTTTAGATTGGAAGTAATAATATTAATCCACTTCAAATGCTCATGCGTTTTTTCTGGTTCTTTCATCTCAACTAATCGTTCGTGTCTATAGCCCTCCTTTTGGGCTTTAACATAAACACCCGATCCGTCAGATTTTATTTTGCTTCCGGCACGCACATTCTTTTTTATTGCAGGAACCACATGCTCTTCATAAATCGTTTCGAGCTCTTCGAATGACAAGAACCTTGGTCCCCCATTTGAGTTTTCTTCTACAGCTATCAGGAAAGGGGTTTTGTTGTCGCCTTTTAAACGCCGTTCCTCCAGGGACTGCTTGCCACCGATTAAGATTTCATCCGTTTCAACAGTACCGCCCAACGTATACATGCTATCGCGTTGAATCATCGCTTGACGAATTTTGTGCCCCATCAACCATGCAGTGTGGTATGAGCCCAGTCCAAGCTGATTCTGGAGATACAGCATTGAAACGCCTTTTTTAGAGGTCGCCATAAGGTAAATTGCCCAAAACCACTTACGCAAGGGCACTCGGCTCTTATGAAATATGGTGCCGGCCGTAGCGTATATTTGCCTATGGCATTGACGACATTCAAACACCTTTCGTGTTTGTATGAAGTCCAGCTTGCTATCCACACATCGGGGGCATATGACTCCGTCCGGCCACCTCATGTTGACCAAGTAATCCCAGCAAACTTTTTCCGTTGGAAATTTGTCCTGGAAATCAAGTAACCCAATATCTTTATAAGGTTTTTCCTTTTTCATGCACTGAAAATAGCATAAACCTGTCTAAAGTGCATAATCATAGCCTAAGTATTTGATTTAGCGTGTATGTACGTTGGGATAAGGGAACGTGTATTACGCAGAGGAAAGTGGACACATTTCCATATAGATAAAGATCATAGCGGTCATTCTCCCACGCCTCTCTGATTGGCAGCAACGGGTCGATAATGGTTATCGCACTAAAATACTCAAGAATTGCTGAAGCCAAAAAAACGCCGCCGAAGCGGGCTTAGATAGCTATTGCGAGTTTTGGTTGCGCAACCATTCAATTTCTTTAGATATACTAAGAAGAGGTTTCCTGATCTTCTTCGCCCCATTCATCTTCGATTACATTCTCGGTTCGTCTATCTGGCATACGCCGACGATCTGTTTTGATTAGTCGATTTTCGTGATCCCAACAAGGAAGCTTTAGTCGTAACTTGAAATCGCGGCGATCTTTTATTCGAGTGCGTCTGTATTCCATCGGTTTCATCGATAAGGCTGCCACAGAAAGAAAGAAGGATATTCCGGCCATCACAACTATCCTAAATGCAATATTCAATATCCCGGTGCAAGATTCATGCAATATCAAGAAACCCTATCGGTATCTGATAGTTGAAAATTCTCAACACTACACTCGGATTGATGTTTGTAAAATTTCCCGACAGCCATACTGAGCAACTTTTATTGGCCGACTCCCGCCTATTGCAGCGCAGCATTATTTTGCGTTCCAGATAAAATCCGGAGTGATTTACTGAGATGACGGTACCCGACCCTTTGCCGCCTTTTAGTCACCTCTAATATAACCACTAAACGAGCAACATCGACGCACTGTTGCCATTTGCGTTAGTTCGGAAAATCTCTGAAAATCCATAGACTCTTCCGAGCCCGGAATAGACTCCGACTGTTAAGATTCCAAGTGTCAATTAATTTTACAATTATCACTTAATTCGGTGGGAACACAGGTTCACACTGAGTTCAACCAGTTGTAATTCAAGACTTTAAATATATTGGCATCTATATTGCTAGATAATTCGATTAGTCTGGCCGTTAATGGCAGTTAACTGAATAAAGAAATCGCTATCCTGATAAGCATCTAGCCGACCCGTCAGCCAAGTCGTACCTTATAGATAGGAGTTGTCAGAAAGTAGATTTGAGCGGAGGGCCTTGCAATGAAACTATATGGTGGGATTGACCTGCACTCGACCAACAGCGTAATCGCACTGTTGGATGAAGAGGACCGGGTGGTGTACCGGCGGCGATTGGTGAATGACCTGGATGTTGTTCTCGCCGAACTCGAAGCCTACAGTAGTTCCATCGAAGGTCTGGTGGTGGAGTCGACCTATAACTGGTACTGGCTCGTCGATGGGTTGATGGAAGCTGGCTATCGGATGCACTTGGCCAACACGGCGGCGATCACTCAGTACCAAGGACTCAAGTACGCCGATGACGACTCGGACGCCTGTTGGCTGGCGAAGCTGCTGCGCCTGGGACTGCTACCGGAAGGATACATCTATCCGAAGGCGCAACGTCCGATTCGGGACCTGCTGCGTAAGCGCTGTCAACTGGTGCAACAGCGCACCAGTAATCTGCAGTCGATCCAGAACCTCATGGCACGCAACCGTGGGCGTTCGCTCAGTGCCAACCAGGTCAAGCGGTTATCGGGCGAAGAAGTGGACCGGCTATTACCGGAACTTGATCTAGCGCTGGCGGTGAAGAGCAGCCTAGCGGTGATGCACACGTTGGACGAGATGATCACCCTGCTGGAAAAGCAGGTCAAGTTACGGGTCAGGTTGCGTCCCGAGTTCAAACCCTTGCTAACGGTGAGTGGCATCGGTCAGATTCTGGGGCTGACCATCATGCTAGAGACGGGTGAGATCGAGCGCTTTGCCAAGGTCGGCAACTATGCCTCCTATTGCCGCTGCGTGGGCAGCGAACGATTAAGCAACGGCAAGCGAAAGGGCCGCGGCAACACCAAAAATGGAAACCGCTATCTGGCCTGGGCTTACATCGAGGCGGCAAACTTCGCGGTACGCTTCAACCCCCAGATCAAACGCTACTATCAGCGCAAGCGCGCCCGAAATAACGGCATCGTCGCGATTAAGACCGTGGCCCACAAGCTGGCACGGGCCTGCTACTACATCCTGCGTGATCATGTAGCCTTTGACGTGAACAAGGCGTTTACATGAACGGATAAGTTCTGGGCTGCGATGGTGAGCTCGTCCCGGTGTTGGCCGAAAACCATCTATTCTGATTGGCCACCATCGCATCCCATCACCAGCATCGTGGAACACAGAATTTAGACTGATGCGCCCCTGTTATGAAACCAGAAATGGGTTGGATCTCCTGCAAGGGAGGAGCCATCAATCTGTGAAGCTGTTTGCAAAGGTAGCCACCCGTTCGCGACGGACAAACACCGTCCATCGCGCTCAGGCGACGCCACAAAAACGAACAGCACCACTTGGCCATGGCGGGGTACCGATGTTTTTCTGGGGCTCAACAAAAGCCAGGGGCCGGGTATCTCTCCCGTCAGGGATAGTTCCCACCGTCTTGATCCAGAAGGGTGACTGGTGCGGATCGGCAACAACTCCGTCACCGTCGCAATGAAAACTGAAGGCGCGTAACCGGTCTGAACTCAACGCCTTGCGATCAACACTGAAGAGTCGTGGCCCCGCCATGAAGAGAATCGTGCAACTAACTGACCGGGGTCAGCTAAATGGTGACACCACGGGGAACAGACATGATACTGCGCTATTTTTTTAATATACCGGCCATAACTCTTTTCTTACTCTCTTCTACATCCGCAAACGCAACACTGTTCGAAGATTTTGATGGTGGCGGAACTACGCCATTCACTTTAACCAATACAAGCGGAGGAGCACCATCGATAATTGGAGGTGGACCTTCCGGAAATTTCTTGCGACTAACGAATCTGAATGGTAGCAATAACAATTCCATCGCTTTTGATGAAGAGGCTTCACAAACCGGACCCGCGCCAACCGGTCTGGTGCTGTCATTCGATTTCCGCATGACAGATGATGCGACAAATGCGGCAGCAGGAGGTTGCTGTGGATCAGCAGCTGATGGTTTGGGTATCGGTATATTTAGCACAGCCACGTATGGAAGTACGGGGGGCTCTAACCCTGGCGCGGGGGGAGGTATCTGGGAACGGCCAAGCTTTGCAGATGCCTTTACGATCGGACTGGATATTTTTCAAAATATCGACGTAGTTAATTTGAATTGGGCTGGAGTGCAGATAACAGAAATTGATGTCGGTCTCTCCTTTGGTCTCGACTTAAACGACAACATATTTCATCGTGCGATTGTTACAATCAACCCCGATGCTGGCAACGCATTGGTGAATATGGATATTATCAGCGACGTTTTCGGTACACCCAGCACACAGAATATTTTTACTGATCAAGCGATTGCAGGGCTCGACCTAACCAGTTTACCTAACTACCGGCTGATTGCCGGAGGTCGAACCGGTGGTGCATTTACAGAAGGTGATATGGACAATATTTCACTGGCCTCGATACCCACTTTAGTCCCTGAACCCACCACCATCGCTTTGATGGGCCTCGGCCTAGCCGGTATCGGCTTTGCCAGGAAGAAGAAACAGAATTGAGAATAAGAACTATCGAATACCATTTGACCCGGCCTAGTGCCGGGTTTTTTATCGGTGCTTGTATGTCTTTTTCTGGCCGAGGACTGTCTTATCAATCGAGCTTATCACCACTTAAACCCAATCAGAACAACATAGCGCTCGGTAATTCCTGAGTAATCCACTGTGATGATCCGAAGCGGCCAATTCAAGACCTTCGCACACACTCTTATACTCGGCGCTTGGAGGTCCTTTCGATTCAACACGAAATACCTCTCAGCCTGCAATTCAGAACAGGTAAACATCGATGATGTATCGATAGCGTTATATACATCTGAAAGATTTTAAGCCCGTATCAAACAAAGTTATTGGAAACAAATTGCCAGAGTTTTTACCGTCAGTATTTTTTACATTCAGTCTTAAGCTAGAAACCTAGCTAAGAGCAAACATATTGATATTTAAAACAATATAAAATTTGGCTCGAAATCTGCTGCTTTAAGGAATGTGTAGGTTTGAACATGCGACCATCAAGCTTGAGGTGAAAATAATGAAACGGATTCTTTCTGCTGTAGTCTTACTTACTGCGACTTCTATGGCTAACGCCGTACCCGTCGACCTCTCTTCTTGGTCTCCTCTCACTCTCAATTTCCCTGGTGGCCAACCAGCAGGTAACTGGGTATTAGGAGGAGGCAACACTGAGGTAACGCAAACAATAAACGCAGATCCTTCATTTTTCCTAAATAACCTTAACCAAACGAGTTATGAGATTGACGGGTCATGGCAGGTGCTAACTGGCTCCGACGATGATTTCATGGGGTTTGTGTTCGGGTATCAAAACTCGAGCAATTTTTATCTTTTCGACTGGAAACAAAATACACAAAACAATGTGTATGACGGTTCAGATGCCAACGAAGGTATGTCGATAAAAAAATACTCTGGAGCAACTGGAGACGGTCTTACTGATCTATCTTTGGGGGCTTTTTGGGAGAATGTGAACGCGGCTAGCTTTGCTGGATTAGACTCGATCTTAGCGACGAATCATGGCAGCGACAAGGGTTGGGTAGATGGGCGGCTTTATGATTTTCACCTTGACTTTAATGTAAACCCTGGAGAGTTTACGATAATTGTCACGGATACAGTTACGTCAGGGATTCTGTGGGACGTAACAGTAAATGACTCAAGCTATACATCAGGTCAATTTGGATTCTATAACTATTCTCAAGAACAAGTGAGGTACGCAGGATTTGAGCAAGAAGGAGGAATAGTTGTCGTACCAGAACCAGGAATCTTAGCGCTTTTTGGTATCGGTATCGTAGGGTTAGGGTTCCTTCGACGCAAATAAGAGGCAATCTGGGATAGCTTTCTGAGAAACCCTGCTGAGCGGGGTTTTTCTTTGTGGGAGATCAAAATATTTTTTAATCCGAGATAGGTTATTTTGCACAAAATTCGCAAAGAATTGTCAATTGAACTGCCAGTAAGGAGTTAAGGGGTCCATTTAGCGCGCTCGAAGCCCTGGAATGTCTCAGATGGGTCGGAAATACTTATCCGAGTAAATCACTCAGGAAATTTATTGCGGCGAACAATAATGTCGCACCGCAATAGGCAAGGTTCGGCCACCTGCGCCGCCATTCGCAAATTGGTAGTGAATGGCAAGTTTGTACTGCTGCCATTCGTTTACTGACCTTTCAATCCCATCTTGCCGGAATATGACCATTGACGACCCGACCTACCACAGGTATTCGCACAATGGGAGAATCCGGATGGAGAGAGAAACCGCAGTGCGTTCCGGTTCGTCCTCTCCATCCCTCCCTTATATTCGCTAATGCTTGTGCCCCAAGACCGGTAGCTCAGTGCTTCGATTTTCCGTGCTTCGATTTTCCGTGCTTCGATTTGCCCGGAAAATCCGAGCCACCCACAGTACCATCACGGCGCTTGTCGGCCCCGCCCACCAGACCGTCTTCGGTGACTAGAATTAGCGATAGGCCACTAGTCTGGGCGATGATCCCCACCTGGTCCGGATCTTCCGGATCTAGATTTGGAAGCTGGCTGTGCTCCCGCGCGATCAATGCCGTCCTCAGTGCATCGGCATCGTAATCAAGTGTGATCCCGGGAATGGGCTCCTCGATATCGGTGCGTCCGTTGCGGTTCATGTAGTGGGGTACATTGATCGCCTCTTGGGGATCCAGTCCGAAGTCGATAACGTTCACGATCGACTGCGCTGTATAGCCGATGATGCGCGAACCACCAGGTGACCCTGTCACCAGTTCCACCTTACCTTCATGGTCGAACACTATGGTCGGCGACATGGAACTGCGGGGCCGCTTATTGGCCTGCACGCGATTTGCGATCGGTGTTATATTCCCATCCTCGTCTTCTTCTTCGAACCGGAAAGAGAAATCGGTCAGCTCATTGTTGAGCAGAAAACCATGCACCATGACACCGTTGCCGAACGAACTTTCGATGGTGGTGGTCATTGACAAAGCATTGCCGTAACGATCGACGATGGAAACATGGCTGGTGCCGCTGTCCTTGGCTGTATTGTCGGGGGCATAGGGATTGAAACCGTCCAGTTTTCCTGGCTCGGCCTGGCCCATATCATTTGGGCCAATCATCGCAGCACGCTCAGCAAGATAGTCCTTGTCGAGCATGCCTTCGACGGGAACGGTGACGAAATCGGTATCAGCAACGTACAAGCCACGGTCGGCAAACGCCAAACGTCCTGCCTGGGTAAACAGGTGGACGTTCTTTACCTCCAACGGATCGTCCATCAACTCGAAGTTCTCCAGAATGCCGAGTATCTGCCCCACCGCCAGCGCACCTGAAGAGGGCGGGCCCATGCCGCAGACGTTGTGGCCGCGGTAATCGATACACACAGGATCTCGCTCAACGACGTCGTAATTGGCGAGGTCTTCTATGGTCATGTCGCCAGCGATCGCTAGATCCCCCTGAACCGCAGCGGCGATGTCCTCGGCAATTTTTCCAATATAGAAACCGTCACTACCTTTGTTGGCGATAGCCTTAAGCGTATTCGCGTAGGCTTTATTTTTCATTAGGGTGCCCGCGGGCTTGGCTTCGCAGTCCTCTGCGAAATAGGCGAATGCCGTCGGATCACGGAAATATAACCGCTCGTCGCAGGAAGTATTTCGTTCAAGCAACCCTGCTACCTGCGAGCTGGTCCGTTCGGTAAGTTCGAATCCTTTCTGAGCCATTGTCTTGGCTGGATTGAACAGAGGTTTCCAGGGTAGGCGACCATATCGGTGGTGTACTGCCTCCATCATGCGGGGTGTACCTGGAACCCCGACAGAGAGCCCGCTTTGCCAGGCGGTACGAAAGCCCAGGCCGGAGAATCGGTCTTCCGTCGCCGCGGACGGTGCCTTCTCACGGGCGTCGAAGGTTGTGAGGGTATCCGTAGCGGCGTCGTAGTACACAACGAAAGCGCCACCGCCAAGCCCACTGGATTGGGGCTCAACCAACCCCAGAACGGCCTGCACGGCCACCATGGCATCGGCGGCAGTTCCGCCAATCTTCAAAATCTTCTCGCCAGCAGAGGTTGCCAGCGGATTGGCCGTCACTACCATTTCCCGGGTCTTGGAGACCGCAGTTGGGAGTTCCTGTGCAGGGGTTACAAGCGGCGTAAACAGCATGGTCACCGCGCAGGCTAGAGCAATATATCTGTACATGATGCAGACTCTCCTCTCGCTTTCAATTACCTAGAGTTTGGTTAAAAGCACCTTACACACAAAAACCCGTTCTTCGCCGTACAAATTGGACCTCGGGCCTTTTTTGTCTTCATCGTCCCCTGATGATGGCTCCCGAACGTCTCGGGGATACAGCACTTGCTATCAGGGTCAGCATGATGCTTGTTGCTTAGTTTTGTTTTGGTATTCTCCTTTGAGTTTGGATTGCCAGCCTGTAGATTCCGAGAATCCTCTCCCTCTGGTGGCAAAGCCAATTATGGTTGCGGATTCCCGGCTCTTCTACCTTTAGAAAATCAAGGTAGCAAGATGAACTTGGGCGTGTTGACTCTCATGGTTACAGAATTGTCCTGGTTAACAAGCAGTAACCACTATCCTACTTTAAGCCAGAAAGGATGCGTGCTACCGAATGGCGTCTGAGAACCCTTAACAATAGTACCCGTCCAAGATCTCCTATGGGAATGACCGGTTCCAGTACATTTCCGCCATTCTGGACCAACTGCTGTCCGGCGGAAAGGGGTCGATCCAAGTCTTTTAGCCGTCACTAATTCACCTGAATATTATTGAGTTAGTCGGCAACCCAGGGGGACTGAAAGAGAATCACTGACACAAAGAAAAAATTGTACAGAAAATGGAGAGATATC
This sequence comes from uncultured Gammaproteobacteria bacterium, assembly GCA_963820955.1. Taxonomy (GTDB): domain Bacteria; phylum Pseudomonadota; class Gammaproteobacteria; order Chromatiales; family Chromatiaceae. Next base: position 12,776 of record CAWGCA010000011.1, on the reverse strand, counting down.
GCGGGCCAGAAGTGTTTTGTTCGTGCCACTAACCACAGGTTGCATACACCTAAAGCAATTAAGGGTAAAAGGGCGATGCCACTTCGTCCATGGCTCAGGGAAAATACACATGCCAAGATCAAGCCAGTTAACCACCAGATTAATCCATCTGATCGATTGCGAGTCAGATACATGGGGCCGCGGTAGATTATTTCTTCAACAATGGGAGCGGTTATAAGGTAAGTGACCAAGTTGCACTGATCAGAGATGTACTGATCCACAGCAGTTTGGGGTAATCGCAATAGAGCCTTTTGCACCATAAACAACTGCTTCAGGCCGGGTATATCTTCAATAAACTGCCACCCGAAAGCCGAAGGACACAGATATTCGCACCAGACAGAACCGCTGAGCAGAAACGATAGATAGTTCTTTGTCGCACAAAACAGCAAGACAATCGAGAGGCCGATTAAGATACGCCGGAATATTTCCGACCTGGACATCTCGAAATTCTCTCTATTCCCTCTACTTAAAATATAGTTTTATTTGGTGCATAACGCAGATCGGCATGAAACTTAGTCGTCTGATTTGGGTCGTCTCTAGTCATCTGACTAAATTGCTCAGGATTTTCTGAAAACTTTTTTAGAAGGCAGGGTAATAGGTAGGCTTATGTCTCCACATTCCTGTGTCCGCTTCTCACTATTTGCCCCCACCCCATTTCCCCAGCCAGTCAAAAAGTACACCCCCCTAGCCCGAAAGAGGACACATTTTTCGACAGCAAGGTGTTGAGTTAGCCGAGTGGTGATGTAGCCTGTAGCCGCCTCTCTCCAGCTCAGGGCAGGCTTATCGAGGTGGGATCAATTGGTTACTGCGTTTCCGCTAGCGTGACCCCAGGGCAATCCGATGCGTAATCGAATGACCCTGCAGTACACTAATCAGATCGTCATCCGCTGTATCCAAGGCCATCTAACTGTTCTCGGCATCCCGCCCCAGTAATCCCTCCCGATCCAGGAAACGGCCAACACGGCTGCTGGATGCTGCTGGTACCGAGAAGTCAGGAGTTCACCCAGGGCATCTCGGTCAATGCCTTGGGCTATGTGGGTTCGCTATTCGTGAAGGATAAAACTGGGCTCGACACCATTCGCCGCACAGGCCCCATGGATCTGTTGCGAGAGGTTTCACTCAACACCAGTAAAAATACCGTGCCTCAATCATAAAATCTGACACGATAGTTGGATAACGGATTCAGCAGGGTGAATGGCTCGTCCTCCTCCAAGCCCAGTTCTTTGTAACTATAAGAGATCCTAACGCCAAAAGGCACATAGGCATCGCAATAGTCCGGAACTACCCGAATCAGCAGCAGCTGCGAGCTGATCTGACTTTCGGGGCTGAGCCGCTGTACGACAAAGTGGGACTTTTCCGTGCATCCGGTGCTCTGTACCTGAAATTCGAGCCCTTCACCGCTGTATAGCAGCCCGAGCAGCGGTTCAGCCTGACCCTCGATTTCAAGCGAGTCCGAATCATCGTGATGACCACCCTTGCCTGCCATCGCAGGGCCGCAAATCAGTGCGAAGACTAGCGTGAAAATGGATAGATAGGTTGATCTTTTCATCTGGTTTCCTCCGTATATGTTGTCAGTTCCATGCAGAACACTTCCTCTTCAAATTTTAGCAGTGCAATGTTTCTCGATGATTGTGACTAGTAATTGCGAAAGCAAAAAAATATTGACTGTGCATGAAATCTAGCCGTTCCACCAGATTGAAATCGGGGGCTTCTATCTCCGGGATGACCTGCTCCTCTCCCGCTCGCACATGATCCATAGCCACCTACAGAAGGACTAGAATTGGCCGACTCCCGCCTATTGCGCCGCAACATATTTCTGCGATGCGGTAAGTTTCCTTCGTCGGATAACTGAGCGTGTATTTTCGACAACTAAGACATTCGCGGGCCGCACCACCACACCTTCAGATTCCTTGGTAGCATAATCCTGGAAAAGAGCCATTAATGGCTTTTTTGGAGATTTAGTGTCAGGTAATTTTACGTTTCGATTAGACCAACGAAGAATGAATTTCCCTAACTGCCTGAAAAGGAATGAGAAGAATATTCTGGCATAGATCATGCTTTTCATTACTAATATCATGGTTATTGGATAGCAATACAAGGGAGTGAGGGATTATGAAGATATGTCTGTCGGCATTAGCCGCACTGGGCAGCGTCCTCATGGCGACGACTGTCAACGCAACGGCGTTCTATATCGACCAGTTTCAGATCACGAAAAATGGAAACCCGTGGTTCGAAGACCCTTTCAATGATGGTTTTGTGCCACCTTCGAGCGAAAACCTGGTTTCGGGTGGCACACAGGCTAGTTATTTCACCAAACCCGACCCGATGCCAGGCCCGGAACAGAACGGTAAACTCGTTCTGGATACGGCCCAGGGTGAACCCACCACGAGCGAGGTCACTGGGACTCAGCTTCTGATGCAACGGGCCAGGTTGGCCACCAACACCAGTGACGATTCGGCCGATCTGGGCAGGGGACTCAAGACCGACGATACCTTCACAGTGACTGGTGTCTACGACCTGATACAGCCGGATATAAGACAAGAGCGCTATGGTATTCGACTAACCGATTTTAAGAGCGATAATCTGGATCCCAATGACAACGTTCAACTGGGTGTGGTTCTCACCACCCAGGGCGATTGGATGGTCGGATTTCGCGAAGCGGATTTCGCGGCGGGAAAATTCAATTTGCTCGATAGCTACAACCTTTCTAATACAACTGATATCGCAATTTTTGATCAGATTGTCCTCATGCTAAGCAAGTCAAACGATACCAGTAATGAAATAACAGCCAGCTTCGAACTGATCGATCTTCAGGACACGTCGAATAATATTTTAATCGACTTGAATGGAAATCCAGCGATCTTCGACGGTGAGTTGTGGACCAGGGCCGACTTTATGGCGTTTCAGGTTGTCCCGGTGCCTGCTGCTCTTCCGCTCTTTGGCTCAGCACTTGGTCTGATGGGGTTTGTAGGGTGGAGGCGTAAGATCGCCGTATAATTCACCGCAAGCCCTCAAACATCATCGCTATGCATTGCTCTATAGAGCCGCCTATTCTCGGAGGTGTGTAATATGTCAAATTGGTTTCAGCAGACGATTTCAGCGCTGGGTTTTTTAGGAGTTGTATTAATGCTTCCCAATGCAGCTCATGCATCCCTTGTCGGTACAACGGTGAGTTGTACGAATGTCGATGCATTCGTATCTTGTGCGCCATCTTCGGCGACGGTTGGACCCGGTTCTGAATTCACTATTTCGATCACTACGCCAAACTGGAGTGCAGATCTCGATGCATCCAGTATCTTGATCGCAAGAGTAGGAGGGATTGGGAGTATTAGCGATCCAAGCCCGCGACGTATCCAATTTGGGGACCTTTTCTCGTCCCCTGTTGAAATAACGGGATTCACCCTCACCACGGTCGGCTCGAATTTGTCTTCTTCCGCCATTACCTTCGATGCGCATTCGGTGACGGTAAACTTTGCTAGCACGTTCTGGGCTGAGGGAAGTTCCGCATCGATAGCCCTGGAGACTATACCCATCCCTGCCGCTGTCTGGCTTTTCGGCTCCGGCCTGCTGGGACTGGTCGGTATCGCCAGACTGAAAAAAGCGGCTTAACACTCAGATAAAAACCGACAGAGACGGCGGCTTCGGTCGCCGTTTTTGTTTGGCGCTGAAGGTCCGAAAGGGGTCGGGTACCGACATCGTAGTAAATCACTCAGGAATTTTATTGCGCCACGTCATAATGTTGCAGTGCAGTAGGCGGGAGTCCGGCCAACTCCTGAATTTCGACGGTTAAAATAATTACGGTGGACTCGCCAATTGAGCCATCCGAGCGAGATAATGAGTACAGCGCATATAGGCGACAATAAATCTGGATTGTCTACAAGGAGGCGCAATGAGCAAGTATGATTTCCTTGATGGTGAGCGCATTCGGAAGGCACACTCAGTCAAGAATATTCAGCCGGTCTTCGAGAGTCTGGCTAAAAGTCTTGCCAGTATTCCAAATCTCCGATACATCAAGATTTTTCCCAAGCGGATTGTCGCTTCCAACGTCCTTTCTGACGACGGTAAAAAGAACCCGGTCGTAATCATCGGAAAAGAAAATATCATAGGCGTCGAGTTACTAATCGATGTTCCGAATAAGGCTGTGCAGTTCTACGCGCTCACCTCGGCCAGCAAGGGCAACGGAAGGGGGATCGTCGATGCTGTAGTCAGCGCGATACCAGAAGACTGGTTCTTAGCGGTACTCTTTGACTGGAGTGGAGGTTTCTGGGAAAAGATGGCGCAAGAGTACCCGCGACTATCTCTGTGCTGATAGTTTCTTTGAACATGCCGTCTCAGCAAGCGAGACAGCGGCGGGATGTTCGAGGCGAAGCCCAAACCGATCGGCAGCAGTCGTTAAAGCTTCTCAGACCCCTGCCCGTTGAACCCCGGTGTGTACTGATCAGCCCGATGTTGGGGGCAGGCGTCTAAGAACCCTTAACGCAGTCAGTCTATTGCAAAGCACAATTTCAGCGTCCGCTAATCGAATCAATTCCTCGACCTGAACAGCGGGCATTGCCCAGAAGACGCTGATCGGCCATAAGGAAACCTCTTACTCAGTATTGATTCAGTCTTTAAAAATCCTGGCGATCTCCTTATAGCCTTTCTCATTCCCGCATCTCGCCCCTTCACCTCCTGGGGGTAGATAGTCGTTGATGGTCTCTCTTGCTGTTTCTGAGAGGGTCCAACCTAGCGGTGGACTCACTACGCTGGTATCGCCCTGGCCCTGTTTTTCCACGCACATGCGGAAGTGAGCGGTCGGGTAGTTGTAGGTTTTGGCCCATTCCAGTAGATGGGTAGCGGACTCGATACCGCGTGCGTTACGGGTGTTCAGGAACGCGCTGAGAATGCCCCGAATCTCATAGGAAAATTCGATCGGCGGGTTCGGCGGAACTTCCGCCAGATCTTCAGGCAGTCCCGGATCGCTGCTGATCAGAATCACAACCGGCAGAATGCGGTCGCCGATTTTCTTTTGTGCCCTCTGTACGAGGGTCAATGCGGCCTCGGCGCCGTAATTCTCGAAGTAGCCGCCATCCACCAGATGGCCTGCCTTCTTGCCATCGATGGACCAGCTTCCCGGAGGACTGACACCGGGAAAACGTGCGCTGTTGTGTGCGGCGGTGGAGAGGCGCAAGTCCCGCTGCAGTGCATCAAGTTGATCGACGGCCAAAGGGAATGCATCTTTAGTCAAGTGGATATTGCTGGCAATAATCCTGCGGCCGTTTTCTGACCAGGTGGCATTCAGCAACAGCGCCGGCCACTGTCGCTTCTCTTCAGCATAGATCTGCGTCAAGGGGCGGGAAAAGCGGTTTGAGTCGGTGACCTCCTCATAGGCGGTCTCCCATCCCTCTTCAAGGGCCTCGGCGCGATCGGGCATCCAGGGCTTCGGCAGAAAGCGCTGAAAGATGTCTGGGTAAAGCAGGGAGGCTACCGCTGGTGCCAAGAAATCCCCCTCCAGCACGGTCTGACTGCAGGCCCTGGCGCCGGTCAGATTCGCTTTGGTCTGTGGATTGCGGCACTGTGGCGTCTTGCCCGTATGATCGATCAAGGACCTGAATACCGATGCCCCTACCGACCCACCGGAGACACCGCTGACGGCGAACAGATGGCGGTCAAAGTTATCAAACCTGTCCTGCAGTTCACCCAATACAGTTGCTGTCCAATAGGCGGCGCGGATACCGCCGCCAGCCGTCGCCACTACGACGAAAGGCACCGGGTCGGTGGCCTCGGTATGCTGATTGATCCAATCATCGAATACGTTGTCGATATGGGGCCTCGCGATTGGATTCAATGCAGTTTCGGTGGCGCGTATCTCGTGATTGTCATTCCAGAAGCTGAAGATGAGGGCCGCAGCAAACAAGCCCGTGAGCAATGGCCAGCCGTTCCTGTCCGCAAACCAGGTGAGAAAACTGCCGATGGGCAACCAGGACCCTCCCCAGAGCAACAGCAGGGTGAGCGCCCCGAACAGTCCGCCAATAGTGACCGGTGCAAACCAGGAACCAAAGAAAAGGAAGAAATGGAAGACGATCTGGAACCAGGCTAGCCAGGGGATAAAGTTGTTGATCGATTCCAGCAGTGTGGTGGCTGATCGTTCATCCTCGTCACTCAGCTCAAAAAGCTCGGTATCCAGCGCCTTGGCGGCTGCCTTCCGCAGCCCAGATGTGTCTGCTTTGTCACCGATCATACCGCTCAGATAACGGGAAATCTGACGGCGCTTGGCGACAAACAACAGAAACGCACCGCCCCATAGCAAGGTAGATGCGAACTGGATCCAGAAGGTTGTTCGGATTTCCGGCGGGGCGGAATTGAGGGTGATGAGGATGGCGATACCCACCGCAATAAAGGCACCCGTACCCAGAAAGCGTGGGAGGTTCTTGCGCCAGTAATTGAATACATAGGTCGCTTCGGGAGGTTCGGGAAAACGGATGTTCAACAGCACCCTGGACCAGTACCAGATGCTCAGCCCCCAGTAAAACACCACAAAACCAAACCGCTGTGAGGCCAGCGCCCCGCCTTCGGCCAAGCCAATGAGGATGTCCTGTCCCTGTGCGCTCATCAGCAGCAACAGACCCACGATGAGCACCAGTAAGGCGATGCGGGAAATATGCAGGGCGTAGGTGAAGGCATGCCATTTCTGCACGAATCGATATTCGGGTTTTGCGACGTCCATATGTACGATCCTCTTCCGGTTGCGGGGACTATTATTCTTGGTCTTGCTAGGCGTACTTGTTGAAAGCCGTTTCCTAGCTGGAAACGATGAAACGGAGAAATCCTCTGCTTGGCTGATCCATCTCTGTGAGTTTTTTCGTTCCTTGTGCAATTAAAACTACTGGTTGTTCGAGTAGTTATGATTTTAATAAGTCCAGTTTTCACTTCCAAAGCAGACGGAATCGATCCTATCACCAATAGTAGTGCTTGATTCTGTCCAAATAAATATCTCCCTTCTTGGATTCCATGGGTAGGTATGGGTCTTGTCTTTTACCTTGGCTGAAACGCGAGTGGCCGCAATGGTCGATTCGGTACATCGCAGTAGATTACTAAGGAATTGCCGGGCGCTGTGTTCTAGTGATTTGATTAAAGCGGCGATAAGCTCGATTGATAAGGCAGGGTCCGGCCAGAACACGACGTTCCGTAAACAGTTAAAACCCGGCGCGAAGCCGGGTCAGTTACTACAGCTTTTGTTCTATTTCTTAGTTCTTTATTTTCTTTTGTGTGAAGCCGATACCGGCCAGACCGAGAGTTAACAACACAAGGGTGGTTGGTTCTGTTAATAATACTTCGGAGTTGATAGTATCAAAATCAACTTCAAAGATAGCACCAAAATCTCCTAAGTTATCCGAAACTATCAGTAGCGAGCCACAACATGTGTGTACTTCCTCCCAGCCCTCTAAGGGGAAATGCACTGGGATAGATAAATCAGATAGCTTATTCGTATCATTAGTGCGGAAAACAATAATAGGTAAATCGTACAGACTTATACGCTTACCAGTGAGTGGACCACCTACAATTTCATACGAAATCCATTCACTGGAGAAACCAATAGCAATTAGGTCTTCGCCAGGATTAGTCTCCGTAAAATTATCTACATGAAAAATCGACTTTGTCATGTCTTCTGTTACAGCCGAAAATATATGCTCCCCAATACGAATTTGGGCCTTAATAATTGCCGGATATTGGGCTGAAATATCCGGAATTATGTAGCAACCGCACATTAGCGCGAATCAACAACTTAGCGCGGCATGGACTCACGGAATGAGCCACTACCTGGGGTATCCTGAGGGCGAGTTGAACGCATCCGGAGACTGCCATGTCGCAACATTTCCTCCTCTCAGCCGAGGCCCGCTCGTTGTCGGTGCGGGAAATCTTTACGCTCAGCGACGATAATGCGTTCGAGCTGTTTCGGGAACTGCGTTGGGGCAAAGGTGAGGAAGTGGTCTGTCCGGTATGCGGGGTCGGAGAACGTCACTGGTTCCTGCCCAGTCGCCGGCAGTGGCGCTGCAAGGCGTGCGCACACACTTTCTCGGTGACCTCCGGGACGATCTTTGCCCACCACAAGTTGCCGCTTCGGGTTTATCTGGCCGCAGTGGCACTGTATACCAACGCGGCAAAAGGTCTCTCGGCCTTGCAGATCAGCCGTGATTTGGGGGTGCAATACAAGACTGCCTTCGTGCTGGCGCACAAGATCCGCGAGAGTCTCATGGTACAGCGCGATGAGACGCCGCTGTCCGGAGCGGTCGAGGTGGACGGTGCCTATGTGAACGGCCATATTCGCCCACAGAACAAGAGGGAAGAGCGGGTTGATCGACGGCTGGCGCAGACCCAGGATCCGGACAAGCGTTGTATCCTGGTGATGCGTGAGAACCATTGTGAGGAGAGCGGTGCGCGAGAGCCGACCGGTGCTCGCAGGACCCTGAGCTTCGTAATTCGGCGGGAGAACCAAACCGATGTTGGCACCTTGGCCAAACACTTCATCGCCCCTGGAACCGTCATCTCTGCCGACGAGTCTGATGCCTACGACCTACTGCATGCCCACTTCCCGATGCGGCGGGTCAATCATCAGTGTGAGTACCGGGCCGACGACGGCACGAACAACAACCAGGCGGAATCCTACTTCTCGCGTTTTCGGCGCATGGAGATCGGCCAGACCCACAAGTTCGGCAACCGCCACCTGGCCAACTATGCCAACGAGGCGGCCTACCGGGAAGACACCCGGCGCTGGAGCAACGGCAAGATCTTCCACGACATCCTGACCAAGTGCGCGCGCACCCTCACCCATCGGGACTGGTGCGGCTATTGGCAGGGCAACAAGCGCCTGCAAGAGCGCTTGGCGAGTTGAAACCCAGGCATCAACACGCTTTCCAGGTCTTACCGCCACCCTCCGTTCCTGCGTCCCGAATCACGCCGTTGCCGGCGAGCCGCCTCACTATGTTCCAGACATTCTTGCGCATCTGCTCAATCATCGCCGGGGTCGCCTCCAGTCCCTTACGATTCACCAAGGCCTCGGCGATCTGGCGTGCGGACAGGGGTTTCTCGGCATCCCGGAAGATCTCCAGGACTAGGCGTTGGCATTCCCCCTGGCGAAAAAACTGATTGCGCTGGCGAGGAACCTTTGCACGGATACTCTCAAGCTTGTAGTCCGGCGCGAACAGCTTGATCGATCCATCCAGGTGGCCCACGTCCGCCACCAACCGCTCCAGTTCCCGGCGACACTGTTCGATCCGCCCCGCCAACTGCCCCCGCTTGGCCACCAAGCCGGTCACAACATGCGATTCTGCCATTGAAATGCCCCGTGCTGTTTTCGTGCCCGGGATTGTGCCTGCTGTAGCGCCCGGAATCATGTGCGGTTGCTACATAATTCCGGAAATATCTTGATAGACCCAATTAGGGGTAGTATTAGAATCATACTCGTATCGCACCTCCATTTTGCCAGGAAAATCATCCATCAATACATCTAGACCGCCTGAAAGGTCCCCGCTTACACAACCGCAAGCGTTAGGGTCACTAACATGCATTTCGTATGTAAAACTCACAATTGTGGCATTGGCTCGATTAGATGCGATTAAACAAAAGAGCAAAAATAAGATGCCAATAGAGGTTTGTAGAACATTCAGGCAACAGGTTGAAAATATAGATTTACTTCTATTCATGATCGTGCATATATAAAAAATTTAAGATGTAGCAAACAGAGGCATTTTTTGCGCCACTTATAAATTTACGTTAGTTATCATAGCGATAATAATTTACTTATCTACTCGGGAATGCTTTAGTCGTAAAAATTATTGACACTTAATCCTGACTAAACAAGAAACACTATTTCCAATGCTAATCTATGCCAGTGATTCAAAATCTGAAAAATTTAACTAGACCCTTAACAGTCAATTGATAGAAGTCGTGTTTGGGTCGAGTACCGTCATCGCAGTAGATCACTCAGGAATTACCGGGCGCTATGTTGCACTGATTGGGTTTAAGTGGCGATAAGCTTGATTGATAAGGCAGGGATCGGCCAAAAAAGAGACTTTTTGGCCGACTCCCGCCTATTGCAGTGCAACATTGCCGCAAACAATTCCTGAGTAATCTGCTGCGATGACCCGAGCCGACCCACTGTTGCCATTTGCGTTAGTTCAGAAAATCCCTGAGAGCCCATAGACGCTTCCAAGCCCGGGATGGACTCCGACGGTTAAGAATTGAAGTGTCAATTAATTTTACAATTATTACCTGATTCGGCGGGAACACAGGTTCGCACTGGGCTCAACTATTTGTAATTCAACACTTTAAATATATTGGTATCTATATTGCTTAAATAATTAGGTTAGTCTGGCCGTTAATGGCAGTCAACAGCATATAAAAATCGCTATTCTGATACCGCGGGGAACAGACATGATGCTGCGCTATTTTTTTACTCTACCGGCCGTAACTCTTTTCTTACTGTCTTCTACATCCGCAAACGCAACATTGTTCGAAGATTTTGATGGTGGCGGAACCACGCCATTCACTTTAACCAATACAAGCGGAGGAGCACCATCGATAATTGGAGGTGGACCTTCCGGAAATTTCTTGCGACTAACGAATCTGAATGGTAGCAATAACAACTCCATCGCTTTTGATGAAGAGGCTTCACAAACCGGACCCGCGCCAACCGGTCTGGTGCTGTCATTCGATTTCCGCATGACAGATGATGCGACCAATGCGGCAGCAGGAGGTTGCTGTGGATCAGCAGCTGATGGTTTGGGTATCGGTATATTTAGCACAGCCACATATGGAAGTACGGGGGGCTCTAACCCTGGCGCGGGGGGAGGTATCTGGGAACGGCCAAGTTTTGCAGATGCCTTTACGATCGGACTGGATATTTTTCAAAATATCGACGTAGTTAATTTGAATTGGGCTGGAGTGCAAATAACAGAAATTGATGTCGGTCTCTCCTTTGGTCTCGACTTAAACGACAACATATTTCATCGTGCGATTGTTACAATCAACCCCGATGCTGGCAACGCATTGGTGAATATGGATATTATCAGCGACGTTTTCGGTACACCCAGCACACAGAATATTTTTACTGATCAAGCGATTGCAGGGCTCGACCTAACCAGTTTACCTAACTACCGGCTGATTGCCGGAGGTCGAACCGGTGGTGCATTTACAGAAGGTGATATGGACAATATTTCACTGGCCTCGATACCCACTTCAGTCCCTGAACCCGCCACCCTCGTATTACTGGGCCTCGGCCTAGCCGGTATCGGCTTTGCCAGGAAGAAGAAACAGATTTGAGAATAAGAACTATCCAATAACATTTGACCCGGCCATAGTGCCGGGTTTTTTGTTATCTGCGAATGGAAATTTTTTGACCGAACCCGGGCTTAAGGGTGAGTAGTTCCCTACTGTTTTAGTGCGATGACCTAAGTTGGCCGAAGAAGGTCATCGCACCGAAATACTCGGTATTTGGAAATCCTTCCCGAAGACTCACCAAATGAGCCCCGCCATCCTTATACTCAACCCTGACAGTCAGGTGCTGCCGGGCTCTATCCCCTACCCTCCTACCGCCGACCCGGCAGCCCACTGTCACCCCTTATCCCATGAACACACTATCGGAATTCCCCCCTGATCAGTTCAGGATCCTGGGTGTCTGCAAGGCCTGTGGCTGGACAGACTGGCTCGATCGGACACGTCTCTCGGATGAGATGACCATCGACGCCCTGCTGGCCCGGATGTCCTGTCGAGAATGTGGCAGCCGGGACTGTGGGATACGGATTGTGTATGTCGGTCCAGGTGAGTATGCGCATGGATGATCTCTATTCGAAGGCATTCTCGTGTAACATCCGTCCTCAGCAGCCCCAGATTGTGCACAACAAGCAAAAAGCCTATGTCCATCGCTTCACGATTGAAGAGCGCACGCAAGGCCGCAGGCCTGACGCAAGAACAACTTGCTCAGGCGAGCGGCGTAACACAGGGCGCTATCCAGAAGGTTGAAAACGGAACGAGTCATCGCCCCCGGAAACTCAAAAAAATCGCCGCTGTGCTGGGTGTTTCGCCCGCTTGGTTACTCCTGGGTGAAGAAGAAGGCGGCTTTCCGCTTAGCGACGACGAGAAAGCAATGCTGATGCGCTTCAGACAACTCGACCCGGAAGACAAGCGGATTCTGAAAAGTCTGATCGATAAATTAGTGCGAAACGGTTAAATCGGTTTCCCTTTTACGCGAAAGCCAGAACCGATCTTCTACGCCACGAGAATAGCAGGATCATAAGCTGGCACAGCCTACGGAATGGCATTTTGAGTAAAAGGCCGCTTTCACCCGCGGCCAGGGGTAAGATGCCAGCATAGGCCAGCTGTTTTCAGTCCTCATTCGGTAAAAGAACTGTGAGGACCGGCTCTCCTGTGTCACCGGGGCCGACAATCAATTTCAGAGTCACCGGCACGGGCTTGGTCGAATAACCATCCCGCGGGATTCGATAGAGCTCGAACCGAAGCCGATCACCCGAACGACGGCTGGTCTGAATAGCAAAGGCCGCCATGAAGAGCAGATCGTAAAGTCTGCCGGACAGATCCTGGTGAACCTGTGCGGCACTGTCTTCTTCGGTCCAGTCGATACAGTCTGCCCAAACAGCCGTAGTGACTGCCACCGGAAACCTGAACCCAACCTCACGACCCATCACACTGGCATCGATCAGCACGCCGTCTTCGATGGCCTGGGCGCGGGTGTAGCTGGA
>CAWGCA010000010.1:0-8414 GCA_963820955.1 uncultured Gammaproteobacteria bacterium | reverse complement strand
AGACGTAGGTTGCCTGCTCCTGGGGTTGCTGCTGCGCATCCCTTGGTTTTCCCTCGTCGAGCGGGGTCACGTCTCCCTCATTTGTGGATGCCTCCATCAGCAGTTCACGGGCCCGTGCCAGGTTGTCCTTGCGGCCCGCATTGGCAATCAGTCCGTAGTGGCGGATGCGATGGAATCCAGAGGGCAGGACGTGCAGGAGAAAGCGCCGGATGAACTCATCCGCCGAGAGCGTCATGGTCTTGTGTCGCGTACGCCCCTTGGCCCGGTAATCCTTCCAGCGGAAGGTGATACCGCGCTCATCCAGCGCGATCAGCCGGCTGTTGGCGATGGCCACCCGGTGGGTATAGCGGGAAAGATAGGCCAGCACGGGCGCTTGGCATACACGACCCACTCGCATTGGCGCAAGGGATTGAGCCACTCGGTGAAGGCCGCTTCCTCGCTGAGCTTTTGATGCTGTCCATAGAACTGCAACTGCCCGGCGTGATGGGCGGCGCGCAACTGCTCGAGGAAACGCCGCCGGAACAGGCGGGAGAGCACGCGCACCGACAGGAAAAAACCCGGTTTACAGGCTACCCAATGGGTCCCATCGAGCGACAGGCCGCCACCGGGGACGATGCCGTGGACGTGAGGATGATGAGTCATCGCCGAGCCCCAGGTATGCAACACCAGGCTCACCCCGATGCGGGCCCCCAGATGCTTTGGGTCGGCTGCGATGGTGCGCAAGCTCTCGGCTGCGACCTGGAACAGGATGGGGTAGATCACTGATTTGTTGTAATAGGCAATCTCACTAATCGGCGCTGGCAGGGTGAACACCAGATGGTAGTACTCGACTGGCAGGAGATCAGCCTGGCGCGCCTCCAGCCAGCGTCGGGCCGCACTGCCCTGGCACTTTGGGCAATGCCGATCACGACAGGAGTTGTAGGCGATCTGGGTATGCTCGCAGGCCTGGCAGCGCAGCACATGGCCGCCCAACTCGGCACTGCGGCAGCGCTCGATGGCCGACATCACCTTGAGCTGGCCCAGGCTCAGATGTCCGCGCTGAGCGCGGCGCCAACTCTCCCCCTGGGCGCGCAAGACATCCGCGACCTCTAAGGGTGTTCGTGACACACCCGTGGCTTAGGCGGGCGGCTTGAGCTGGAGGTATTCCAGTGGACCTTTTACCTCGTGCAGGAGCTTGGCGGCGACCTGACTGTAGCGGGCGGTATTCTCCAGTCTATGTACTTCGGGACATAGACTGGACTATGTCTTCCACTGGATTATGTCCAGTAATGTGTGATGCTACTCGCGGAGGGCGTGATATTGCTGGGTAAAAGCGAGATGGAGTCCGACCATTACGCGACATAGTTTTAGTGCATTGCAGACTGTTGAGAAAGTCGAGTAGTTGTTTTCCTCAGGCATACGGCAAGCAGCACAGATCGGCAAGGTGAATACGACGCATGTCCGTGCAACAATGTCCACTCTACAAATGAAGCAATATATAACGCCATAGGAACTAGCAAAGGCTGCGATAGACTCACTCGGTCACTGATGAGGTATTGCACGGTTGGCTCTTTCCCCCAAATCAGGGCCGACATGAGGAGTCAAAACTATGTTTTTTTGTCTCGGCAAAATACCGGGAAAACGACTGTATCCGTAATACGGGACATAGTTCGGTAGAAGACATAGTCCAGTTTCTTATGGCCCAACAGCACCTGGATGACACGGATATCCTCGTGGTGCTCGAGCAGGTGTGTGGCAAAGGCATGCCTCAGGGAATGCAGCGACACCGCCTTGTCGATACCGGCCGCCTTGCGCGCCAACTGGAAGGCACGGCTGAGCTGGCGGGGCGACATCGGGTTGACGGGATTCTGCCCCGGAAACAACCAACCACCTGGCAACAGTTTTTGTTGTGCATGGCCATGACGCCACCAGGTGCGTAACAACTCGAGTAAGGCGGGCGATAGCATCGCATAGCGGTCGCGTTGGCCCTTGCCCTGCTCGACGTGAATGACCATCCGCTCGCTGTCGATGTCGTTGACCGTGAGGTGAACGACTTCGTTGGCACGCAGACCGGCACCGTAGGCCGTCCCCAAGGCGGCTTGGTACTTGGGACCACCGGCTTCCTGCAGTAGGCGGGTCACCTCTTCGAGACTCAATATAAGGGGTAGCTTGCGCGGCTCGTAGACGTGGCTCATCTTCGTCATCATCTCGGGACGCTCCAGGGTGGTTTCGAAGAAAAACTTCAGCCCGGTGATCGTGGCGTTCAGCCGACCGCTGGAGATCCCGTCTTCGACCAGGTGCAGTTGATAGCGTCTGAGCTCTTCTGCACTGGCGGTATCCGGGGAACGCTCCAGGAAACGCGTGAACTGCTTGACAGCGCGGATGTAGGCGCTGTGGGTTTGAGGTGAAAGCTTGCGCAGGGTCATGTCATCGATCATGCGCTGACGCAAGGGGTTGATCGATTGAGTCTTGTCAGTCATGGTTTTGCTCCTCTGTTCAGGCGAGGCGACTGCCTCATTCCTCAACATAGGAGACAAATGACGTGGGTTAATCCCCTGACTCGTTCAGATGGTGGCACCCTTACCGCGTTAGCGGTTTAGTACATCGACCCTAAACGGACGGTCGCGGGTCGGCGGCACAATGACCGTTCTTACAAAATGATGTAAATAACTACTGGTCTCCGGAGCTACCCAAATAGATTGTATTGCGGCATATTACAATATCTATGTGTGCAACATATTCCAGTATTTGTGCGTCCTAGATAATCAACTATTAGCCTTTAAACACTAGTTGCATGGTTCTAATCGACACTATGGATAAATTCGATCGTTACTTTAAATTGTCAGAAATGGAGGAACGTTTTAATTCCAGTTCCGGAGGAATAAGATCGCTTGCCTCAGCATGGCTCCTTGCCTCCCTCGGTGCTATAGGGTGGTTATTTAGCTCATATGACCCACTGACGTGGCCATTGCCCCTAGGATTTCTAGTCATCGTGGTAACCACTTTAGGTTGTATCGGCATGATCACATTGTGGGTAATGGATCAGTTAGTTTTTCACAGGCTTTTGACGTCAGTGTTTATGGTTGGATTGAAGATCGAGAATGATGACCCGGATATCCCGCCAATTCGATCACTAATGATGAAAACACAGGAGGGAATTGGTACTTACAGATGGGAAAAATTATTTTATTTGATGCCGATTTTATTGTTTATTCTCATAACGGGTGTCTTGGTTATTGGTGGTTCGGTTGAACTTTTCTCGCCAAATACAAAATATTTTTCGCTTAGTACGTACTCGTTCAGCGTAGTTCTAGGTATCTTGCAGTTGTTGTCCACAATGTGGATGATTATAAAATTTCCATCCATGTCAATGGCGCGCGCTTCTTACTTTGGGGACGCGGAGTTTGAGGACCTAGTAAAAAATAGTAGGTTTGAAAATACTATATCGAGATTTCGTTCTAATCCGAATTGCGAGAAATAACTAGGCGATTCACAAGGATTACTGGCACCAGTGTGCTGTCAGCCTGCAAGTTCCGTTGTTATATCGGGTTTGCGAGGTACAGATCACAAACTGAACCCGAAAGTACGAAAAGTATAAACTCGCCGTTCGCCAAATAATTCTGAACGATACTTTTTTGGCGTGCGCCGTGCTAAGGCGGCGTTTTTCCCAGTGGGTGCAAATCCCACCCGGCGAGATCGCTCCAGCCGGAAGCAATCGGAGCAGTTATGGAGGTAACGAAATAGCTGGAGCCTCTGATGTAACGGATCACTATAGGTGATCCAGCGAGTGTGCAGGCCGTAACGTGAGTGAACACTGAGCAAGCCTCGAAAATGTCGATGCACAGGCCGACCCGACCGCCATTTCGGGGAAGGTGTATGCACCACTCAAAACCGGCTGCTATTTGCCGCTGTTTGACTCCAGACTGAAAACCACCCAATTCTGAACGTTTCACTTAATGCAGTTGCTTTTGCACTTAGGTCTGTGCAGATTCAAGCGTGATCAGATGACATCTGGCCGGAAAACCGGTATGGAAGGTGTAGCCGAGGAGAAAGGCGTAACGCCAGCCTAGATTTGACGGTCAAACGCTGACGCTACGCCCCAAACCGTGCTTTCGCACAGCCCGTCCATGGTCTCACCAAGACGGGTCAAAATCCAGGCCTCATCGGCCTTGTGGACCGATGAAGCCCACCGCCCGAATGTTCCACTGCGCACGTTGCCATTGCCAGGTTACTGTCTGTCGACACTGTGACCGCGGTAACGTCTATTGCGCGAATGGCTGCGCCGAACATGCGCGATCTGCCTCGCTGCGCCGAGCCGCCAAACGCTACCGTTCAACCCGCCGTGGTCGGCACAGTAACGCGGATCGACAGCGCCGGTTCCGGGCGAACAAAAAACAAAAAGTAACGCATCAGGGTTCCCTAGCGGTTGCCTGCCTCCTCAAAACTCATCTGCTCGTAAAATCAATGACTTGAGATTTGTTCTTATTTCTCGAAACAGTGCCAACGTGCGCTTGAAATTATTGAGACTGCACGGCACACTTCGGCGCTATGGCACGTCTCCTTGTCTTCGGTATCTCATTTACCATCCGCGTCCTGAGGGCTGCTTTCCGCTCGCGCGCTAACCTGGTTATCGAAAACGTAGCGCTCCACCAACAAGTGGCTACGCTTATTAAACAGAAGCGTAGACCCGCCCTTGATGATGGAGATCGAGCCTTCTGGGTGGCGTTGCGTGCGGTCTGGCCGAGGTGGACGAATACACTGGTTATTGTGAAAACGGACACCGTGGCAAAGTGGCATCGGGAACAATTCCGTCGCCACTGGGCTATGATCTCTCGGCAGCGGCATCCGGGTCGGCCTCGAATTGATGCCACAATCCGAGACCTCATTCGCGAAATGGCAACTAATGGTTGGGGTGCACCACGCATCTATGGTGAGCTGAAGAAACTTGGATTCAAGGTCTCCGAGGCCACGGTGTCGCGGTACATGCCGCTTAAGCCCGCCGATCCAGACCAGCTCAAACGCTGGGTAGCTTTTTTGCGAAATCACAAAGACGTGATCGCGGCGATGGATCTGTTCACTGTTCCCACCGCTTCGCTCAGGGTCCTTTATGGATTTTTCGTCATCGATCATAGCCGACGGCGTATTCTACATTTCAACGCGACCTTTAATCCGACGGCGGCATGGGTGATCCAGCAGTTGCGTGAGGCTTTTCCCTTCGATACGGCGCCGAAGTATCTGATATTTGACCGCGACGCGATCTTCAGCGCCAAGGTGGTGGGATTCGTCAAGGCCATGGGTATCAAGCCATGCCGCACCGCTTACCGCAGTCCTTGGCAAAATGGTGTCGCTGAGCGATGGATTGGCAGCTGCCGACGAGAACTGCTCGACCATGTGATCGTCTTTGACCGGCATCATTTTATCCGGCTAATGCGGTCTTACGTAGACTACTACCAAGAAGATCGTTGCCATTTGGGGCTCGCCAAAGACGCGCCAAGTGGCAGGGTTGTCACCTCGCGACCTTCAAGTGACGCAAAAATCGTTGCCTTGCTGCGAGTCGGCGGTCTACATCATCGTTACGCTTGGAGAGATGCCGCGTAAGCAAGTTTACTTTCCCTATCTCGCGATTCATGCTCATGCACTTCCACGCAGATGGATAGTGAGGAGCGACAACACAATCTCTTTCGGGTGGGACGCCATCTGTTACGGGCAGCAAACTATCGAATCTTACGTGGCCGCGCGTTTGCAACGTGGCAAGAGGTGACTTGCGCCAATTGAGACAGGGTCATGACTCCGTCGACCGATTAGTTTCGCCTTGGCTACGTCAAGTTGACAAAACCGCGGCGGAGCATAAGTTAACTTGACGGTACCCTATCGGGCCCCAATCAAACTTTTCTCCGGAGGGCCGGGTTAACACTATGTCGAGTCAAAGCAGAACCGTAACCCTGGATCGGCTCGCCGAAATCCTGCGGGTCCGAAGTGCGGAGGGGCGGATCCTCGTGGCCATGGCCGGTCCCCCCGGCTGTGGAAAATCCACCTGCGCCGAGGGGCTCGTGGAGAGCCTCAATGCCGAGGCGCCGGGCTCGGCCATGGTCTTTCCTATGGACGGTTATCATTACGACGATCAGGTGCTCCTCGAACGTGGCCTGCGCTCGCGTAAAGGGGCGCCCGAGACTTTCGACGTGGCGGGGCTGGCTCACATGCTCAAGCGGTTGAGGCGCAACGAGGAGGCGGAGATAGCGGTTCCGGTGTTCGACCGTGACCTCGAGATCTCCCGGGCAGCGGCGCGGATGATCCCGCGAACCGTGCGTATCATCATCGTCGAAGGCAACTATCTGCTCCTCGACAGGCATCCCTGGGCGGGACTCGTGCCGTTGTTCGACGTCAGGGTCATGATCCGGACCCCGGCGGAGGTGCTTCGCGAGCGGCTAATCGCGCGCTGGGAGGGCTTTGGTCTGCCCCCCGGGGAAGTCGCCACAAAGGTGGAAGGCAATGACCTGCCGAACGGGCGGTTGGTGATCTCGGACAGCATCGAGGCTGAGCTAGAGGTCGTTACCTGAGGCCTGCCTGGCGAAATGCTATTCAAACCGGCGCAGGAAGCTCATAGAGATGTCCTGGTGTGGTGGTCCACCGAATCTTTATGTCTGCCGATCTAATCGTATCCTTCTGAATCCGTTGCGTTTATTGTATCCTTGGGCAGGAAATTCTCAAGAACTCGTTTTCAGGCATCCGCGACGTTCACCGTAACGCAACCACCACAGAGCCATCATCCAAAGAGCTGGCAGGGCTACGTAAAGTCGGCGGCGATCTATGTTTTTCGCTGGCACACTACTTCATTTTATACGCACGTGGCCGGGCCAGAATGGTGCAAATATTCGAACGATACTTATTCGGCGCAAGATCTATCAGCCGCTAGATTTTGCACAAGAAGTTGTACTTTGCCAGGAACGCTAGCCAGGAAGGGATTTCTTAGCTTGTATTGAAATCAAAGGATCAAATTCTTCTCATAGACCCTAGTGATCCTGGATCCATCCCAGACATATGAAAGGTGCGGTCCCTGGCGGGGGATGGTGACGGCCGGTGGGCGAAGGGCGGCAATACACTCACCCCCTGGATTTCGGACAGAACGGTAGGCGATGCCCCAGGAATTATTTTTCCGCATTTTCTGGCCAAAAGCTTGAGGAAGAGGCCAAGTGCCTGTATCTGGATCATGCAAGTCATCATGACCAATGCGGATGTCATGCAGAGGTTTGGCGATCTCTCCGATGTAGGCTCGCATGTCGATTTCACCAGGTGCCTCAGTGGTGTAGCCAAGAAAACGCTCCCGATGAAATTTAGTCTCTTCAATTGCCGTGATTAAAGATTCTCCGGCGTAGTAGATTCCAAAGCTGCCGTCACTGAATCGACTCTCCGTACCGATATGCGTAAATGCCGCCATTACTGGGGAAGAGCCCGGTCCACTCACCCGATCTTCTGGTGCGACCAAGGCAATATCACCCACATCATCGCGCAACCTGTCGTTGGTAAGACCTTCGACAAAGAACAGCTCGTCCATCAGGTCTGGGTCGACAAGGGCCTCAAAAAAATTGATTGGTGGATATTCAGAGGCAACAATACGGTATTGGTGCTCCCACTCCGGAACCGCCAGATCTACCATCTTGCTTAAAGACCGCGTTGTGCATCGAGGTAGCGACGCACATCCGCCAGATCCACCAGGCTGCCGCCCAACATCCGATCCAGCGCGGACTGACCTTGGAACATGCTCGCGGCATTGGGCTTTTTTACCCACTCATTGGCGGCCGCTGGTGAAGGCAGAAGGATGTTCAAAGCCTTGTAAATACCCAGCAGATAACTGATCCGGTCAAGCACGTCCCTGCCTAGGCGCCGTGCTGTCTTTTCAGCTTTCCACTTGAAAAAGGTCGATTCTGGTGGACTGCCTAGCAAAGTTCGCTCCTGGCTTGCCGTTAGCCCCCAGCGCTCTGAGAGATTGAAAAACCCCTGCAGAGCAGCGCTGGATACGCGTCGGGGATCAAATGCGGGTCGAGCTTTGACCTGAATACTCATGCAGCATCTCTATATATAGATATAATATATCATATACTACAAATATAGATTAAAATATCTACATTAACCAGTTCTCCACGGCTAATCTCCGTTTGGCTCTCGTGGAAAATTTTCTTGAAAATGTATTGGAAGGTCAGTTTCCTTAAAGCAGGTTTTGTAATAGTCAGCGGGACAAGCCTTGAAGTGACAGCGTGACCATATCGTGACCTACTCCTGTCATCTCGTGTCCACTCCTGTCCACTTGTGGCAACTTAGCGCGGGGCCGGTGTGCGTAAGCTATTGAAAATAAAGGGATCATAAAAAGCCGTCCGGGTATGAAAATCCCCGTGTCGGCAGTTCGATTCTGTCCCTGGCCACCATATAAATCAAACAGT
>CAWGCA010000009.1:0-38906 GCA_963820955.1 uncultured Gammaproteobacteria bacterium | reverse complement strand
GCAGAACAGAAACATCAGCCCCACCTGTGCAGTGGTGGAAAACATCAGTGAACTCTTGACGTCGGTCTGCACCAGGCCGCTGAGATAGCCGTATATTGCCGTCAGCAATCCAATCACCGTCATGACCACCATCACCACCGGGGCCTGCAGCCACAGCGGCTCCAGCCGGATCACCAGATAGACCCCCGCATGCACCATAACCGCCCCGTAGAATACGGCGCTCGACGGTGTGGGTCCCTCCAACGCCCGACTGATCCAGGGGGAAAAGGGGACTTGAGCCGACTTGACCAGGGCGGCCAGCAGAAAACCCAGGCCGATCAAACCACTGGCCAGGGTCCCCAATTCACCGCTGCCGCTGGCCAGGTCCGACCACTCGACACTACCCAGCCAAAAGAGAGGGCAATGGCAAGCACAAAACCGGCGTCCCCGATCCGATTGGTGACGAAGGCGCGCGTCGCATTGGTGGCTGCCACGGGTCGATCAAAGGCATAGGCGATCAATAAATAGGAACTGACGCCGGCCAGCTCCCAGCCGATAAAGGTGAACACCGAGTTGCCGGCCATGACGATCAGCAGCATGGCCCCTTGAAACAGGCTCAAAATCATAAAAAAGCGCTGAAAACCTGCCTCTCGGTGCATGTAGTTAACCGAGAAACGCAGACTCAGCAGGCAGAGCAACGCCACCAGGGTTGCCATAGCGAGCCCAAGCCCATCGAGGGTGAAACTGACCAGTACCTGATAATCACCGCTGGAAAGCCAGCGCCCAAAAGTCAGCTGTCCCGGCACACCAACCAGCACGGCCTGAAGATCCAGCGCAAGCAACAGCAGCAGGGAAAGCAGAGAAGACCAGACTGCCAGCCGGGCGGTGGGCCTTTCTCCCGACTCACCCGCGTTCCAGCCGGCCAGGACGGAAACACCGATCCCGGTGGCGGCCAGCAGGGGAAACAGCGGAATCAGCCAGACCAACCGCTCAAGCATTTGTCTCTCCCATCCTCACGGTAACCAGCGCGGGCGCCAACGGACCGCTATGACCTCGATACCAATAAACGGAACGATCCACCCGCGGGAGCGATTCCCGGTGATCGCCCCAGGGCAGAAATCCTTGCTTCGGGTCGAACACCGAAATGGCCCCCGTGTCCGGATCCATGGCCGAGAGCAGCAGCCAGCCGTTGCCGATCAGCTCCTGCAGTGCCGGCTGGCGGCCGTAGATCTCAGTCAGGGTCTCGACACTGGCCTCCACCACCACCTGCAGCCGCATCGCCTCGTGGATCTCGATCATCTGCCGCGGAAGACCGGTGCGCAGATCCGAGCTGGCCCCGTCCATTACGCCAAACAGGCCGGTGAGGTTGTGGGTCACCTTGGAGCCGGAGCCATACTCATCGTTGTCAAC
This sequence comes from uncultured Gammaproteobacteria bacterium, assembly GCA_963820955.1. GTDB lineage: Bacteria > Pseudomonadota > Gammaproteobacteria > Chromatiales > Chromatiaceae. Next base: position 37,517 of record CAWGCA010000009.1, on the reverse strand, counting down.
GGTAGAAAAATAGTACTCCAGGTTGATGCCCGCCCCCACCGGGGCGTTGGCCAGCAGCAGGCGCTCCAGTACCTCGGCGGTCGGATCCGTCGTGGGATCGTAGGAGATAAGAAATACCCGCCGGTCAAGAAAGGTCCCCCGGCTCATGGAACGTCGCCCGACAAAGGCCGCGGCATTGGTGGCGTGACCCAGTTCCGGGCGCGCCTGGCTGAAATCCAGTGCCCTCCCCTGAATATGTGCCAACGCCCGTTCCGAGGTCGGATTTCTCGGTGCCGAGGCCAGTCGGCGGCAACGTTCATGGGCATGGTGTCGGGTCGCGAGATCCAGCGACCTGCGCAGGGCGGACAGCCCTTTCCGGAACTGCTCCGGCATCACATCCAGATCATACCACTCGATCGCTTCGCTGCAGGTGTTGTGTTCGGCCCCGAGGAACCAGGTCTCCTCGGGAATCGATATGCCTCGATCCCTCACCCGATCCCGTACTTCGGGTCGATTGGCCATCGTAGCGAATATGCGGGCGTTCGGACCACTGTGACGACCGCTGCAGGCTCCGCAGTCGTAAGCCGCCAGATGGGGATTATTCTGACTGCTGGAACCGTGGGCCATAATCACAACCAGGGGCGCGAAACCATCGATCAAGCCAATATTGCGCAGCAGGGTCTCCACCCGGTCTACCTGCTCGAGTTCGGTAAAACCCAGACGTGGGCGCTCAGGCGTGGCTGCCCGGTCCTCATCCGTCGCCGTGACCGCGACCTCTGTATCCACCTTCAGATCAACACCCTGTCGCAGGCGCTCCCCCAGTCGGCCCAGGCGGAGGGGGGCGATCACCTTGGCCACCAGAATCAAGAGGGCGCCAGGGGCGGCCAGAGCAGTCAACAGGGCGGAACTGAACAGGTTCCGACGAATCTCCTGGTGCAGCAGATTACCCAGTGTAAAACGCCATCGCCGCCGCACGCTGTGCCGGGCCTTGATCTCCTCCTGGCCGGCTCGGGGGGTCTCCTTGAATTCATGGCTCGGGGTGACCACTACCGGGCAAAGGGGGGTCAGCTTGGTGTCATCGATGCCCCGCCAGTAGTTGGGGACGCTGAAATGGGCCGCTGCGCCGAAGGTTTCCACACTCGGATCGATCTCTTCCAGGTGGCGGCGCAATCCCTCCTCCCGATCGTCCATACAGAATACCAGCTGGGCCGTGGGGTCCTGGATCCGGCCGGGTTCGCGACCCTGATTATCGGCCAGGGCGTTGAACAGCTGATTCCGGTAATGCAGTTCATAGGCCTGGAGCCAAAGGAACCCTCGCTTGCCAGAGGTTAACCGTTCCAGGCAATCGAGAACGGCCTCCAGCCCGTCCTTATCCAGCCGGCGCAAGTCATCACCACACAATCCCATGTGCTGGGAGAGGCGAAACAGGCGCCAGGCGCTGCCATAAACCGAGTGCCCTTCGGTTCGGTCGCCGGCGGGACTCTGACTCCAGGTTCGAACCATTTGCGCCAGCTGCCACCAGGCCTCTTCGCCCGGGCCACCCTGGAGGGTGTGATCCGTCAAACGCTGAGCCAGAGTGGCCAGGTATTCCGGCAGGCGGGCACTGTAGAGGGTATAACGGACCAGAAACTCGGCGCTGTGATGGCGAAAATACCAGCGGATCAGGTCGATGCTGGCCTCCAGCTGCCAGAGCTCGGCACACAAACGCTGGGCAAACAGGTGTTCCAGCACCAGACGCACCGCCAGATAGTCGATCATCTCTACCCGGTTGGGGCAAAGCCCCTCATACCCTGGATGCAAATCACGCCACAGAAACATGCCTGACCAGCCCGGAAGCTCCAGCGCCAACCGCTTCAGATAGTCGACCCATCGGTACTGAGGCAGCCCGAGTCGGCGCAATTCCGTAATGAGGGTCTCCATCGGATCGTCTGGCAGGGATTCCAGATGAGAATTCCAGCCCGGGAACTCCCCGAATATCCGGGTCAGATCCTGATCGGCGGTGCGACGCCAGACCGCATAAAAGCCTTGCTCCCGGTTAGCGTCATGCCAGGCGGCCACTCCCTGATCCAGATAGCTGGCGATCTGACGCTGGAGACCGGGCCGTAAATCATCCAACAAATCGTGACCGGTAATTGACCGCAGCAATCCTAGCAGGCTGAGGTCATCACCCACCCGAGCCAACAGCTGATCTAACTGCTGCCCCGCTTCCTTCCGGATCAGATCATCCATCACCGGCTGGGCGACGGCGTCCTCACCTGAAGCAGCCAATTGGGCCAGCATCCGTTCCGCCTGTTCCGGCGACAGGTCCACCAGTTCTTCCGGGTGGAGCAGATAGTGGGTCAGCCCCAACCCCTGCAGACAGGCGCTCCAGAGATCGCTGATGGCCGCCTCTTCCCCCTTGATACCGGCTCGCTGTGCCGCCTCCAGCAATCGGTTACGACGCTTCTCTGACACGTCCGGCTGGAACCGCTGCAACGCCTCCAGCTCTTCCATCTGCCAGTTAAACTGGCAGGCGGTGACTGGTTTGAGTGGATGCAGCAGAGCGGTAAGATAGACATCCAGCCGGTTGAAAGGCGCTCCCTCCCCCGACACGATGGGTGCTTCGGCGTGCAGGTCCGAATCCTGGTCCAAGACCTGGATCAGCTCATCTTCCCGGATCCGTCCCTGCTGATAGAATGCGCGGAACTGCTCCTCGGTCAGATAGCCGCGGGCACCGGTGAGCCGCTCGTGCGCTTCCAGGGCCTCGGTGAAATGCAGATGTTCATAACCATGCAGGGTATTGTGATGGACGAAATCCCGGATTGGCGCCTGACCCGGCAGCAGATGCTCAAAATGGGCGACCGCCTGTCGCAGTTGTTCGCGGATGTCGCTGGTTTTCTGTGTGGATTCCGCCATCCCCCCTCCCTCAGATCCCGACCCCAAACAGCTGGCTGAACTGGTTGATCGAGGCTGACATCAGATTCAGGGCAGGTGCCGGAAACAGGCCCAGCAGAACGATCCCGGCCGAAAGCACCCCAGCCGCTATCAGTTCACTGCGCTGCAGATCCGAAACAGCGCGCATCTCGCTGCGCACCGGCCCGGTAAACAGCCGACCAACGGTTCGAATCGCGTAGGCGGCGCTGACCATCACCCCCAGACTCAGCAAGACCATCAGCCATCCCCAGCGCTGAAAACCCCCGATGAGGGCGTGCAGTTCAGCGATAAAGCCAGCCGTGCCCGGCAAGCCAACGGCACCGATGAAGGCCAGAGTGGTAAGGAAGGCAAAGCGCGGCATCACTCTCACCAGAGAGCTGTAGTCATTGATGTCCCGCGTATGGGTGCGTTCATATAACAGGCCGATCAACAGGAACAAGGCCCCTGCCACCAGTCCATGAGCCACCATCTGCATCACCGCACCGGTGAGACCCGCAACATTGAGAGCGGCGATTCCCAGCAGCACCACCCCCATGTGACTCACTGACGAATAGGCAATCATCGCCTTCAGATCGCTCTGCTTCCAGGCCAGAAGCCCCCCATAAAGCAGGCTGATCAGCGCCAGCGCAACCAGCAATCCCTGCAATGCCAGCACCCCATCTGGCAACAGGCCGGAGACACGGATCAACCCGTAGGAGCCCATCTTCAACAAGACGCCGGAGAGCAGGATACTGACCGGGCTGGGGGCCTCGACATGGGCCAGTGGTAACCAGCCGTGAAGGGGGAAAATCGGCATCTTCACGCCGAATCCAATTAGAAAACCTAGAAAAATCAGAATCTGGGTTTGCTCCGGCAACCCTTTGGCAGCAGCAGCTATATCGGCCATGGCGAACGAGTGACTGGGCACTGTATCGAATAGCACCAGCAGGCTGACCAGCATGAACACCGAGCCACCCATGGTATAGAGCACAAAATTGAGTGCTGCACCGTGGCGGTTTTTACCGCCCCAGCGATCGATCAGGATAAACAGCGGAATCAGGGTCAACTCCCAGAAGACATAGAACAGGGCCCAGTCCTGGGCCATGAACACGCCCAACATGGCAGCCTCCAGCAGCAGCAGCAGCAGGTAGTACCCCTTGATCCTTTCACGCCGCGAGCCGGAGGCCAGGATGGCAATAAAACAGAGCAGCGTAGCCAACAGCACCATGGGCAGGGAGAATCCATCCACACCCAAAGCGAAAGAGGTCCCCAGACGTGGATTCCAACGATGCATCTCCTGAAACTGCAGCCCGGTGAAGGAGGAATCAAACCCGGCCAGAAGACCCCAGGAAAGGACCAGGGTGACAGCGGCGGCGGCCAGTGCGACACCGCGGATCAAGCGCCCGGAATCGGACGGCAGCACCGCAATCAAGGCAGCACCAAACAGCGGCAGTATCAACAGAAAGGCAAGAATACCCATGTCGGGAAAAAACCAAACAACCATACAGGATCGAAGGAAAAATTAGGATAAACGAATCTTCGCTTATAATAAATCTCTAACCACAAATAGCCCCCGGATGTTGCTGCAAAACAGCCCCTCGATCCCATAAATTTATTCCACATTGCATTGAAAACATGGTTGAATGGCTTTTTTTGGGGCGCCAGCAGAAACCGGATAAATCCCGAAGTTAGAGAGAAACCAACAAGTGAATCCTCTTTTCTCCTTTTTTGCCTTCTTCTTACTCACCTTTTCGGCACCTGGTATTGCCCTGGCAAGCATGGGTGGAGGCCAGCAACTCGACCTGACCAACCACTGGGTCGGTTACGCCGGACTGGGGATCTTCACCCTGGCCTACCTGCTGGTGATGGCCGAAGAGTTCACCCACCTGCGAAAATCCAAACCGGTCATCCTGGCAGCCGGCATCATCTGGGCCCTCATCGCCTGGGTTTACAGTAGCCATCCGGAACTTCCCGCCACCATGGCCGAGGAGGCGGTGCGCCACAACCTGCTGGAATATGCCGAACTGATGCTGTTCCTGCTGGTGGCGATGACCTATATCAACGCCATGGATGAACGCAACGTCTTCGAGGCCCTTCGCTCCTGGCTGATTCGCAAACAGTTCGGCTTCCGCTCGCTTTTCTGGATTACCGGGCTGCTGGCGTTCTTCATCTCTCCGGTCGCCGACAACCTGACCACGGCCCTGCTGATGTGCGCCGTGGTAATGGCGGTGGGAGGGAGCAACACCAAATTCGTACTGCTGGCCTGCATCAATATCGTCGTAGCCGCCAACGCCGGCGGCGCCTTCAGCCCGTTCGGCGACATTACCACCCTGATGGTATGGCAGAAGGCGCTCGAAACACCCCAGGGCCTGGTGGATTTCTGGGCCTTTTTCAATCTGTTTGCCCCGTCTGTCGTGAACTGGCTGGTACCGGCCGCCATCATGGTTTTCGCGGTCCCCAACGAACATCCAACTGGCAGCGGTGAATCGGTGGCAATGAAGCGCGGCGCCAAACGCATTGTCGTCTTCTTTCTGCTGACCATTGGCACTGCAGTCAGTTTCCACAACTTCCTGCACATGCCACCCGTGATCGGCATGCTGACCGGCCTTGCCTATCTTCAGTTCTTCGGCTTTTATCTCAAGAAAACCTTCCACCGGGAAACCCTCCATCTCTCCAATGGCGAGGCCGAGACAGAACTCGACCACGACGGGCAGTTGGGTTCCCCGATCAGTTTCGATGTCTTCCGCAAGATCGCGCGGGCGGAGTGGGACACCCTGCTGTTCTTCTACGGCGTGGTGCTTTGCGTCGGCGGCCTAGGCTTCATCGGCTACCTGGCGCTCGCCTCCCAGGTGATGTACACGGAATGGGGGGTGCTGCTGGGTCTCAGCGAGACCATGAACGCCACCCCGGCCAACGTCGCTGTGGGGGTCCTCTCAGCCATCGTCGACAACATCCCGGTTATGTTCGCCGTCCTGACCATGATGCCCGACATGTCCATGGGTCAGTGGCTGCTGGTTACGCTCACCGCCGGTGTGGGTGGTTCCATGCTGTCCATCGGATCTGCCGCCGGGGTTGCCCTGATGGGCCAGGCCCGGGGCAAGTACACCTTTTTCGGACATCTCAAGTGGGCACCGGTGATTGCTTTGGGCTACACCGCCAGTATCTTTGTTCACATGTGGGTCAATGCGGGTCTCTTTTGACGGTAATCTGAGTCGCAACGAGCACCTCACTGTGGCCTGGCATCCGCCTCGGCCACCATCGGAGATGACTACCGCTCTCTAATCTGGATGCTCGCGTCGGTTTTCATAGAATGAACTTAACCACCTATCAGAACAGGGACCGCCCGAAAACAGGCCGTTCATGGTATATTTTTCAGCTGGTTTCCAAGCAGATCTGAGTAAGCTGGGTAGAACCCCTTGAATTCAGAGAGTTTTTCATCCTGACCGGCGATAAAACCGGCCCGGATTGTAGTTTGCGTTAGTTTAGGGAGAAAACCATGTCAAAGAAGCATCCAGTCGTCGCTGTCACAGGTTCTTCAGGCGCCGGCACTACTACCGTTAAACGCGCCTTCGAGCACATCTTCTTCCGTGACGGCATCAAACCCGCCGTTGTCGAGGGTGACAGCTTTCACCGCTACACCCGGTCGGAGATGCGGGTCAAAATGGCCGACGAACACATGAGTCACTTCGGCCCGGCGGCTAATCGTTTCGACAAACTGGCGGAGTTGTTCAGCACTTACGGCGCCACCGGCTCCGGCCAGAAACGCTACTATCTGCACAGCCCGGAAGAGGCTGCGGAGCACAACACCCGCCTCGGGGTCGATAAAGAACCGGGTGAGTTCACTCCCTGGGAAGATATCGAAACAGGCACCGATCTGCTGTTCTATGAAGGGCTGCATGGCCTGGTGGTGACGGAAGAGGATAACGTGGCCCAGCATGTGGACCTGGGCGTGGGCGTGGTACCCATCGTAAACCTGGAGTGGATTCAGAAAATTTTCCGGGACAACGCCGAACGCGGCTACTCGGAAGAGGCCATCGTCGATACCATCCTGCGCCGGATGCCCGATTACATCCTCCACATCACCCCACAGTTCTCTCGCACCGACATCAACTTCCAGCGAGTGCCAACGGTGGATACTTCCAATCCTTTCATCGCCCGTGATATCCCCACGCCGGACGAGAGTTTCGTCGTGATCCGGTTCAAGGATCCAAGGAAATTCAATACCGATTTCCCCCATCTGCTGGCCATGCTGGAGGGCTCGTTCATGTCCCGCCGCAACGATCTGGTGGTACCCGGTGGTAAGATGGGATTCGCTATGGAGATCATCCTGGCTCCGATCGTCGAGCAGATGATGGACACCAAAGGCTAAGTCCCTGACTTGGGCACCGAAAGCAAAAAGCCGCCTGCGGGCGGCTTTTTCATGGCTACTGGGTAAGCATATTCAGGGGCACTGTCTTACCGTTCACCGTTAGTAACCCGTTGGACAAGCTGGCGACCGAGACAATATCGGCTCCATCCCTCTCCACCACACCCTGCAACAGCAACTGGTTTAACTGCTCCGCCGCAGCCGTCCTGACCATCTGCTGCAACTGTTCGGGAGCCGGCATTTCGACCTCATCGCCCTCTTTAACGCCCTGTTCAAATTGCTGGGCGATCCGCAGCAAGGTCTGCTGCTCGAGTAACAGACGAAACAACCTCTCTGGGAGGCGAAACGACAGGTCGGCAGCCAACTTGTCGAGCAACGCACGGCTGTCTCCGATCTCCTCCAGCCTCAGCTCAACCGCCCGGAGGGAGAAATCCCCATCCACGATGCCGTCCGGGGTTACCAGCCGAAACTGTTTGAGGGCCAGACCGGGGTTAGTCTTCAGCAATTCCGGTCCACTGGCCATCATGACGGCCATAACCGCCATGTTCCGTTGCGCCTCGGGTAAATTTTTCTGCTCGATCTCGTCCAGGGCCTGCCGCATCCGGACCAGCACCGGGGCAGCCAGATTGGTGATCTCCAGGCGCAAAACTGCTGGCCCGTATGTCTGATCACCCATCTTCGCGGTCTTCAGCCGGTAGGTCACAGTACCACCCACCTGTTCACCCTGCTCCGAGCTCTCAACTTCGACCTCGACCTGCCCCAGGGACAAATCATTTATTGTTTGGGGGTGACTGAACTCCAGTGTTTTCAGGGTAAAGCTCCCGTCTCCCAGCACCAGGCCTGCAGAGCCCCGCCAGGAGCGGGAATCCAGCGATGCCTCAGCCAATCGAATCAGGGTCTGATTTCCCTCTGCGATACTCAGGCCCGGCATCCGGGCCTTGATTGCCATCTGCTCAAAATCGGCATCGAAGCTGACTTCCCCTGACAGCCCGCCAAACTGGACTCGTGGTCCTTCACCCGCAGGCACAAGTTCAGTCGATGGTAGATCCAGTTGCGTGCGCCCGCCCCCATCCAGTCCAACCAGAGTTCTGATGGTTGCCGGATAATCGGCTGGAAACAGGCTTTTCCCTTCGGCCCAGATGTCACTCTCGATCTCAGCCAGCCCGAAACCGTTTGGTGTCAGCGGGCCATGTATGACCTGACTCTTCAAGCTGAATTCCAACTCGTCCTCAGTCTGTTCCCCTGCGACCTGGTTCTGTGGCAACCGGGTGCGAAATCTGGTTTCCGCCATCGCCCCGAACCAGCCACGCTGATAGCTTTCGTCAACTACCTTAAAACCTGCCTGCTCAAGTCGATCAATCAGGACCTGGTAACGCCCCTCGACACTGAAACCGATGATTCCCGGCGCAGCCAACAAGGCCGCGCCGATCAACAGAAACAGCAGTAAGAATTTTTTCATAAAGGTCCTTTTCGATTGAGATTGTGCCGGCAAAATCAGCGACTGACTGGAGCCATGAATAGCGTTGAGGCGGATGAAATCTTGAGAAAACCCGCTGGCAAGATCAAGGCTTCAACATCGCCCTGCTTCCGCCTGTTTCAGTTCGCCACTCAACACCGCGACAATGGAACGGACAATGCCCGCGGAATCCAACCCGGCTGCCTGCAACTGTTGCTCACTGCTGGCGTGCTCAATGAAACGGTCGGGCAGCCCCAGATTCAGGGCTCGAGACGGATGCTGAATCCGTGCCAGGAATTCGTTGACAGCAGAGCCGGCGCCGCCCTGCACCACGTTCTCTTCCAGGGTGACCAGCAGCTCGTGGCTGTCCGCCATCCGCACCACCAGATCCTCATCCAGGGGTTTGACAAAACGCATATTGGCGACCGATGCACCCAGCTTATCGGCTGCTTCCAGCGCCTGCGACAACAGGCTCCCAAAGGAGAGTATCGCTACCCGCTGGCCCTGCCGTCGCAGCTCACCCCGTCCGATGGGGAGGACTTCGAGCCCTGTTTCCACCTCTACCCCCGGCCCGGTCCCACGGGGATAACGAACCAGTGTCGGTCCTTCGAACCGCCAGGCAGTCTGCAGCATCCTGCGGCACTCATTCTCATCCGCTGGTGCCATCACAACCATATTAGGCAGCACTCGAGCATAGCTGAGATCGAAACTACCGGCGTGGGTTGCGCCATCGGCCCCCACCTGCCCCGCGCGGTCCACGGCAAAGGTGACATCAAGATTCTGCAGCGCCACATCATGTATCAATTGATCGTAACCCCGCTGCAGAAAGCTCGAATAGATTGCAACGACCGGCTTGATTCCCTCACACGCCAGGCCGGCGGCAAAAGTGACAGCATGCTGCTCGGCGATACCGACATCGAAATAACGCTCCGGGAACAGCTTGGAGAAACGGACCATACCCGATCCCTCGCACATCGCGGGCGTAATGGCCACCAGGCGTTCGTCCGCAGCGGCCGCGTCACAAAGCCAATTGCCAAACACCTGGGTGTAGGTGGGACCGGATGGCTTCCGGTCCATCTTGCCGGTCTCCAGATTGAAGGGGGAGACCCCATGGTAGACACAGGGGTCTCCCTCTGCGGGCTTGTATCCCCGCCCCTTTTGCGTCACCACATGCAGCAGACGCGGCCCGGACATCGACTTCATATTTTCCAGGGTGGTGATCAGGGTGTCGAGATCATGGCCGTCAATGGGCCCGATGTAATTGAACCCCAGCTCTTCGAACAGGGTACCGGGCATCACCATGCCTTTCATGTGCTCTTCCCAGCGACCCACCAATTCGCTGATTTGCGGGACGTGGCTGAGGGCCGATTTTCCACCCTCCCGTACCCGGGTATAGAGCTTGCCGGAAAGCATTCGCGCCAGATGACTGCGGAATGCCCCCACCGGCGCCGAGATGGACATGTCGTTGTCGTTGAGCACCACCAGCAGGTTCAGGTCCAGATCACCGGCGTGGTTGAGGGCCTCGAAGGCCATACCGGCGCTCATCGCCGCATCCCCTATCACCGCCACTACCTGGCGATGATCCTGGCGTTGCTTGCAGGCGGCTGCCATACCAAGGGCGGCACCGATCGAGGTACTTGAATGGCCGGTGCCAAAGGTGTCGTATGCACTCTCCTCCCGGCGCGGAAAACCCGAAATACCCCCCTGCTGCCGCAGACTGTCCATGCGATTGCGTCGGCCAGTGAGGATTTTATGTGGATAAGCCTGATGGCCCACATCCCAAATCAGCCGGTCATAGGGGGTATTGAACACGTAATGCAGCGCAACTGTCAGTTCCACCACACCGAGACCTGCCGCCAAGTGCCCACCGGTCTTAGAAACGGACCCGATCAGGAAACTGCGCAGTTCGGCCGCCAGCGTCGGCAGTTCCCAGGAGGCCAATCGTTGCAGATCCGCCGGTAAATTGACCCTATCCAAAAGTGGATAGCCCGCCGTTGCCCCGGCCCCGCCTTCAGATTGCGGCATTATTGGCTCGTACGTGTGTAATGGCGCTCAGCATATCGTCTATCCCACAGCACCTTCGTGTCGGTGAAAGTATTTAGTTTAGCCCATCATGCATAGTCAAGTCGCATTTGGTTTCACACCGGCGACCTGGCACGCGTTCCCGGATGATGTGCCCGAACGATTACTCACCCTCCCGGCGGAATTACGACGTATACGTCCGTGCGTGCGAATTACCTCTTCCGCCAACACAATATTCGGTTGTTGGCGGGCATCTCATAATCTTGCTGCAGGGACATACCTGCGCTTGCCGCCAGGCCATTCAACGCCTCGAAATCCCTGATCCCGCTGTAGGGATCGCGCAGCTTAAGCCCAGCGTCAAACCGGGCATTGCTGTCACTTGTAAACGAGCCGCCGTAGTTGAACGGCCCATAGAGCAGAAACAGCCCTCCAACCGGCAGTATACGCCCCACGCCATCGAACAGCGCTTCGACCTCTGACCAGTGCATTATGTGGGTGGTATTGGCGGAAAATACGGCATCCACTGGGGGAGACGGCCAGTGCGTCTGGCTCGCGTCCAGAAGCAGAGGGGGCGGGGTATTAGGCAGTGCCGCATCCTGCAACCATTGCCGGATGCCGTCACGGTATTCCTCCCGGTCACTGGTATACCAGGTGAGATGGGGCATCTTGCGGGCGAAATAGACCGCGTGCTGCCCGGTGCCGCTGCCGATCTCCAGCACCCCCAAACACCGAGCAAACAGCGGCTCGATCACCGCCAGTATCGGATCTCGATTCTGGTCGCAGGCGTTGGAATAGGGTTTCATTGATGTGAGACCCTTTTATAGGGTGACGCTGCCTGCCATTGTTCCATGTAATCGACCACAGCCTGCCGTTCATGTTCCACAAAGTGGCGTATTGGGGCACGAAACCGGTCATCGGCAAGCCAGTGACTGGATCGAGTCATGACTGGCAGGAAGCCGCGGGGGATCTTGTGTTCACCCTGCGCGCCAGGCTCGAAAACCGAAAGCCCCTGCTCGATACAATACTCGATGCCCTGATAATAACAGACCTCGAAATGCAGGCCGTCGACCCGTTGCAGCGTACCCCAATGGCGGCCATACAGGGTGGTATCACTGCAGTACATAAGGGCACCGGCAATGGCTTCCCCTTCCATCTCCGCCAGCACCAGGACCACCTGGTCTGGAATCTGTTGTGCCACTTCCCGGAAAAACGGGTAATTGAAGGTTGCGACACCCCATTTTTCCTCGAATATCTGACGGTAAAACCGGGAGAACTGCCGCCACTCCAGATCACTCGCCGTATGGCCGTTCAAACGCCGAAGCGCTACCCCCGACTCCCTCACCCTGCGTCTCTCCCGCAGTATATTCTTACGCTTTTTCGAGTTCAGGCGGTCAAGAAAATCAGCGAAATCCCGGTACCCGTCGTTGGGCCAGTGAAATTGGCAATCGTGGCGACTCAACAGTTGATGCTGCTCAAGAAATCGGTGCTGCTGGCGGCAGGGAAACAGGCAGTGAAACCCGCTGGCACCGATCTTTTCGGCCAGCCGCAGCGCACCGTTGAGCAGCAGCGGAAATATTTCCTCCCTTTGTTCCTGCCGGCATAATAGCCGCGGCCCCGTGACGGGAGTATAAGGCACGGCCGAAACCAGCTTTGGAAAATAGGATAAACCGGCTCGCTGATAAGCATCGGCCCAGGCATGGTCGAAGACGAACTCGCCGTAGGAGTTGAACTTCTCGTACAGGGGCATGGCGCCAAGCAAGCATCCCCTGTCATACACTGCGATATGGCGTGGCAGCCAACCAAACCTTTCACCCACACAACCATGTTTTTCCATGGCATGGAGAAATTCGTGCCGTAGAAACGGATGGTTTTCCGGCACAAGCCCGTTCCAATCCAGCAGCGGTATTTCATCGATATGGGAGTGGATTTCGACTTTCAATACAACCCCTGTTCAACTGATCACGAGCTGTCCCCTGACCAGGGTTAGAGTGCTACACTCGGCCAGTCTGCCTCATCCTGTTCGATTATTTCCTGTTCCCGGCGCCCCATCTCGACCCACTCCCGAGCCGCCACACTGGAGTAGAGTGAGTCGACATAGCTTCTTGCCGTTTCATCCAGCACGATCTCATAGCTGACCAGACGCATCACCACCGGCGCGAACATGCAATCGGCCACAGTGAAACCGCCGAAAAGCCAGGGACCGCTCGAGCCATAGTGCCCGCGGCAGTGACGCCAGACAGAGAACAGCCGATCCACATCCCGCTGACCCTGTTCGCTCAACTTGAACCCGGGGAAGCGCCGACGGCAATTCATAGGCATCTCGCTGCGAAGCGCCGGAAAACTGGAGTGCATTTCGGCGCTGACCGAGCGGGCAATCGCCCGGGCCCGGCTATCCTGGGGCCATCCATCCTTGTCGGGATATCGCTCCGCCAGATACTCCAGAATCGCCAGTGAATCCCAGACCTCCAACCCATCGTCTAGTAACACCGGCACCTTGTCGTCCGAAAAAAAAGGGGCCATCTCCCGCTCCATGGTCTGACTAAACAGAGATATGCGCTGGGTCTCGAACGGGATCTGATGGTGTCGCAGAAAAAACCAGGGCCGCAGGGACCAGGAGGAATAATTGCAGTTGCCGATGATAAGTTTCATTTTTTGTCGTCGAATTTCGCTCTGTCTACAAGGATCAAGGGGTTAGAAACGCCAGTTTGGGTATTGTTTGTCATTCCTATCCGCTCACCCTACCCTATTTTAGGCTTTTCACTCTATACTTCTGGGTCTTCGATCCGGACAAGATTCCGATTATGCGCCCAAAAACAGACGACCTTCGAATACGCGGTATCCGGGAACTGGTTTCCCCTGCTCAGCTGCTGAGTGAGTTCGCCATGACGGATGAGGCAGCGGAGACCGTCTCTCAGGCCCGTCAGGCGATCCACCGCATTGTGCATGAAGAGGATGACCGACTGGTCATCGTCATCGGCCCCTGCTCCGTACACGACCCCGTCGCGGCCAGGGATTATGCTGAAAAGCTGAACCGGCTACGCCAGGAACTGCAGGACGATCTGATGATCGTGATGCGGGTCTATTTCGAGAAACCCCGCACTACGGTGGGCTGGAAAGGGCTGATCAACGACCCCGGCCTGGACGGTACCTTCCACATCAACGAAGGACTGCAGCTGGCGCGCCAGCTGCTGCTGGACGTCAACAACATGGGACTGCCGGCAGGCACCGAGTTTCTCGACTTGATCAGCCCACAGTACATAGCGGACCTGATCAGCTGGGGGGCGATCGGTGCCCGCACCACCGAAAGTCAAGGCCATCGGGAACTCGCCTCCGGCCTGTCCTGCCCTGTGGGCTTCAAGAACGGCACCAATGGCACGCTCAAGATCGCACTCGACGCCATCCGCTCCGCCTCCCAACCCCATCACTTCCTTTCGGTGACCAAGGACGGATTCTCTGCTATCTTCGCCACCAGCGGCAACGAAGATTGCCATGTTATTCTTCGCGGCGGTATCCGGCCCAACTACGACACCGAGAGCATCAATATTGCTGCCGAGGAGATGGAGACCGCAGGCTTCAAGCCACAGGTAATGATTGACTTCAGCCATGCCAACAGCCGCAAGCGGCCGCAGAAGCAGATAGATATCGGCCGCGACATTGCCGGCCAGGTGGCCCGCGGAGACCGCCGAATCATGGGTACAATGATCGAGAGCTTCCTGGTCGCGGGCCGTCAGGATTGGCGCCCTGAGGGGGAGATGGTCTATGGGCAAAGCATCACCGACCCTTGTATCGGCTGGGAAGATACCGAACCGCTGTTGTACCTGCTGGCAGACGCCGTCCGGCAGAGACGAGGTGATTGACCGATTGCTGAAAAAAGCGGTTTTCGCATTCGACTCGACGAGGAGTCGATCACCAACCGAGCGCATAACGATTGAACAGAAACACTTTACTTTGAAGAGGTTTGAAAATGGGTAAACCAGAAAAAAAGGCCTCAGTCTCGGAGACAGAGACCGCAAATTCGAAAAAGGCCAAACGCTACAAAATCCCGAATAACCTGTACGAAAAAGAGCTGATGCGACTGCAGATCGAGCTGGTCAAACTACAGGAGTGGATCAAGTACAAGGGGCTGCGGGTGGTGGTAATCTTCGAGGGCCGAGATGCCGCCGGCAAGGGCGGCGTCATCAAACGCATCACTCAGTTCCTCAGTCCACGGGTCTGCCCGGTGGTAGCCCTCGGCACCCCCACCGAGCGGGAAAAGACCCAGTGGTATTTCCAGCGCTATGTCCCTCACCTGCCCGGGGCGGGAGAAATGGCGCTGTTCGATCGCAGCTGGTACAACCGCGCCGGCGTAGAACGGGTAATGGAATTCTGTACCGAAGACGAATATGAGGAGTTTCTTCGCACCTGTCCGGAGTTCGAGCGAATGCTGATTCGCTCCGGAATCATCCTGATTAAATACTGGTTTTCGGTGAGTGACGAAGAGCAGGACCGCCGTTTCAAGAGCCGTCTCACCGATCCATTGAAGCGCTGGAAACTGAGTCCCATGGATCTGGAATCACGCAAACGCTGGCTGGAATACTCGAAGGCCAAGGATGCGATGTTCTCCTACACCGACATCAAGCAGGCACCCTGGTATGTGGTTGATGCCGATATCAAGAAACACGCCCGGCTCAACTGCATCCGGCACCTGCTGAGTATGATCCCCTACGAAGATGTGTCACCGGAACACATCGAACTACCGCCTCGGCAGCAGAATACCGGCTACATCCGGCCGCCGATACACGAACAGACCTTCGTGGAGGATTATTACACCTCGGAGGAAAAGACAGAGGCAACCCTGGCGCACCCCTTCCGAACACAACACCACGTCTGATGACCTGACAACAGCGGGGGAGTGTTTTACCCTCCCCCCTCAAGCTTCATCAAAACCAGCCCGCCGATACCAGCGCCGAGCCTCTTCTAGATCCTTTTCCACCCCCTGTCCCTCTTCATACATCATCGCCAGGGTGGTCTGTGAACCGGCCAGGCCCTGCTCAGCCGCCTGTTTGAACCAGTGCACCGCCTTATCGGCGTTTTTGTCCACACACTCGCCCTCCAGGTACATAAAACCCAACCCATGCTGTGCCAGCGCCAGCCCCGCCTCGGCGGCCGCCTTCATGTACTTGTATGCCAACAGTTCGTTGACCGTCATGCCGAGCCCGTTCTGGGCCATGATTGCCATCCGATACTGGGCCTCCGTATTCCCCTTATCGGCCAACGGGGAGAGCATCTGGCTGGCCGTAGCAAAATGCTTCCCCTCGAACGCGGCAATGCCGCTGCTCAACTCCATATTCAACTGTCCACCGTTGTCGCTCATTCATTACCTCCACCGGCACAAGGGCACCGGCACTGTCAAAATCATCTGCTGTTTCAGGATACCATCTGAGAATATCTCAGCCGGCGCCAAAACAAACCCGGTATATTATCCAATTCTAATTTGTTATAACCCGCTTGCCTACTCATACCACAAACTCTAAGCTTTGCGATTATAAATCCTGCCTATTGTGACGCGCTCGATCAAGGAGATTCATGGAAGTCCACAGCCAACGGTTTCCCTTTCTAGTTCTGGGAATATTGACAATGCTTGCGGTGATCACCTCGGCTCCAGCAGATGAAACCGATCTGGCTAGACAGAGGGCGGGATTCCTGGCCGCAGAGGAGGCCCTTGAGCAAAATGATGGTGCCAGGTACCGGCAACTTAAAAACCAACTGAAGGACTATCCGCTCTATCCTTATCTGGAGTTTCAGGAACTGAGCGGCAAGGTTGCCTCCCTTCCCAGTGACCCGGTGAATCGCTTCCTCAGCCGCTATGGGGACACCCCTCTGGCCAACCGGCTGCGACTGATCTGGCTGAACGAACTGGCAAAGCGCGGAGATTGGCAGGATTACCTCAGTTTCTATCAACCCACCGACAACGCCACCAGGCAGTGCTTCTATCTGCGTGCCCTGATCGAGACTGGGCGGCCGGAAGGGGCATGGCCGGGGGTTGAACCCGTCTGGCTCAGCGGCCACTCCCGCCCGGATGCCTGTGATCCGGTGTTCGACGCCTGGCGTCAGGCCGGTAAACTCACCACCAACCTGGTCTGGCAACGCATCGACCTGGCGATGGCTGCGAATCGTACGCGGCTTGCGAAATACCTCGGTCGTTTCCTCCCGAGTTCCGAGCAGGGGTGGCTGGAGACCTGGCTTGCCATTCACAAACAACCACAAAAGATCCTGGATCTATCCCCCTTCGAACAGCCACACCGCTACCGGGAAAAAATCCTGCTGCATGGCCTGAAGCGCCTGGCCCGGTCGGATACGGACGCTGCTCTTTCAGGCTGGGACGTGCTTTCCGAGCGTTATTCGTTCAACACCGAGCAGCGCTACCAGGCGGATCGCATCCTGGCCCTGGCGGTCATCCGCAGTGACCATCCCCAGGCGATGCAACGGCTCGACCGACTGACACCACGATCAGAAGACAGTCGGCTGCTGGAGACCCGTATCCGGGCCGCTCTGTCTCGGCAGGCATGGGAAAGCGCCCTGTCATGGATCCAGGCGCTACCGCAAGATCTGGCCAGTGAAGAGCGCTGGCGCTACTGGCAGGCGCGATCCCTGGAGGCCTTGGGAGACAAGAAGCAGGCCCGCACCCTCTATCAGGCCCTGTCGAAAGAGCGGAGTTACTACGGATTTCTAGCCGCGGATCGGATTGGTCGAGAGTACCGACTCAATCACACCCCACTTACCATCCCGTCGGACCGGCTGACCACGCTCTCCTCTCGGATGGGTCTGCGTCGGGCGGGAGAACTCTTCGCTTTAGGGCGTTTTAGCGATGCGCGGCGGGAGTGGCGGATGGCTGTCGCCGACCTCGACAGGGCCGAGTTGCAGACGGCAGCGAAATTGGCGCAGAACTGGGGCTGGCACGAGCAGGCCATCTTCACGCTGGCCCGCACCCACTACTGGGATGACCTGGAGCTGCGTTTCCCGGTTGAACACCAACAGAAGATCGACCGAGAAGCGGCCAGACAGCAGTTGAATAACGCCTGGGTATATGCCGTGGTGAGACAGGAAAGCGCCTTCGCCAGCGATGCCCGGTCATCGGCCGGAGCGCTGGGACTGATGCAACTGATGCCCTACACTGCTCGCTACACCGCCCGTCAGATCAATCAGCGCCGTCCTGCCCTGAATGACCTGCTGCGCCCGGAAACCAATATCCGGCTGGGAACCGCCTACCTCCGACATGTGCTTGGACGATTGAACGATCATCCGGTACTGGCCACCGCCGCCTACAATGCCGGACCCCATCGGGTCTCACAGTGGCTGCCTGAGAGGACCCTCCCCGCTGACATCTGGGTGGAAACCATCCCCTTTAAAGAGACCCGTCGTTATACCCAGCGGGTGCTGACCTATGCCGTTATCTACGACCAGCGATTGGGCAACAAAGTAATCGGCCTGGACCAGCGAATGCCGCCGGTCCAACCGCAAAACACCTCCGTGGCCGAGGGGCTTGGCGAGGAGAATCCAACCCTGTAAGCGGGGTGGAAAAAAACTGCCTCTACGGTAGGGAGATTGTGCATCTAACGGATCTTTACACCGTGACAAACAGCGAGTCGGACCAACTGGATCAGGCTTCCGATAAAGCGAGATCGGGGATGCTCAGCGCATTAGGGCAGAGACCAGCTTGTCTTCCATCTCGATTCGGCTGGCCAGTTCTGCACCCAACCTGGACAGATCCTGATCTAACTGACCCAGCGTCTGCTCATCCTGCTCAGCTTCGTACTTATCGTTGAAGGCAACCACCAGATCGGCAACTTCGGCAATCTTCGGATACACCTCCTCGGCGATCTCCAGCACCTGTGAGCGGCGCTCCTCCCCGCGACTGATGCGCTCGAAGATCTCGAAATGGCCAAAAGCGATATAGTCGACCAGCAGTTGACAAAAGCTGCGCAACAACTGCTTGACCGACATGTCAGGGGTATAAGGCTCCAGACCTGCCAGCTGGCAGTAAAGCACGAGCATCTCCTGCCTTTCCTGCAACCACTTGTCCACCATCTCCCGGGTGCGGACCCGCCGCTCCGGCCCCTCCTTACTTTGCGTCATAGCCAATCCCAAACTCTTGATATTTCTCTGCGTCAGCCGCATATCACCAGGCAAAAAATCCATCCTAACGATGCTGGCTTGATTGTCAAAGCACAGTGATAAGCGTCTTTGTCATAGCTAACCACCATCAGGACCGGGAGGCAAGCGTTAACCATCTTTGCAACCCTGGTTGTAAGGCTTAAACTAATCCGATTACCAGTCTTCGCAGCGGACGGCCGAAGCCTCGATGTTGAAATCCTTAATGTTATTTTTAGGTATCCTGTTGCCACTCGTTTCCCAGGCAGCGGACCTGAACTATCCGAACCGTTACGGCACCATGGCGAGCTCGATGTTCGACATGATGGACGCCTTTTCATCCGCCTATCAGAAGCGCATGGGGAACAACGACAGCAATCATTCGCCAGCCGGCAGCCAATGGTCTCCGGGCAACATACCCTGGTCCCAAGGTGGTATTCCATGGTCCATGGGCGGTATGCCGTGGACATCGGGAGGCTCACCCTGGTCTCAGCCAAACATGCCCTGGCAACAGGGAATCATGCCTGGCGCCCAGGAATACGGCCTTCAAATGCTGCCATCTCCGGGCAGTGGCACCTTCTCCCCTTATACCCAAAACCCACCCGGTTCAGGGGAATTGGACGGCAGCTGGCAGGGCAGATCAGGAGAAGTACTGGTTATTCACAACGGCCATTTCCGCATCTATCTAAATCGAGACGAATACCGGGAAGGCCGTCTCCTACTGTCGGGCAACGACAGACTTTCCATGCAGGACCCCAAAAGCGGGACGACCCGTCAGTATCAATATGCGGAACATCAAGGCAAACTGGCCCTGCAGGACGAAAGGGGAAACCTGCTGCTTTACAGACGAATAGAGTAGTGCTTTTACCGGCTTAGTCCATCGCTATTTTTTGGCCAGTGCAGACCGCTGGCGATATCGATTCTGCGATCGAAGATAGAGCGTCCACAGGAAAGATCATGCATACCGAGCCACTACCGACTGAAATAAAAAACGGGAGCAACAAGTGAACCCCACCAGCGTATGCATCCTCGGCGGAACTGGTTTTGTAGGCCGCCATCTGGTGGCACGTCTGGCGTCTGGCGGTACTTCATGCCGGGTACTCACACGCAATCCACAGCGCTACCGGGATCTTCAGACAGGCGGGCTAGTTGAACTGATGAAAACCGATCCATTTGACGCCGGACAGCTGGAACCCGCGCTAAACGGCTGCGGCGCCGCCATCAACCTGGTGGGCATATTGAACGAAAACGGCACTGGGAACCGGTTTCACCGAATCCACGTGGAGCTGGGAGACCGTCTGCTGGATGGCTGCCGGGCGGCTGGAGTCGACCGCCTGCTGCACATGAGCGCACTCAATGCCAACGAAGCCAATGGCCCCTCCCTTTATCTCAAAACCAAGGGTGAGGCGGAAAACCGGGCCCTTACCCTGGGCCAGCCCCAGATCAAGGTCACCAGTTTTCGCCCGTCTGTAATCTTTGGGCATGACGACAGCTTCTTCAACCGCTTTGCCAATCTGTTGCAGCAACTGCCCGGCCCCTTCCCTCTGGCCTGCCCTGACGCGCGCTTCGCACCGGTCTATGTCGGTGACGTGGCGGAGGCCTTTGCCCGCGCACTGGACTGCAGGGCAACCTGGGGAAAACATTATGAACTCTGTGGTCCCGAGAGTTTCAGTCTGAAACAACTGGTGCAGTACACCGCCCGGCAGCTGGACCGAAAGGGCCCTGTGCTCGGGCTCAGCGACACGATGTCCAGAGTCCAGGCCCGCTTGTTGGGGCTGTTGCCGGGCAAGCCCTTCAGTTACGACAATTATCTCTCCCTGCAGATAGACAGCATCTGCGGCCAGGACGGGCTCGCTGAACTGGGTATTGACGCCACCCCCATCGATGCGGTGGTGCCCTATTATCTGGCGGGGAAGGCGGAACGGGCCCGTTATCAGAGACTGAGACAGGTCATCTAACCCCCAATCAATCCTCCAATCCTGAATGGAGCGCCGTTGCCCTTAGCGTTTCCATTTCGCCGTGGCGCTCTGCCGGTGGCAGTTGCGCCAACCGTTCACAGGCCCGATAGAAGGCATCCATCCGCCCTCCGGCCTGCGCCAGCAGCAACCGAAATGCCGGAACCCACTGCTCGTAGGTGGCAACGGAGGCGAGCCGTGCGTTATTGGGATCCCGATCAAACCAGGCATCATAGCCATCAAAACCGTCCCACTGTTTTCTCAGCTCCTGATATTCCGCTTGCAGACGTCGAAATTCAGCCGCCTTGCGCTGCCGTTTCTGCTGATCCGCGATGGACAGCGCGTAGAGTGCCTCAAGCCGTTGGCGCGTCCGCAGTAACAGGTCAACGAACGACTGTTCGCGCTTCTGTCCGATCCGCCAGGCCTTGATGGCTGCCGGTGCCGATTCCGCCTGCAGCCAACGGGTCACCCCTTCCCGCTCCAGCGAAGTTGCGAAGGCCTCGTTGAAGGCGCTGTCCCCCGGCAGATACAACTGCTGGTGAGCTAGCTCATGAAAAATCAGGCCGGCAAGCCTAGTTTCCGGCCAATGGATCACACTGCTCGGCACAGGATCATCGAACCACCCTAATGTGGAGTAGGCCGGCACCGGCTCTATCGCTACATCTAAGCCCAGCGCCCGCAGTTCCTGCCCAAAGTCTTCCGCCCTCTGCTTAGAAAAATAGCCACGATAACCGGCACAGCCGATCACGGGATAGCACCAGCTCCGAGGCTGAATCGAAAACTCCGCTGCCGCCACCACCACCCAGACCATCGCCTCGCGTTCGATCCGCACGAAACTGCGATAGCTGTCGTTATCCGGCAGCAGCAGCTGACTCGACGCAAAATTTCGAATCGCCTCCACCCGGAGTAGTTGTTGCCGCAAGGATTCAGGGGTTTCCTGGTCCTGCAGCAGCTGTTCGACCGGCTGACGCTTGGCCATCAACTCCAGATGTCCATCAATCGATTGGGCGTAGTATCTCAGCGTGCTGCAACCGCTCGACTGCAGAATGCAAATTATTATCGTGACCAGCCTCAGGCTCATCCGTGCAAAGTAACACGTTGCGCCCCGCAGCAGAACGGGGGGAAACCACCAGGGAACGCCTCAGTATAGTGATACGACCGAAACCGGGCGAAGCGATTCTCCGGCCCGTCTGCCGCCTCCATCAATTCGGCAAAAAGCGACCTGTGCCTCTAACCAGCAGACCTAACCCATCTGTTTAGGCTGCTGCAGTTAACTATTTCAACTGCCGGACGAAACAGGGAAAAGAAGGATTGAAAATGAACCTCAACATCCAACTAAAAGTTCCCGGCTACCGCATCGACAAATTCCTGGGCAAGGGAGGTATGGCTACCGTTTACCTGGCCACCCAGATGTCATTGGGCCGCGCCGTGGCCCTGAAGGTGCTGAACGATCCGGAGACCCCCCAGTTTTTTGAGCGTTTCTTCAACGAAGGGCGATGTGTGGCACGCCTGCAGCACAATAACCTGGTCACTATCTACGACATAGGACAGGGCGAAGGTTTTTACTACATCGCCATGGAGCACCTGCCGGGCGGTGACTTGAAATCACGCATCGCGCAGGGGATTAAGCCAGGCCATGCCCTGAAGATTCTTACCCGGCTGGCCTCCTGTGTGGGCTATGTCCACAGCCAGGGGCTGGTCCATCGTGACATCAAACCATCCAATGTGCTGTTTCGCGCCGATGGCACCCCGGTTTTGACGGATTTCGGGATCGCCAAACTGATACAGGCCGACAACGACCTGACACTGTCCGGCACCGTGATGGGCAGCCCCCACTACCTGAGCCCGGAACAGGCCCAGGGTAACCGCAAGCTGGACGGTCGCTCCGATCTCTACAGTCTGGGTGTTGTATTGTATGAGATGCTGGCTGGCCGCAAACCCTATAGCGCAGACAATTTCGCAGCCACCCTGATGGCCCACATCCGCAATCCGGTTCCGCTGCTGCCATCCCAGTTTGTGCAGTTTCAGCCACTTATAGACCGTCTGCTGGCGAAAAAACCAGAAGAACGCTTCCAAAGCGGTACCGAACTGGCAAATAACATTCGGCTGTTTCGCGGGGTAAAGATGGTTTCGACCGCAGCGGAAGAGGGAGAGTCGGACGCCGACGCAACGCCGTCGTTGGCGTTAAGCGGGAACGGGGCGTCAAAAAACAGAAAAGGCAGCAGCAAAAATTTCCGGCGGAATGTTGGGGTTGGTGCCGGCCTGTTGGGTTGTCTGTTACTCAGTTCGCTGCTGTTCGGCTGGACGGAATCGCCCCAGCAGCTGGAATCTAACCAGGCCGGAATCACGACAAATCCGGGGGCTCAGCAGCCGAACTCAATCCCGAAGTTGGCAACCAGCCCGACCCTCGAACCAACCCTGGCGCTGGAAGCGACCTCGGACCCAACTTCGGCACCGGTACCGACCCCGAGACAGCCCCGGGAATCGGCCCTAGCACCAATCCCGGCACCGATGATGACTGTCGCCATGGAACCGCAACACGATCCGGTATCTGCTCCGGCGCCTGTCAGCTCACTTGCTGCGGCGGAACAGAGCGACTCCGCCGTTGAAGGTGGGGATGAGCTTTCTCTCTGGCTGGAAAAGGCGCAACGGCGGATACGGGATGATCGGTTAAGTTTTCCACGGGGAGAGAGTGCCAGAGACTATGTCCAGAAAGTATTGGTCAAAGATCCCGGCAACAGCAAGGCCCTGTTGCTTCAGGAACGGATCGCCGACCGCTATCTGGAACTGGCTCGCAAGCGGATGAACAGGGGGGAGCACAGGAAGGCGCGCCGCCTGATCGCCAAGGGTCTTGCCACCCACCCGGGGCACACTGATCTGACGCGTCTGCAAAAGACGCTGGCAAATAAACCTGCGGCTAACAGATCAATGACGAAAAAAACAGCCACCTCCCAACCCCGCACACCGGACAAATACCAACAGCCACGGCGAAAAACGGCACCAGAGATACCGCTGTTCACCCAGGAACACGGATCCTAGTCGAATCCACCCAAAGATTGTTCAAGGGCACCTCGAAAAATTCGAGCTGCCCTCGTGGTGCAGGGACGCACCACTATTTTCGTACGCACAAGCGCATGAAAATGAAAACGATCGAAAAGCGTACTTTTCGATCGCCATATTAGAGAAATCCCATGGAAGGGATTTTTGGAAGTACCCTCAAGTCGGTTGGGTCAAAGGCGTTGTCGTAGATCCTGCATACCGAAGCCGATCAGTGGTTCCCAAATACCTTTGCCCAGACCCAACACCTTGAATCGCTCGCCCATCTCCGATGGGAGGGTCAGACGCTTGACTCCCTGTACCAGGGCCAGATGGGCCCGGATATCTTCAGGATCCGACTCCGCCACCAGCCGATCCAGACCGCATCCCATAAGAAAAAAGGCCTGGGTGGCGTAACCGTCGATAGAAAAACCCGCCTCCACCGCGGCTTCCGCCAGTCGGCTGAAATCCACGTGGGCGGTAATATCCTGCAGGCCTGGGTAGCGGAACGGATTTGAGTGAGCCCGATGGCGATAGTGGCACATCAAGGTTCCCCGGTCCCGCTGAGGATGGTAGTACTCCAAACCGGTGTAGCCATAATCGATCAACAGCACCAGTCCAGCCTCAAATCTCTTACCCAAGGCCTTGATCCAGGGCCCGGCTCTCAGATTGATTTCCGATTCATAGTCATCCCTCTGACTGGCAAGACCGGTCAGGGGCGTCTCCAGCAATTGATCCTCCGGAGTATCCCAGAGCATAGCGAAGCCCTCCCTTCGCCAGGTCACGAACTGTTCCAGAACCCTGCCATTGGTGATGCGAAAACGGTGCACCGGCATGGCATCGAGCAGCTCATTGGCAAGGACGACTCCGCGGAAACCCTGGTCTGGCAGCTGCTCCAGCCATTGCACTCGCCCCACCAATTGTGGCACCCGGGCGGCAATCGTTGCCTGCTGCCGCCCCCTAAGTTCGGCACTCAATTCGAGGATCAGATATCGCTGCGGCAGCTGCCCAAGTGCCTCTAGTTCGGCCAGCAGATCGGCCGCTAATTTACCAGAGCCCGCACCGAACTCCAGCAGATCCCCGGCGCCCAACCCGGCCAATACTTGCTGGCACTGACGGGCCAGGCAGTGGGCAAAAACCGGGGATATCTCCGGAGCAGTGACAAAATCCCCTGCTGCGCCGAACTTGCGGGCCCCGGCCGTGTAATAGCCCAGTCCGGGTGCATACAGCGCCAATTCCATGAAGCGATCGAAAGGGATTGTTCCGCCGCGCCGATTAAGCTCACTGCGGATCGCCTCAATCAGACGCTGGCTGTGACGCCGAGCCTCGGCATCCGGTGCCGGCAGATCCGACCTGGGGCCGTTTCCGGCCGGGGATAAAAACCGCTCTGACATGGATTTCTCTGGATCGACTGTTTCGGTTACAGTGAAATTGTACCAAGGAGTAACGGGGGATTGCCGGTGGCAGAAACAAACAAAACGCTTGACGGACAGGTAGCACTGGTTACCGGTGCCGCGCATCGCATCGGCGCAGCCATCACGCACAGATTACACCAGGCTGGCATGGACATCGCGCTCCACTATCGCGGTTCCCGAACCGCAGCGGAGGCATTGCAGAGTGAACTCCATGCCCAGCGGTCCGATTCCGTGCGGTTGGTGGCGGCCGATCTGCTGGACACCAAGGCCCGATCAGCACTGATCGACCGGGTATCCGACTGGCGCGGACGACTCGATCTGCTGGTGAACAACGCCTCCAGTTTCTACCCTACACCGGTTGGAGAAGCCAGCGAAACCCAGTGGCATGAGCTAATGGGGATCAACCTCATGGCGCCCTTCTTCCTGGCCAAGGCAGCCGCACCCCTGCTGCGGGAGAGCCACGGAGCCATCATCAATCTGGTAGACATACACGCTGAGCGACCCTTGGCAGGATACCCCATCTATTCCATGGCCAAGGCCGCCAACGCCATGATGGTCAAATCGCTGGCCCAGGAACTTGGCCCGGAGGTCCGTGTAAACGGGGTAGCACCCGGCGCCATCCTCTGGCCCGACGAGGGAATGGCCGAGCAGCAGAAAGCGATCATTCTCTCCCGTACAGCCCTGAAGCGAGCGGGAAGCCCCGACGATATCGCCCAAACCGTGCTGTTTCTATTGCGGGAGGCCAATTACATCACCGGCCAAATCATCGCCGTGGATGGCGGTCGTAGTATCCAGCAGTAACTAGAAAATCCCTCTCGCCTTGTTTCAAAGATCGATATTCACTGGCTGCAGCGGTTGACTGGCCTGATCAAAACGTTGCCACAACTCCCGATAGCTGAGTCCAGTGGGGGGATGGCGCTCTTCCCCGGCCACCTCCGCCAGCGGCAACAGGACAAAGGAGTAGCGGGTTATTTCATCCCGCGGCAGAGACAGCTGATCTGACTGGATGACCTGATCCCCATAGGTCAGCAGGTCGATGTCGATGCTGCGCGGTGCAAACTTGTCCGTTCCCCGTTTCCGTCCCTGGTCGAATTCAATGCCGCGGAACAGCGCGACCAGTTCCAGCGGCCCTCGGTCTGTCTCCAAACCGACCACCATGTTAAAAAAAGGGGCGCCCTGAAAACCAACCGCCTCACCCTCATAGACCGAGGAAAGAATCAAATGCCCAAACATCCGCTGCAGAGTCGAGACAGCGGCCCTGATATTCTTCTCCCGTTCGATATTGCTGCCCAGACTGAGCCAGACCCGAGTGCTCTGCATCATAAAACTATCAGTCCGGCCTCTCTCCCCGTTCGATAATCACCCCTACATCGCGGGCGCCGCTGACAGCTCCAACCTTGTTGAGTGTCAGGCGTACCCAGGGAACTCCGAACTCCTGCCTGACTATGCCGGCACAACGCTCCGCCAGGGTTTCCACCAGCTGGAATTCGCTTTCCTCGACAAAACTGACAAGCCGCTTCGACACCGCCTTGTAGTTGAGGGCATGCTCGATCCGATCGCTGGCGGCGGCTCGGCCCACGTCGGAGACCATCTCCAGATCCAGAACGACGGGCTGACGAATTTTTCTTTCCCAGTCATAAATGCCGATGACGGTTTCGATCTTTAGTCCACGCAGAAACACTATATCCATTTGGGTAATATCGCGCTCGTTAACATCCAAAAGAACAAACATGGTAAAACAGACTACTGAGATAACAAACTCCCTCTGCTTATCCCTTGACCCCTGCCAGGGGGAGACCGGACAATTCGTTTGCATGAGCGATTATCTCCTCATCTTCGGTTCCTACCTGATCGGCTCGATTTCGAGTGCCGTCATCGTCTGCCGATTACTGGGCCTGCCGGACCCCCGCACCGAAGGCTCAAACAACCCCGGGGCGACCAACGTCCTGCGTATCGGAGGCAAAAAGGCCGCCTTCCTTACCCTGGCAGGTGACATGCTGAAGGGTTTTCTGCCGGTACTGGCCGCCAATCTGATCGGGGTCGAGCCCTGGGTACTGGCGTGTATGGGTCTGGCCGCCTTTCTCGGTCACCTATATCCGGTCTTTTTCGGCTTCAAAGGAGGCAAGGGGGTCGCTACCGCCCTGGGAGTGCAGTTTGGCCTGGGTTGGTATATCGGCGGCATGGTGGCACTCATCTGGCTGATCATGGCCAAGGTCGCCAACATATCATCTCTGTCGGCGCTGATTGCGATGGCGCTCGCCCCCCTGATCATCTGGCTGTTGCGACCAGTGCCAGAGTTGATCGCGATGCAGGTGATGGTCAGCCTGATCCTGTTCTGGAGACACCGCTCCAATATTCGCAACCTGATCGAGGGCTCAGAAGGCAGGATTCGCAATGAGATCAAACAGGAAAATGGTGATGAGAAATAGCGGCTGGTCTGCGCCTTTTACTTACACCTATTCGCGCCTCAATAATGGATCAAGTTATGGCCGGCAATTCTTCCAGCGACCAGCGGGGACGCGCACCAAACTGCAGTCGCTCCTTCTGACCGGTCCGCAGACGCTGCCAGCCAGCATAGGCGATCATGGCCCCGTTGTCGGTGCAAAACTCGGGACGGGGATAGAAGGCTCTGCCCCCCTCCCGCTCCATAATCTCACGGATACGTTCTCGCAATCGCCGGTTAGCGCTCACACCACCGGCCAGCACCAGGGTCTTCACCCCCGTCTCGCGCACGGCTCGACGGCATTTGATGGCCAGTGTATCCACTACCGCGTCTTCGAAGGCGCGGCTGATATCCGCTTTAAGCCGAAGGACCTCGGCACTTCCCTGTTCCTGAGCGGCCGGCAGCGTTCGCTGCAGGGTATTGAGGGCGAAGGTCTTCAGGCCGCTAAAGCTGAAATCAAGTCCCGGCCGGTCGGTCATGGGGCGGGGAAACCGGAACTGGGCAGGATCCCCCTCCTCCGCCAGCTTGGCCAGTTCAGGCCCCCCTGGGTAAGGGAGACCCAGCAGTTTAGCGGTCTTATCGAACGCCTCACCGGCCGCATCATCCAACGACTCTCCCAAAAGTCGATAACGACCAATACCTTCCACTGCAACCAGCTGAGTATGACCACCAGATACCAACAGGGCCACAAAGGGAAAATACAGATCACCCTCATCCAGCATGGGAGCAAGCAAATGCCCTTCCATGTGGTGCACGGCTACCGCCGGTACCCCCCAGGCCCAGGCCAGACTCCTACCAATAGCAGCACCGACCAGCAGGGCCCCAACCAGCCCTGGCCCCTCAGTATAGGCGACTCCGTCGATCTGACCGGCCTCCAGACCGATCCGGGCCAACAACTCCCTGACCAGGGGAAGGGTCTTGCGGATATGATCCCGAGAGGCCAATTCCGGCACCACACCACCGAATTCAGCGTGTAGATCTACCTGACTGTGGACGAGATGCCCAAGCAGCCCCTGCTCACCGCCGTAAACCGCTACCCCCGTCTCGTCGCAGGAGGTCTCAATACCGAGAACCCGCATGATTTTCCCCTAACCTTTACAACTGTATGGAACTGGCAGTAAAATCCCCGCCCTTTACACTCTCAAGTATCACGACTGAATACAATTTTTCTGAGGAAGCTAATGCCCAACGTACGTGTCAAAGAAAACGAGCCTTTCGAAATCGCAATGCGCCGTTTCAAGCGCTCCTGTGAGAAGGCCGGCATCCTGGCAGAGGTCCGCCGCCGCGAAGCCTACGAGAAACCCACCACCGAGCGTAAACGCAAGGCAGCAGCAGCCGTCAAACGACACTTGAAGAAATTATCCCGCGAAAACCGCCGCTGGGAACGCCAGTACTGATCCCGCCAAGCAACGTTCCATCCGCCCATCATAACGCCAATGCTAAAAGTCCGCATTCAGGATGAGATGAAGGCCGCTATGAAGGGGGGCGACAAGCGCCGCCTGGGAATAATCCGTCTTATCCTGGCGGCAATCAAACAGCGTGAAGTGGACGAACGGGTGGAACTGGACGATAGCCAGATACTCATCGTGCTGGACAAGATGGTCAAGCAACGCCGCGACTCCATCAGCCAGTACGAAAAGGCGGAGCGATCAGATCTGGTGGAGCAGGAGGCCTTCGAGATCGAGGTCCTGAAAGAGTACCTCCCGGAGGCCATGAGCGCAGAAGAGATCGCCATCCTGGTCGCAGATGCCATCACCAGTACCGGTGCCGAATCGATCCGCGATATGGGTAAAGTGATGGGACAGATCAAACCCAAGATCCAGGGCAGGGCCGATATGGGTGCCGTCAGTGCGCTGGTCAAGCAACAGCTGAGTAGCTGATACCTCTTCCCCCCTTCCCGATTAAAAAAAAACCCGCTGCGGGCAAACTGCCGTATCGTCTGTCAATTTACACAATATTTTCTTTATTATCATATAATTAATGGAATTCTGAAGCGAGCTGGGGTGATCTATCCTTATGGCCGGAAGAATCCCTTCCCATTTCATCGATGAACTGCTGAACCGGGCCGATATTGTCGACCTGATCAACAGCCGCGTATCGCTGAAAAAGGCAGGCAAGGACTACCAGGCCTGCTGCCCCTTCCACGATGAAAAAACTCCCTCCTTCACCGTCAGCAGGGAAAAACAGTTCTATCACTGTTTCGGCTGCGGCGCCCACGGAACGGCCATCGGCTTTCTGATGGAATATGACAACCTGGGGTTCGTCGAGGCGGTAGAGGAATTGGCCAGCCGCGCGGGACTGGAGGTTCCCAGAGAAGCGGGGGGTGATCAGACAGGCCCCGATTACCGCCCACTCTACGCCATACTGGAACAGAGTGCCCGCTTCTACCAGGGTCAGTTGCGTCGACATCGCCAGGCGGAACAGGCGGTCAATTACCTCAAAGACCGAGGCCTCAGCGGGCAGATCGCGGCCGATTTCGGCATTGGATTCGCCCCACCGGGCTGGACCAATCTGATCGACAATCTGGGTGGGAATAAAGACGATCTGGATGGCCTGCGAATCACAGGGATGACCTCGGAATCGGAGGAGGGAAAACGTTACGACCGGTTCCGAAACCGCATCATGTTCCCCATCCGTAATCACCGCGGCCAGGTAATCGGCTTTGGTGGGCGGGTGCTGGGGGATGGCAAACCCAAATATTTGAACTCCCCCGAAACCCCGCTGTTTCACAAGGGACGTGAACTCTATGGTCTATACGAAGCACGCAAGGCTGTACGAAAACTGGAACGACTGCTGGTGGTTGAAGGCTACATGGATGTCGCAGCCCTGGCCCAATTTGATATTCGCTATGCGGTTGCCACCCTGGGCACCGCTACCACACCTGAGCACCTCGATCGCCTGTTCCAATCCGCCCAGGAAGTGGTCTTTTGCTTCGATGGCGACAGGGCGGGACGCGATGCGGGTTGGAAGGCCCTGCAGACAGCCCTGCCGGTAATGAAAGATGGACGCGAGGTGAGGTTCCTCTTTCTTCCGGAAGGCGAAGACCCGGACAGCGCGGTCCGCAAAGAGGGCTCAGCAACCTTTCAGCAACGAATCGTAAAGGCCAGCCCCCTCTCCTCTTTTCTGTTCGACAATTTGTCGCAGCAGGTGGACATGCACTCACTGGGTGGCAGGGCCCGACTGGCCGAACTGGCAAAACCCCTGCTGGCCCAGCTGCCAGCCGGCCTATTTCGACAGATGATGTTCAAGCAACTGGGAGAATTGGTTGGAGTCGATGTCACTGAGCCGCGACAAATCAAACCGGGAGCCGGCAGCTCCAGGCGGAGGACCTTGAGCAAATCTTTTCTCGGCACCATGCCCCCAATACGCCGCGCCATTGCCCTGCTGGTAACCAACCCGGTATTTGCGGCGGAAGAAAATCTTCCCACCGGCTGGGAAAATCTGCCTCTGCCGGGAATTGACCTGTTGAAAGAACTGCTTGAATTACTTCGTCACCAACCTAACCTTACTACAGCGGCCCTGCTGGAGCGCTGGCGCGATCGGGAGGAAGGAAAACATCTGGCAAAACTCACCGCCGCAGTGTTACCGCTGCCGCAACAGGGCCAAAGAAGAGAATTTCAGGACACATTGTCGTCAATGCAAAAACAGTGCCTGGATAGAGAAACGGAAACACTGCTAGCAAAGGCCGCCAAGGAGGGGCTGGACGGAGCCGGAAAACAACGTCTGCGGCAACTGTTGAATGAGAAGGCTCAAGGGGATAACCAGGAAACTAAGCTGGATAAATATTGACTAACATGTTAGACTTTTCTGTTCATATTCGGAAAATTTTCCTCTGCTCATCAAGTTAGAAAATGGATCAGCAACAGCAGCAATCCCAACTTAAGCAACTGATCGCTAAAGGAAAAGAGCAGGGTTTCCTGACCTATTCCGAAGTAAACGATCACCTGCCCGATGGCATCGTTGAGCCGGAACAGATCGAAGACATCATCCGGATGATCAATGATATGGGCATCCAGGTGTATGAAACCGCGCCGGATACCGATGACCAGGCCATAACCGATGCTGCAGTAAGTACCGATGAAGACGTGGCCGAGGCCGCTGCGGCCGCGTTGGCCACCGTCGACAGCGAATTCGGCAGAACCACCGACCCTGTTAGGATGTACATGCGCGAGATGGGAACGGTGGAACTCCTGACCCGGGAAGGTGAGCTGAAGATCGCCAAGCGCATCGAAGAGGGTCAAAACCAGGTTTTGGCCGCCGTCGCTACCTACCCTGACACCATCGCCAGGGTCATTGAGATGTTCGACAACGCAGAGAATGGCGAGATAAAACTGACGGATATCATCAGCGGATACGTTGACCCCAACGAACCCGACGAAATTCCTAAACCCAGCCCCAAGCTTTCGGCTGAAGAGCAGAAAGAAAAACCAGAGATCGAGGAAATCGAGGTCGATCTAGGGCCGGACCCAGAGGAAGCCGCTAAGAAAATTACGCAACTGCGTAAACACTACAAGTCCCTGATGACTAACCTCAACAAGCACGGCCGAGACCATGAGAAAACGGTCAAGGTGCTCGACAAGGTTTCAGACATTTTTTTGGAGTTCAAATTCCTTCCGGCGGTATTTTTCGAGCTGGTAGAGAACCTGCGCAAGGCTATCACCTTCATCCGCGCCCAGGAACGGGGGATCATGGACCTTTGCGTCAGCAGCGCCCACATGCCCCGCAAGGAGTTTATCACCACCTTTCCCGACAACGAGACCAACCTAAAGTGGCTCGATGCTCAAATCTCAGCGGGCAAGAGTTTCTCCGGCGCCCTCAAGGAAATTAAGGACGAAGTATTCCGCTCCCAGAAGAAACTGCTGGAACTGGAAAAGCACAGCCTGCTCACTATTAGTGAAATAAAAGAAATCAACCGCAAGATGTCGATTGGCGAGGCCAAGGCCCGGCGCGCTAAGAAAGAGATGGTGGAAGCCAATCTGCGGCTGGTAATCTCGATTGCCAAGAAATACACCAATCGAGGCCTCCAGTTCCTGGACCTGATTCAGGAGGGAAACATCGGCCTGATGAAGGCAGTGGATAAATTCGAATACCGTCGCGGTTATAAGTTTTCCACCTATGCCACCTGGTGGATTCGACAGGCCATCACGCGTTCCATCGCAGATCAGGCCCGTACCATCCGCATACCGGTACACATGATCGAGACTATAAACAAACTCAACCGCATCTCCCGCGCCATGCTGCAGGAGATGGGCCGCGAGGCGACTCCGGAAGAATTGGCCGAACGCATGGAGATGCCGGAAGACAAGGTGCGCAAGGTTCTGAAAATAGCCAAAGAGCCGATCTCCATGGAGACCCCGATAGGGGATGACGAAGACTCCCATCTGGGGGATTTCATCGAAGATGCCGGCGTAGTCTCGCCATCGGAGTCCGCAACTGTGGAGGGGCTGCGCGAAGCCACACAGAACATGCTGGCGGGCCTCACCTCACGCGAGGCAAAAGTGCTGCGCATGCGCTTTGGCATCGACATGAACACCGACCACACGCTGGAAGAGGTAGGCAAGCAGTTCGATGTCACCCGGGAACGTATCCGCCAGATCGAGGCCAAGGCCCTGCGTAAGCTGCGCCACCCCTCTCGCTCCGAACGGCTACGCAGCTTCCTGGACAACGAATAACAACTCTAAGGTCGGGTTGCGTTGCAGCGCCAGCAATGGTCTTTGTTATACAATTTCCCGTTCTTCGGGCCCATAGCTCAGTTGGTTAGAGCAGGGGACTCATAATCCCTTGGTCGTAGGTTCGAGTCCTACTGGGCCCACCAATAAATACAATAAGTTACAATAATACCCTTTTCGCAAACCAGGTCTTTCGGTACAATTTCGGAACACTTGCGAATCGGAAGACACCGTGGCAACTATCTCTAAAACCCCCTCGAGCACATGGAAGGCGGTTATCCGCAAGCGCGGCTGGCCAACCGCTATCAAGACCTTCCGTACCAAAAGAGACGCCCAGGACTGGGCGCGGCGTACTGAAGATGAAATGGTGCGCGGTGTTTACATCGACCGTGCTGATGCCAGTCAGCTGTTACTGAAGACTGCACTGGATCGTTACCTGCGGGATGTGTCTTCGAGCAAAAAACCGAGCACCCATGCGGCCGAACAACACAAGGCCAAGTCATTGAAGGCCAATCTGGGCGATTACAGCCTGGCCGCTCTCAACCCGAGCCTGATTGCACAATACCGAGACCAGCGGCTGGCAGACGGCAAGTCGGCAAATACTGTGCGACTGGAACTCTCCCTGCTCTCGCACCTGTTCACCATTGCGATCAAGGAGTGGCAACTGGGGTTGGTCTACAACCCGGTGATGAACATCCGCAAGCCGCCACCGGGACAGGGGCGCAACCGGCGGCTGAACGCCGAGGAAGAAAGGATCCTGCTGAAGGCCTGTGACGAATACTCCAACCCGATGCTGGGCTGGATTGTCCGCACCGCGCTCTTTACCGGTATGCGGGCCGGCGAGATCACCAGCCTGCGACGCGACCAGGTCGATCTCGGCCACCGGGTGGTGCGCCTCACCGACACCAAAAACGGTAGCGCCCGAACTGTGCCGCTGAGCAGGAAGGCCCTGCCGGTATTAACCGCAGCACTGGAGTATCCGATCCGACCACTGGATACCGACCTGATCTTCTGGGGCGAGCCCGGCCGCAACGGTAAACGGCGGGCTTACGAATTTCGCATGGCCTGGAAGAAGATCATGAAGGAGGCAGAGATCAAAAACCTGCGCTTCCATGATCTGCGCCACGAGGCCGTTTCCCGCCTGGTCGAGGCCGGTCTCGGTGATCAGGAAGTCGCCGCCATCTCCGGCCATAAGTCCATGCAGATGCTCAAGCGCTATACGCACCTGCGCGCCGAGGACCTGGTCGAGCACCTGGATCAACTGATGGTATGAGCTTCAGGCGAGAGCAGGCTTGCCGGTGCAGCAAATCCACAAAACAAAGTGCTGAAAACCGTGCTGCAGGGACACAAGATGTATGAGACCAAGTAGAACTGGATCATGAGGATCGAAATGATGAAGACCACACCAAGACCACGACCAGGACAGTCAACCGGTCATTTGCCATGGATTGATCAGTAAAAGATCCTGAATGAACTCGAAATCCTTGGTGTTGCGTGTTGCCAGGGTCAAGCGGTTTGCCTGAGTGATGGCGGCGATCTGTGCATCTTCCACCGAGATGGTGCGGCCAGCCTTTCGGGCGGTTGCAACCAGGTTTGCATAGCAGGAGGCAGCGCTAGCATCAAAGGGGAGAATTCGGTCCCGAAACTCGTCGAACAGGGCGCCGGCCAGTCGGGTGAAGGCATCCTTGCGTTTGCCGTTGGGCAACAAGGCTATGCCGAGTTCAATCTCGGCCTTGGTGATGGCGGGCATGAAGACCTCACTATCCAGCTGTGCATCCAGCCATTGAACTACCATTAGTTCCGGCGCCGGTTTCATCAGTTCGGACAGCACATTGGTGTCCAGCAGGATCACGCGCTGCCACCTGAAAAATCGGGGGCCGGGCGGGGTTTGGAGCGTGCCGTCAGCTCTAGTTCCATGCCGCCAGTCGTCTCCATCACCTGTTGATGAATACGGCTGGCCAACCCCTTTTCAGGCGTCTTTCCAGCCAGGGCTTGACGCAGGATTTGCCGGGCTTCTTCCTCCATAGAGCAGCCGTGTTTAGCGGCCCTCATCCTGAGTCGTCCCTTCACCTCATCATCAAGGTTACGAATAGTCAGCATGGCCATGCTCAGATACCCCACTACATTATGTGTAATGATATCGGAGTTTAGGGAGTGAATGCATTGAATGCAAACGGGGTGAGTAAAAGCGGCTCAGTTGGCGTGGGCGTTAAAGCTATGAGTCGTGCTCGTTGAAGACACCAAATTCAGATAGCGTGACCAAATCGTGACCAACTCCTGTCATCTCGCGTCCACTCTTGTCCACTTGTGGCAACTTAGCGCGGGGCCGGTGAAATCAAGACACTGACCCGCCGGCAGGTGAATCTGCAGAAACGCACCGTGCACCTGAGCGAGACGAAGAACGGTTCGGCTCGAACCGTACCGCTCACCCGCGACGCGGCGGATATTTTCCGTATCGCACTGAGCAACCCGGTGCGTCCCCTGGATACCGACCTGATCTTCTGGGGAGAACCGGGCCGCGATGGTGTTCGCCGGCCCTATGAATCCCGCCCGGCCTGGCACCGCACCTTGAAAGCGGCCGGCATCAAGGGGCTGCGTTTTCACGACCTGCGCCATGAGGCGGTCTCCCGCCTGGTCGAGGGTGGCCTCGGTGACCAGGAGGTCGCCGCCATCTCCGGCCACAAGTCCATGCAGATGCTCAAGCGCTATACTCACCTGCGCGCCGAGGATCTGGTCGAGCGGCTGGATCAGATTTTCGGTCGCTAAGGCGAGTCCTCTTGAGCGACTGAATCATCCGGCTGCGATGGTCTCTTTCAGCTACTGGTTTCGGTGCTAAAAAAAACCACGACACCACTTGAATTGATTTTCCATAGTCAGTCCAGTCGATCCTGGGCAATCTCGTGTCTCCGAATGATGAGCAAGGAGAACACGGATTATGCAAGATACCGAAAGCTCGGGCGTGGCAACGCTGGAGCATCAAATCACCGAACGTTTTGGCCTACTGCTATCACAGACCCAACTGGCGGAACTGCTGGGTCGCACCACTGGCGGCCTGCGCTACAGTCTGAGCTACCCCTCTGACCACCAGACCCGGTCGCTCAAGCGATGCGGCCGCAAGATCGGCCGCCGTGTTTACTACCCCGCGACCGAGGTGGCCCAGATCATCCTGGGAACGGGTCTGGAATGAGCAACACCATCATCCGCGCCCGGCGGCGCCACCGGTTCGTGATCCTCGATCAACGGGCAGTGGAAGACTCACGCCTGTCCTGGGCAGCCAGGGGGCTGTTGGCCTACCTGCTGTCCCGCCCCGATGACTGGCGGGTGCTGATCAACGACCTTCGTAAACGCGGTGACCTGGGGCGCGATGGTATCTACAAGCTGCTGCGGGAATTGCGGGAGGCAGGGTATGTGCGTTTTCAGAGATCCCGTGACGCGCAGGACCGCATCCGCGGGGGCACCTACCTAGTCCAGGAGATTCCCGGTTCACCACATCCGGATTTGCCGGATACGGCTGAGCCAGATACGGCTGAGCCAGATACGGCTGAGCCAGATACGGCTGAGCCAGATACGGCTTCACCGGATCCGGTGAAGCCGAAAGCATTACTTAATACCGATTTAGACTTAATACCAATAACAACTACAATACCGACTACCACCAAAGGGGGTAGTTGTTGTAGTGAACCGGAAGCCGATCGAATCGAATTCGCCGCCTGGGTTCCGGATGACTTAAAAGTAGCAGGCGATCAACAAGGTCGCCAGGCTCGATACCTCAGTCGCCCAAATCATCATCGACGAGTGGGCCGGCAGCATGGCCACCGGCCGTATCGAACGCTCACCGCTCGGTTACCTGCAGGCGTTGGTCAGTCGGTTGGAGTCAGGCAGGTTCAGGTTGCAGTATGCCGACGAGGTAGAGGCGATACGCAAAGGTGAAGACAGGACGGCCACCGGCTAAGCAGGTCGGATGCCGGTGAGGCCACGTGCTTTGGCCGGCAAACACTATAGATATGAGTAGCTGAGCCTAGCTACCTTTTGGTGAGCATTTCCCAGGCCCGCTTCATTTCATGAAATGATAGTTCGTTAGCTGTTCACCATTGAAGAGGGTTTTCGGTGACTATGCAACGATTGCACACTACTCGACTTTAAGGACTTGAAGG
>CAWGCA010000008.1:0-124281 GCA_963820955.1 uncultured Gammaproteobacteria bacterium | reverse complement strand
CTATTTCCCCTTCGATCAGCATCAGCAACTCATCCCCGTAGCGTGTGCAAAATCCTTCCACACCTGTCCGGGTGAGTCGCTCCATATATCGCAACTGAAACCTTGTTGTTCCCACTCTTCAACTGTTCCCACAATGCCTAATCTCCTGATTCCGGAAGGAGAAAAAAACCGCCCCTATACTCAATCCTTGTCAGTCGCACAATCTGTTTCACCAGCAGCCGGTAACGCCTGAATAGATCCAAGTTGCCTGGCGCGTTTCTCCCAGTTTTTTCTCGCCAGTACCCGCATATCTTCCGCGTGGTCAAACTCATCTACAATTTCCATGCAGAGCAGGGTTTCGATCACATCCTCCATGGTAACGATACCCGACATACCGCCAAAGTCACCCACCACCAATGCAATATGCTCACACTCTTCCAGAAATCTGTTAAACAGCTCGGGGATGGGAAAAGTTTCGTGGATCGCGATAATTTCTCGTTTGATCGTTTTGATCAATGCATCTCCGCCGCCCTTTACCAGCTGCGCGAGCAGCTGGTCCTTTAAAATATAACCCGTGATGTTATCTCGGGAATCTTCCTTATGAAGGGGAATCCGCGAAAAGCGCATTTCCTTGTTCGCTTCGAAGAACTTTCTGATCGTAACCCCCTCGGCGGCCGCCTTGACCACCGTGCGGGAGTCATCACATCTTTCGCGCGAATGGTGTCAAACCGCAGAAGATTGGTAATGATCTCTGACTCATGTTGCTTGAATACACCCTCTCTGGCGCCGATTCTCGGTCATGGCCAAAAAGTCCGAGCGGGAAAAGACGCCTTTCGACTTATCTTTTTTCAGCGCCTTGGTAATAAACTGGCTGAGCCAGATCAACGGAAACAGAGCTTGTGATAACTATCGACAGGGAAGTTACGGTAAAGGGGGCAAGCTCTCTCCAGAAATTCGCGCCGATCGTTTTGGGTCTGAGTTTCAGATAAAATCAGTATGGCAAGCGTCATTAGCACAGGCACCATCACACCGGTTATCAACGGATCGGATTCCGCCCAGATCTTCGTTGCCTGAGCGCCTACACCAATCGCGCCGACGGTGTGGGCAATGGTGTTAAGGGTCAGTATGGCCGCCAGCGGTCGATCGATATTTTCTTTGAAACTCTGTAACAAAAATTCCAACTTGGGAGCTTTCCTGCTGTTTTATCTGCGCATAGGAAGGGGTAATACTCAATAAGACCGCTTCCCATCGTGAACAGAGAAAAGAGATCACTATGGCCACAAGAAAAAAGGCGATCAGGAGTGTATACATGATCTTAGGGCTGCTGCTTCACGTCACTATCCTCGGGTGGCGGGGCCAGGTTTTTACAGCGCCGCTGCAGTGCGGCGCGGGCGATCAGGTGTGCGCTGACCGGAGCGGTAATAAACAGGAACACGCTGACCAGCACTTCATGCAGACTGAGTCCCTGTCGCAGCGAAAAGTACAGCAGCAGCCGATCAGAATTCCACCTATCCCAACGTGGTCGCCTTGGTGGTCCATGCAGACGGGTAAAGATATCGGGCAGGCGGCCAGGCCGATGACCAATCAGGGCGAAGCTGGCACCCAGAAGCAGGAAAATGGCGGTGAGAAGATCGATAACCGTGGTAATCACTCGATAATATCCCCTCGAAGCAGAAACTTGGCCAGTGCCATGGTGCTTACGAATCCCAGCAGGGCTATGAGCAAGGCGGCCTCGAAAAATTCCGGGCGACCGATTTAAACGCCGTAGAGCAGGATCATGGCTGCAGCATTGATATACAGGGTATCGAGAGCAAGAATGCGGTCTGTGGCATCGGGGCCGCGAAACAGGCGCCAGGCATTGAGAAGTACTGCGACGCCGAGCATGCCATGGCTACCGGCACAACCAGATTCAACATACGAAAATCTCCCTGATGGTGTTTTCATATCGGTTCTTGATGCTTCACCAGTGCCTCCGGATCATCCTCGTTGAGGGCATGCACCAGCAGATAACGACGTTCCGCATCGAGGTCGGCCGTAACGGTTCCAGGTGTCAGGGAAATCACCCAGGGAGCACGGTGGTTGCGAATTCGCCCTCGACATCCAGTGGCACGCGGACGAAGACCGGCTGGATTGCATTGCCGGGTCCGAGTACCACTCGTGCAACGGCGAAGTTGGCCTGACGATAATGTCCCACAGCACGCGCCCCGTAAATCGAAAAATGCCAGCCCGGCGCAGTCACGTAGGCCGGTTCCGGCCAGAAGCGGCTTGTAAAAAGCGGGATGAGCAGCCCGAACAGGGCTCCCAATATCAGCTGCCCCGGCGATGCGCTGTTGTTCAGCAGCAACCACAGCGCCAGTAGCACCAGGCTCAGCAGGGGTGTGGCAACTTGAGGGTCTGAGCACAAGGTGCGTTCTCAACATCTGGACCTCCGTCGGGGGAGGAGATGATCTGATTTGACATGACGGCGTCTATATAGGCCGACGGTCGGCAAGCTGTGCCGCGGTGGCCTGGGTAAAAGACGTTGCCGTACCCCCCCCAGCATGAGAACAGCGGTGCCGGACAGCAGCAGGGCGGTGGCGGCGACGGCAACGAGCGGGAAGTCCTGGGAGCGGCTGCCTCACCGGTGCGCCAGAACAGTGCGCTGCCCGCCCGGCTCAGGGCGACGATCACCAACAGCCCGCTCAGCAGCACCACCGAGAACACCCAGCTCGCGGCCGGGTGGAGAAAGGCGCTCTGCAGGATATAAAGCTTGGCGGCAAAACCCGCCAGCGGGGGCAGCCGGCAACACCCACCGCGCCGACGAAGAACAGGGTTCCAAGCAGCGCCGGCCGCGCGACGGCCTGTTCCGGTCAGTCTGGCCTGCGCCTCGCCGCGTTCGCGGGCAATGAGGTCCGCGAGCAGGAACAGGCCACCAGCGACCAGGGTGCTGTTCAGCGCATAGTAGAGCGCCGCCGAGGTGGCCGCTTCGGAGTCGAGTCCGAGCGTCAGAATCAGAGTGCCGGCCGAGAGCACAACCAGGTGCGCCAGCAGGCGGCGCAACTCGCGGCTGGCGAGCACACCGAGGGTTGCGACAATGACGGTCAGCAGACCGATGGGCAGTAGCCAGGGCGTGAGCAGCGACGCCACCGCGCCGCCTCCGGGCCGAACACCAGGCTGTGCACGCGCAGGATGGCGTATACGCCCACCTTGGTCATAATGGCAAACAGTGCCGCCGCCGGTGCACTGGCGGCGGCGTAGGCGGGGGGCAGCCAGAAACCCAACGGGATCAGCGCCGCCTTGAGTGCGAACACCACCAGCAACAGCAGTCCGCCGGCACGCAGCAGTCCGGCTTGCTCGCTGCCTGCAATGGCCACTTTTGCCGCCAGGTCCGCCAGGTTGAGTGTGCCGGTGGCCGCGTAGATGGCGCCGATAGCGATCAGAAAGATCGCCGAACCGACCAGATTGAGTACCACGATATGCAGGGCGGCACGCACGCGGGCTCTGCCACCGCCGTGCAGCTGCAGGGCATAAGACGAAATCAACAGGATTTCGAAGAAGACAAACAGGTTGAACAGGTCGCCGGTGAGGAAGGCGCCGTTGATGCCGAGCAGCTGCATCTGGAACAGCACATGGAAGCGCGAACCGAGCCTGTCGTCGCCGTTGATCGCATACAGCAGACTGGCCAGCGAAAGCACTGCGGTCAGGGTGAGCATCAGCGCGCTGAGCCGGTCCGCGACCAGTACGATGCCGTAGGGCGCCGGCCAGTTGCCGTTGTAGTAGACCAGGAGCTCACCGGCTCCCACGCGCACCAGCAGCAGAACAGCAACCAGCAGCAGTGCAGCGGTGGCGACCAGGCCGATGCTGCGCTCGACAGCCTTGCCGGCGCGGCCGGCCACCAGCAGTAGGCTGCCCGCCAGCAACGGTATCAATACAGGCAGAAGCACCAGATGATTCACGCCACGTCCCCGTCCACCTGATCGTTGCCGAACTCGCGCAGGGCGCGCAGGGCGAGCACGACGAGAAAGGCTGTCATACCGAAGCCGATGACGATGGCGGTGAGCACCAGGGCCTGCGGCAGGGGGTCGGGCAGCTGCGCGAGGCCGTGTTCGACCAGGGGGGCACTATTCAGCTCAGTCTGCCGCTCGCGAACAGGAAGATATTGACGGCGTAGCCGAGCAGGGAGAGTCCGAGCACCACGGGGAAATCCGGGCCCGCAGCAGCAGGTAGACGGCGCTCGCCGTCATCACCCCGATGAGAACCGAGAGCAGGGCTTCCATCAGGCGCTATCCTCCTGCAGGCTGAGGCGGCCTATACCGGCGAGGATCAGCAGTACCGTGCCGACCACGGCAAGGTACACGCCGAGGTCGAAGAGCATGGCGCTGGCAAGCTCGAACTCGCCGATCAGCGGCATGCTCAGGTAGGTATAGGTGCTGGTGAGGAAAGGGTAGTCGAACAGCCAGCTGCCCACGCCTGTGAGCAGCGCAATGAGGATGCCGGCACCGATCAGGCCGAGGTGGTCCCAGGGCAGCCGCATGCGGGTCACTCGGCTGCCCTCGGCGATGTATTGCAGAATCAGCGCCACACCGGTGACCAGGCCGGCGATGAATCCGCCGCCCGGCTCGTTGTGACCGCGCAGGAACAGGAAGGCGGCGACCAGCAAGGCGATGGGTAGCAGCAACTTCGACACCGTGACCAGGATCAGCGGATGGCGGTCGTCGAACCAGGGCCGGCCCAGCCAGTCCTGCTGCGGTCCGCGCAGCACCAGGCCGGTGAGCATGGCGAGGATGCCGACCGCGGCGATGCCCAGTACGGTGATTTCGCCGAGGGTGTCAAAACCGCGGAAGTCGACCAGGATCACGTTCACTACATTGGTACCGCCACCGCCGGGTTTGCTCTCGGCGAGATGGAAGGAGGAGATGCTGTCTGCCGGCCGGGTCAGCATGGTGTAGCACAGCGCCGCCACGCCCAGGCCGGTCAGTACGCCGAGGGCCGCATCGCGGCCGCGGCGGGTCCGGCTGGACTCGGCGGGTGTCGCCTGCGGCAGGTAGTACATCGCCAGCAGCAGCAGGATCACCGTGACGATCTCAACCAGTAACTGGGTCAGGGCCAGGTCCGGCGCCGAAAAGCGCGCGAACAACAGAGACGTCATCAAACCCACCAGGCCGAGCATC
Organism: uncultured Gammaproteobacteria bacterium; assembly: GCA_963820955.1. GTDB lineage: Bacteria > Pseudomonadota > Gammaproteobacteria > Chromatiales > Chromatiaceae. The sequence continues at coordinate 119,152 of CAWGCA010000008.1, read as the reverse complement.
AGCACGGCCACCAGGCGGTTGCAGTGCATGAGCGCCGTGGCCAGTGCCCCGGCGCCGAGCAGCAGTCCTCCGACCAGGGTACCGGGATCGGGCGAAGTCGGTTCAGTGCTGCCGGCCAGGGGCTGGCCCCAGAGAGCCACCGCGCCCACCGCCAGGGCGCTTGTTAGCAGCAGGAAGCTGTAGCGGCTGAGGCTGCGGTTGTCCAGCGCAGTATCGAGCCGGCGGCCGAAGTCGAACAGCACGGCCATCAGGCGCTCGGCCAGGGCTTTGCCGCTCAAGCTCAGGGGAACACGATCATGGGCGGCGAACACCCATCGGCGGCCGGCGTAGAGGGCGACGCCACGCCCAGCGCCACCAGGCTCATGATGAAGGGCGTCGTGAAGCCGTGCCAGATGCTGAGGCTGAAAGCGGGCAGCGGTTGCTGCAGGACAGCCGCGGCCGCCACTTCAAGCAGGGGGCGCACGGTGAGGTCTGGCAGGGTGCCTACGGCCACACACAGGACCACCAGCACCTCGACCGGCACCTTCATCCAGCGCGGCGGCTCGTGCGGTGTTCTGGCCAGATCTTGGGTTCGCCGTTGAAGAAGACGTCATGAATGAAACGCAGCGAATAGGCGACCGCGAATATCCCGGCGAGGGTGGCCGCCCAGGGAAACAGCCAGTGCCACTCCGCCTCGCTGAGCCACCTGAGACCGAGTGTCTCGCCGAAGAACATCTCCTTGGACAGAAAACCGTTGAGCAAGGGTACACCCGCCATGGCTGCCGCGGCCACCATCGCCAGCAGCGCGGTGTAGGGCATGTACCTGAACAGGCCGTTGATCCGGCGCATGTCACGGCTGCCGCTCTCGTGATCGATGATGCCGGCGGCCATGAACAGGGATGCTTTGAAGACCGCGTGATTGAGAACATGGAAGATGGCGGCGATCTCGCCGAGCGGGGTACCCAGTCCGAACAGCAGTGTGATGAGACCCAGATGACTGATGGTTGAGTAGGCCAGCAGGCCCTTGATATCGTGCTGGAACAACGCGAAATAAGCGCCGAGCAACAGGGTTGTCAGCCCCATGCCGCTGACGCTGTAGAACCACAATTCAGTGCCCGCGAGAACCGGGAAGAACCTGCCCAGCAGAAAGATACCCGCCTTGACCATGGTCGCCGAATGAAGGTAGGCGCTGACCGGGGTGGGTGCCGCCATGGCGTGGGGCAGCCAGAAGTGAAACGGAAATTGTGCCGATTTTGTCGCCACCCCGAGGAGAAACAGCACTAAAATGACGGGATAAAGCGAATGCTCCTTGATCGCCTGCCCGCTGAACAGGAAATCTGTAAGCTCATAGCTGCCGACCACCTGGCCCATCAGTATGATTGCGGCCAGCAGTGCTAGCCCGCCGCCGCCGGTGACGAACAGCGCCAGTCGCGCGCCTTGGCGCGCCTCTGCGTCGTCGCGTCGGAAACCGATGAGCAGGAAAGACGCGAGGCTGGTCAGTTCCCAGAACAGCGCCATCTGCAGCAGGTTTTCCGACAACACCAACCCGAGCATGGCACCCATGAAAAGCAACAGAAAGGCATAGAGTCGGGGGCCACCCTCCGCTGCGGAGAGGTAATATCGAGCATAGAAGACGACCAGAAGGCCGATGCCGAGGATCAACTGGGCAAAGAGCAGACCCAAACCGTCGAGACGGAAGGCCAGGGACAGGCCAATCGCCGGTATCCACTCCCGGCGCTCGATCAGCAACTCACCGCCGTAGATGGGTATTCCTTCAACCAAAACCAGAACTAAGCCCAAAAGCGTAGTCAGGCCTGCAATCCAGACAGGATGCAACCGCGAGGCCGCGACCCAGACCAGCAAAGCACCCAGAAAGGGCAAGCATACGAGCGCTAACAACATGAGCGTATGGATATCAATGGGTCACAACCGACCACGTACCTACCTTTCTACCAGATCTTCGAACCATCTCGACTTTCGCCAGGGCCTATTAACAGAATCAGAGGCCTTGCTCCGGGCTATATTAGCCGCGTCCGCAGTGGAAAGAAACGCTCAGGCGCCTTTACTGAGTTCGTGGAATCCGGGAACTCGGGTCTCAACATCTTTGTGGATGCACCCCTAATCTGTTCGCTGCACCTGATACTGTACCCACTTTGAATCAACAGGCTCCAGGTTCTTTTCGGTTTACACCGCACCGCTTACAATGTCCCAATCAGGAAACCAGATCTTTCTTGAGTCTGTGAATTCAATTTTTACCGGAATTCCGCCCTTTTTGAAACCAATCTCCTTATTGCTACCGACACAGGACTATGGAAACGATAATTGATCTGCGCAGCGATACCGTAACACGTCCTTCCGATGCAATGCGCCGGGTGATGGCCGCAGCCGATGTTGGCGACGATGTCTATGGAGAGGACCCGACGATCAATCGCCTGGAAGAGATCGCTGGCGAATTGACAAATCAGGAGGCTGCGATTTTCCTACCTTCTGGAACCCAGAGCAACCTGGTTGGCCTGCTCAGCCATTGCCAGCGTGGCGAAGAGTATATTGTTGGACAGCAGGCACATACCTATAAGTACGAGGCCGGAGGTGCCGCAGTGCTGGGCAGCATTCAGCCACAACCGATCGAGTTCGAGCCTGACGGAACTCTGGACCTCGACAAGGTAGCGGCCGCCATAAAGCCCGATGACGTCCATTTTGCACCTACCCGGCTGCTGGCGCTGGAGAACACGGTCGGCGGCAAAGTATTGTCCCTGGATTACATCAAGCGCGCCGCCCTGTTTATCAAGGAACGAAACTTGTCATTTCACCTGGACGGCGCCAGGGTGTGCAATGCGGCCGTGGCCCAGAGGATCTCCGTTGCGGAGATCACTCAACACTTCCACTCAGTCTCGGTCTGCTTTTCCAAGGGATTGGGTGCACCGGTAGGCTCAGTGCTGTGCGGCAGCAGTGATTTCATTCAACGCGCCCGACGCTGGCGCAAGATGGTTGGGGGCGGAATGCGCCAGGCGGGAATACTAGCCGCCGCGGCAATCCATGCCCTGGAAAACAATCTGCAGCGCCTGTCAGATGATCACGAAAACGCGCAACGCCTGGCTGTGGGTCTGATGAAGATCAATGAACTCCAGGTAGAAAACGGAAGCGCACAGACCAACATGGTTTTTCTCAAAGTCCCCGGCAAGGACATCGATGCCTTGCGCAGCCATGCCAGAAAAGAAGGAATCCTGCTGGGAAATGGCAATCCCATGCGTTTGGTAACTCACCTCGATATTTCCGAAAAAGACATCGACAGGGTTTTGGACAACACAAAGGCATTCTACACCAGGGGAATTTAGGGTCTATCACTGAATGTTGACCATTCAATGGGACCGGACCGAATGCAAAGAGTCAGCCCTAAATTCAAATACCACGAACGCGATACTGAAGTTTGGTGCTTTTCCGTCTTGGATTAAGAGCGGTTATCCTGGTCAGGTTGCTACGTAACTGTCGAATGCTGGCCTTTTGGCAAAAGAAAGCTGCTATCGAATTTTCATATTGTGGCATCGAAAGTTGAAAAGCAGACACGAATGTTGCCTTGGTGGCGCTGTCTTCGAAATAGGCGCTGCTTGTCATCTCCTCGTGCGATATAAAATTCATCACCAAAATCCCATTTAGCGACAAATGAGAGGAAAGTTGCTGGAACCACGCTTTACTCGCAGTAACCGCTCGCCTCGGAACACCGCACTCTTCGCCGTAAAGATCGTCAATAATCAAATCAAACGAGGCTCCCCGATAACCACGAACCCAAGCCGTCGCATCGCCCTGGATAATCTCGGCCTGCATTTTATCGACACCAAAAAAACGTCTCGCAACCTGGATATGTAGAGGATTGAGTTCAACACCGACTATCTCCTGCGGTTTCACAAAGAGATTGAGTAGGCGTATTACCGTCCCTCCTCCCACACCGAGAACCAAGACACGCTGAACCACCCCCGGCATTCGAAAAAGGGCTGGAATGATGAGTAGTTCCCACAAGCTTCCGCGGACTGGATTCGCCGGATTAAACTGGCTGTGAAATACACCGTTTGTGTAGAGGCGCACACTGTTACCTGCTTTTCGCACCTGGCACGATCCACTGGCAGACTCTTTTTGCCAGACAATACTCATATCCACCCCATCACTAACTCTCGCGATGAAGCCTGTTTCATCGCGATAATGGTAATGACTCTTACTTATGGAACCTCTAGTTTATTCGTCATTCCGGACGAAGCGCAGCGTAGATCCGGAATGACGGATTTCTTGGCTTAATTAGGCACCATTGCCCTTAAGGGCACCTCGAAAATTTCGAGGTGCTCCTGTGGTGCAGGGATGCGCCACTATTTTCGTGCGCGTAAGCGCATGAAAATGAAGTACCCTTAAGTGACCAACCCCAAGACCAAGGGCATTGTCAACATTGCCAGCAGAGTCTGACCACTGATGATGGCTGCCATCGTCGGACCGTCTCCGCCCAGTTGGCGGGCCAGTATATAGGCAGACGATGCAGTCGGCAGGCTGCCCATCACAACGAGAACCAGGGTTGTGATCTCATCCAGACCGAACATTCTGCTAATCATATAGAACAGAGCCGGAACCACCAGTAATTTCACCGCTGATGACGCGAAGAAAGTGGAACCTATGCCCCTGAGCGCATCCAGATAAATGCCTGCGCCTACGGCAAGAAGCCCCAGCGGCAACGCGGTTCCTGCCAGCAGCAGCAATACCGATTCAATGGTCTGCGGTAGCGGCAAACCCAGCCTGTTCCAACTGAATCCAACTACGCAGGCGATGATCAGTGGATTCTTCAAGACATTGATCAGCATAGTACGCAGGCTTCTTTTCCCGACCGGTACGTTAAGCTCGAAGATCCAGATACAGAGCAGATTTACCAGTGGAATCATTAACCCGAGAATCAGAGCGGCGACAGCCATACCCTCCCCGCCAAACAATTCGTTCACCGAAGCAAGGCCGACGTAAGTGTTGAAGCGGATGCCACCCTGATAAAACGATGTGAAGCGCGCGCCCCCCTCACCGAGAACACGCCCGATCACCAATAGCAATAAGGTTGTTATCAGCAGGGTGCCGACAACGACCAGCGCTACATTTTGAATCTCCGTTGTTCCAACCTGACTACTGCTGAGTTTAAGAAACAGCAGAGACGGAAAAAGCAGATTGTAGGTAAGATTCTCCGCTCCACGCCAGAAATCCTTCCCTGGGAAACCAACCCACCGCAACAGGGCACCCAGGAAAATCAGGCTGAATACGGGAAAGAGTGACTGGAACATTGCAAACCGATCTCAGGTCACTGGACGATCCGAGATCATCTCACTACTCCAGGGCTTTTTTACTTGATGTCTGTTCTCTGGAATAAATCCCGAAACAGCCTACGAGCCAGGCGAACGGAACAAGGTGAATATGGAAAAGCCCGACACACAGCAGAGCGGACGGGCTTGCAATAATTCACCTTACGTTGTGATATTCAGTCAGGCAAGGGTTTGATCTTCGAATTTTGCGCCCGGTGCGTTCTTTCTAACCGAAGCTATCCCACTTTTCTGGGAGACTTCGGTTTTGTACGTCTGACTGGTCCCGATTACCCGACCGTTAATCGACTTTAGTATGAAGCTGAACACACCCTTCCGTGTATTTTTCTTCTCATACCTTTCCTCGACAACAGCATTCTTTCTAACCGACTCGATTCCGTTTTTCGCACTCGGTTTTGCTTTATATCCTTCGCTGGACAGAATGATCTGACCATTGGTCGCTTTCAAACGAAAGCGAAAGTCCCCTTTCTTATCCTTATACAACTCGAACTTTCCAGGCATGATTATCCCCTTTTGACTCGTCAACATTGATTATAGAATATGTGCGCCACGATGGCAGGCTATAGTGTACACGAGAAAAACATACAAATACGAGAACTTACCTTGTCCAGAATCTCCCGATCATTTCCAGCGCACTCCAATCAGACGCCATACTTAGTGCTTATGGAGTTGAAAAATCTGTACGCGTGACCAATGCACTCACTTCCGCCATCGGACAATCGCACATATCCCTCACACCAGATGTATACGGCAGCAAAGCCGATCTCTTGAATGAGATAACGGAAAGCACCGAAGACTGTGTTCATCGAAACGAATCTTGGCAGATCGAACAGATCCTGTAATAGCTATGACATTGGTGATCGAGCTTGGACCGTGACTATTAGTTTCTTTGCTTGATCAGATACTGCCCATTTTCGAAGGAAGAAAAATAGACTTCAATATCCGGGTGCTCAATCGCATTGCTGGTAGCATCAATTTCGAGATTACGTTGAGCGACATAGGTTTCCTGATTCGATCCGTCCACCAGGACACGATACCAGGGTTCATCTTTAGGAGGTCGACTCCGAGCCACCTGCTCATACCATTCATCGGAGAGCATAAACACAGGATCCACATCGTAAATCACTCCACGATAATCGAACTTCTTATGATGAACCAACTGACCTATGTGCCAATCTGCCTTGGTAATTCTTTTCATTCTCTGCACCTGCCCAATCCTGCTGATTTGTGTGATGCCGCAATATTGTAAGTATACTCATTATGAGGAAAGGGTCAGTCCCCTTTCGCTCTAAATACCGAATATTCTAAATCACCGAATTCATGAGCCGATATGAACAAAGCCGAATCCTTCATAGACTCAATGTTAGATTATCACGAGCAGACCAAACATCACCCGGATCGATATGCCCGCTCCCCTGGATATATGGATTGGGATAATCAACCTAATCCATTTCGGTTCTACAAAGGCGCAAGAAACCTTGACCTGCCCTTGATGAACAAGCCCGGTGAATTTCCCTACGGATCGCTTTTCGGTGCTCCGGTAGTCGACCCTGTGCCAATCCGTTTAGAGACGATTTCGGGTTTTCTGGAACTCAGCCTTGGCCTTTCCGCCTGGAAGCAGCATGGTGTTTCCGAATGGTCGTTACGGATGAATCCGTCCAGTGGTAACCTGCATCCGTCCGAATGCTATCTGCTCCTGCCGCAATGCGGTGATAGTGCGGCTTGTATCGCCCACTACAATCCACTGATGCATCGACTGGAAATCCGGGCAAGTCTTCAGGACAAAGAAGCGCGATCTCTTATCGGCCTGAATGGTTTTGGCATCGTTCTTTCCAGTATTTTCTGGAGAGAAGCCTGGAAATACGGCGAACGGGCCTTTCGCTACACCCAGCACGACGTCGGACATGCACTAGGTGCCCTCTGTTTTTCCGCCGCGCTTAACGGCTGGAAACTTGCCGCCCGACCGGAGATCGAAAGCTCGTGTCTGGATCGCTTGCTCGGATTTGAACCCTCCCGCCAGATTCCAGGAGAATCCGAACGGGCAGACTGTTTTTGTTGGATATCCGGCTCGAATCCGAATGAACCGCAGGTCAGCGACTGGTTGTCGACGCTGCAGATTCCAGAGTATCAGGATACAGCAAACCGGCTGAGCACGAATCAAACACCCTGGCCGATAATCGACGATGCAGAGCAATTGACCCGTTCACCAGGATTCCAGGCGCGAAGGCCGGAATCGGTGAAATCGGATTCAGGACAGACCTCCGATTATCCGGCAGAGTGGGTGATCCGAAATCGACGCAGTGCTCAAGCATACGATTCCCGTTTCAGCCGAATAGCCTACTCACGGTTTACTCAAATTCTGTCGGCAACACTACCCAGCGGCCAGCTACCTCTTGACGCATTGCCCCTGGCAACAAATGTGCATCTGGTCCTGTTTGTCCATCGGGTAGACGATCTCGATTCCGGGCTCTATTGTCTTGTACGCGATCCATCTGATCTGAAAACACTGCGGGACAGTTTCGATCCGGGCTTCAGCTGGGACAAAGTGGATCGGGTTCTACCGCTGTACCTGCTACAGAAGGGCGACTATCGCACGGCCGCCGAAACCGTAAGCTGTCACCAGGCCATCGCCGGAGACAGTGCCTTTTCTATGGGAATGCTGGCTCGTTTCGAGTCCGTGGTCAAAGATGCACCCTGGCTATACCCCTGCCTGTTCTGGGAGTCAGGATTGATTGGCCAGATTCTGTACCTGGAAGCCGAGGCTAAGGGCCTTAGAGGAACCGGCATTGGCTGCTACTTCGACGACATGATGCATCAGCTACTGGGTTTGAAAGATCGCCACTGGCAGGATCTCTACCATTTCACCATCGGCGCTCCCCTGGAAGACGCAAGGCTCCAAACGAAACCGCCCTATCATCATCTCCAGGATCTGGCGACCCGATGCAGGTAATGATCTGAAGTTGCCTGCCGTTGCGGCGAACGACCCGCCCAAGTGTCTCAGTGCATAGACGACAGTTCATACCGACGGATCAGATGCACAAAGTCCTGCAATGCCTTGATACCGCTAGCCTCTGCCTGGGCGCACCATTGCCTCAATGCCTCCAGTCTCTTGTCGTGGCTTGTTGCCTGCTGCCCCCAGATCTCCTGCAGACGGACCTTGAACTGGTAGACTGTGCTCAGTGCCGTGCTGTTGTTCAGCGCTTTGGTCAACCGCTCCAGTTCCTGCGCGTTCAGCAGCGTTGTTTCACGTCGTGCCAGACGTTGCGCATAGCGATACAAACGGCGCCAGGGTTTCTCCGCATTGCGTATCTCTTCCCGGAAGACTGGGCGAAGGACCTTACGGCCATAGTCCGAGAGTAGCTGTAGGCGATTAACGGTAACCGCCTTGATTGCGTCCATGTCCAGTTGCGCCCGTTCCGTGGTCAGACTGCGTTTCGGTGCCAGTTTGTGTATTTTTACCAGACCCAGATAGGACAACAAGCGTAAATAAAACCAGCCCAGATCGAATTCCCACCAACGGTTGGAAAACTTTGCCGAACTGCCGAAGGCATGGTGATTGTTATGCAACTCCTCGCCACCGACCAAAATACCCCAAGGCAGGATGTTGGTCGCTGCATTGGGGATCTCAAAGTTACGATAGCCCCAGTAGTGGCCAATACCATTGATTACCCCCGCTGCCCAAAACGGAATCCAAATCATCTGAATCGCCCAGATGGCCAATCCAGCCGCACCGAATAAAATCACATTGACAACCGCAAGCAGGGTGATCCCCAGGAAGTTGTAACGCTGGTAGAGATTTCGCTCCAGCCAGTCGTCCGGGGCGCCAGATCCATACTTTTCCACGGTCTCTCTGTTCGCTGCTTCTTCGCGATACAGCTCTGCACCGCGCCACAATACGGTAGACAGTCCCCTGGTCTGGGGGCTGTGTGGATCGTCCACCGTTTCGCATTTTGCGTGGTGCTTGCGGTGGATTGCGACCCACTCCCGGGTAATCATCCCGGTTGTCAGCCACAACCAGAAACGGAAGAAATGGCTCAGTATCGGGTGCATCTCCAGGGCGCGATGCGCTTGATGGCGGTGCAAAAATAGGGTTACCGAGACAATCGTAATATGGGTAAGAATCAGGGTCAGAGCAATATAGCCCCAGAGAGACAAATCGACCAAGCCATTGAATAACATAATATACCTTCAAAAAAACCGCACGCCGGACCTCACAGACGTAACAGTCGCTGAACTTCTACCTAAAGGGCATCTCAAAAAATTTGAGGTGCCCGTGTGATACGGGAACGCGAATCGAAAAAAACAATCAGAGGGATTTTTCGAAGTACCCATAAGCAACAAGCTTACCTTCAGCCAAATTAGACTACAAATATTATGGATAATTCATTTCTGATGGTCTTTTTCTATATTTTCCCGGGCGCTGTGTCCTAGTCCTCATAATCGCTGACCTGCTCCATTCCCATTTCTTGGGCTATCTCGACCCAGTAGGGTTCGGCCTCGCACGAACAGCAATCACACCAAACCGCAATGCCATCATGCATGCTTTTGCTCTTTTTCCCCGCACTTTTAACAGAGGGAGCTACCGCTTGCTGTGACAAACTCTCTGTCTTGTGGCTATCGATTCGTGCACCAGGATCTGGATTATGATCAATCATGCAGTCGCTCCTCAATCAGCAGTTCCCATTTAACCTTACTACCCTCTACCAACGGTCTCTACGTCGATCTTTCTATCTGAACAACAAATTTCAGATAACTTTAAAGGTACTTCGAAAAATCACTTCCATGGAATTTTTTCGATAAGGCGATCGAAACGCGCGATTTCCGATGGCCTTTATTTTCATGTGCTTACGCGCAAAAAAATAGTGGCGCATCCCATCCCTGCACCACACGAGCACCTCGAATTTTTCGAGGTGCCCTTAAATATGCAACTTGCCCCAGCGCTGTATCTCATGATCCTGTCTGCCCTCAGCATGGACAATCAACTCTTCAATCGGCCTTGAACAATAGTTCCAGATAGTTACGGCACTGCTCCGAGGCGAGCTTCGGCCCATGCATCACTATACACAGAGTAAAACTATCGAGACGCCAAAAGAGGTCAAGATCATGTGTAATGCCTGTATTTCAATGCTGAATGAAGCCAAGCCGGTAGACGCCTTCGCTGATCAGTGACTCAGCATGCTTAACCAGGGGGCTTTGTCCATGATGGTTTCGATCGGGCACCGTACCGGTCTGTTCGACTATATGGCCGAACTACCCGCCTCCAGGGTCGAGGATATCGCAAGCCATGCCGGTCTTGATTGCCGCTATGTAAAAGAGTGGCTGGGGGCAATGGTCTCGGGTGGCATAGTGAAGTACCAGCCAGCAGATCAGCAATATCTGCTTCCGGAAAGCCATGCTTCCCTGCTCACCCGCAAGGCCTCTCCCCACAATATTGCGGTCTTTGCCCGATACGTGAGTGTTCTTGGGCAGGTAGAAGATAATATCGTTGACTGTTTTCGCACCGGCGGCGGCGTGGGCTACGAACACTATCCACGTTTCCACCAAGTGATGGCAGAAGACAGCTGTCAAACAGTACTGGCCGGACTCGAAAAACATATCCTTCCGCTGGTGGGCCATATTATACCTAAGTTAGAGCAAGGTATTCGCTTACTGGATATTGGATGTGGCCGAGGACGTGCACTGTTACACCTGGCGCAACATTATCCCAATTCGGAATTTGTAGGATACGACCTCTCGAAGCATGCACTGCAACAAGCGCGTGAGGAAGCAGAGGCTGAGGACCTGGTCAACGTACGATTAATGGAACGTGATCTGACAGAATTTGGTGTACAGGCCGAACCGCGACAGTTTGATGGGGCACAGCCTTCGACGCTGTTCACGATCAGGCTGCGCCGCAAGGCGTATTGGATGGCATATACAAAACGCTCAAACCGGGAGGGACTTTTCTGATGCAGGATATTCGTGCCTCCAGTCACCTGGAGAGCAACCTGGAACACCCCATCGCACCCTCGCTGTTACACCCTTTCCACTATGCATTGCATGACCGTTTCACGCGCTCAGGGCGGTCCCGGACTCGGAACTATGTGGGGAGAGGAACTGGCCATAGAGATGCTGCGCAAGGCGGGATTTACCGATGTCACTGTTCATCAGCTTGAACATGATTTTCAGAACAATTTTTACGTAATGATCAGAGACTGAGCGCTCTGCCTTTTCTCCGACCGAACCCATTAAGGTATAGACTCGATCGAAGTCGGCGACGGGACAATCAACAGCCGGATATGTCGTAACTCGAATTTACCCATACGCCCTTCCCTTCAACACTTGGGCACCCCGGGTCTTTCGAGGTGCTCAAGTCTCAGGGGGAGCGTCGATTGATCTACTTGATGATTTTACGACGGATTCGATACCACCACGCGAATGTGATATGCGGAACAGATTTTAAATTCCGATCACTCTCTGCTCGACAAAACCTCCTTCTGGGGCTAAAACACAGGGAAAGAGAATCGCGCTTGGCCTAGTGGGCCACCCCCATTTTCAAAGCCAGACCCATCACAATCCAAGGAGGAGCCATGCCACTTCATGACCTGATCGAAAACAGCCGCATTCAACAGATCATCGCCCACCCGGAGGACCGAAAGGCCCTCTGGCGCACCGACCTGGAGCGTTTTCTTTCCGGCGATGAAAACTTGACCCGTAAATCTGCCGGTGAGTCCGGCATCAAGGCGATACAGAGACTGCTGATTTTTCTAGGCTATTCCACTTCATCCAACGGTGCCTTCGCCATTGATGGGGATTTCGGACGCGGCACCAACCGGGCGGTGGCACAGTTTCAGGTAGAAAATCGACTCACCCGCTCCATCAAGCGAAATACCCTGTGTTATCCCTGCAAATGGAACAGCGCCAAGCTACTGATCACCTGTATTCCGGATGCCCGGCTGACCCCGGCGACCCTGGAGAAAATGCTCAACACAGCCATCGCGCGTTCCCAAACAGGGCAGGTAATGACCGGTAAATTCGACGACGCGATTTTTCATCTCAATGCCCTGGACAGGCGCCAGTATCTCGATTGTCGTAAAATACTGGCGCGTTATGGGGAGATGGCAGAATCCACCTCCAGACAACTTCTGGCCCAGACCGGCATTCTGGTCAGATCAGAGTGGATTCTGGCGATCATCCGCCAGGAGACTGCCGGCATCATCCGTCCGCGTTTCGAACAGCACTATCTGTCACGCCTAAACCGGGAACAGCCGAGCACTCACCTTGAAGAACTGCGCATGCAGTCTATGAGCATGGGGCTGGGCCAGGTTATGGGCGCCAACTACAAGCGGGTGGGTGCAGCAAGCGCAACCGAGTTGTTCACCGCCCCGGCAGAGCGTCAGGTCGGATTCGTGGCACGCTTTCTTCGTTCAAAAGGTGATGTGGTAAAAAAAGCCAACCCAACAGCGGGAGATTTCCGAAAAGTAGCACGTTACTACAATGGCCCCAAATACGAGGCACACCAGTATCACGAAAAGCTGGAACGCTGGCACCGTGAATTCCGAATGCTGATGGCCTAACCGCTAGAGGGCTTTAGCGCGGAGCCTAATGATGAGAACAACCGATGAACAAGCAAACATCGGGGGGGCGGATCGAGTGACAGAGAGGGAAGATGTGGCCCCGGGCCTCAGTTCAAAGTAGACTGGAGCCTCCGGAACAACGCTAACAATCAAAAGGAGTGATTCCATGAACAGAGAACTGCGTGGCGTTTTTAGCGTAATACTAGTTACCGTTCTGTCCAGTATCGGCTTGGTCGGTCTGGCCTCGGCAGCGAGTACCACGGAAATCGATACCAAGGTCGATGGTACCCTTACCGAGTTCAAAAAACAGGTCCCCGGCGGTGCCGAATTTCTTAACACAGCCAATGGAGTGCTGGTGTTTCCCGATGTCATAAAGGCCGGCCTGGTTGTCGGTGGCGAGTATGGAGAGGGGGCACTGCGTATCGGTGGCAAATCAGTGGCTTACTACAACATTGCGAGCGCCTCTTTTGGACTCCAGATCGGGGCCCAGCAGTATGCAATCGTGATGGTGTTTCTGAACGATGACGCCCTCCAGAAATTCCGTGACAGTAAAGGCTGGGAGGCCGGTGTGGATGGCTCGGTAGCAATTGCGGAATGGGGCGCGGGCAAGGACATCAATACCCAGAATTTCAAGGATCCGATCGTGGGTTTCGTACTCGGCAACAAGGGTTTGATGGTGGGAATTTCGCTCGAGGGCTCGAAAATCACTAAGCTGGATAAATAGATCGCCTGCATGGCCATGGACGGCCTGCACTGCACAACAATTCAAATGCCCCTTTCGGGCCTGGCAGCACGGCTGTCTGCTGCGCTCCCGGTAAAGGGCGAGCCATTCCCTTCGGACTGCGCCTTGTCTTGGCCCATTGGGGTGGATCTGAATCCTAACTTATTGCCTTGACGGAGTACTAGATCGTGAAACGGTGCACCAAGGCTCCCAGTCTTTCGCTCAGCAGGGATGTGTCGGCCGATGCCTGAGCAGTCTGTTCGGTGCGCTCCCGGGACTCCTCGGCCAACTGCGCGATATGCACGACGCTGGTATTGATCATCTCCGCCACGGTGTGCTGCTCCTCGACTGCGCAGGAAATCTGCGTATTCATCTCGCTGATTTTTTCGACCGATTGAGTGATGCCCACCAGCGCCTCGTCCGCCTGGATCGCGTGCTCGACGGTCGACGTGGAACTTGACTCGCTCGCATCGATAACCCGCACTGCTTCTGCGGCACCGTTTTGCAGGCTGGTGATCATATCCTGAATTTCCTGAGTCGACTGTTGAGTGCGGCTTGCCAGGCTGCGTACCTCATCGGCGACCACGGCAAAGCCACGCCCCTTCTCGCCGGCGCGGGCCGCCTCTATCGCCGCATTCAGGGCCAGAAGGTTGGTCTGCTCGGAAATGCCGCGGATAACTTCCAGCACGGACCCGATATTCTCGCTCTCCTTGCGCAGGCTCGCTACCACTGATCCGGCCTGCTGGATGTCGGTGGCGAGCGTGTTGATGTAGCCGATCGTCTGCCTCACAATTTCCTGGCCGTCGCTTGCCTTCTGTTTCGCCAGATTGGCCGCCTGTGCGGCGTCAGATGCGTTGCGCGCGACTTCCTGCACGGTCGCCGCCATTTCATTGATCGCTGTAGCCACCTGGTCAGTTTCGATGGACTGTTCGTTAATGCTCTTACTGCTGGCCTCCGTAATCTGCGTCAGCTGAGCGCCCGCCGAGGTCATCCGTTCGGTGGATCCTGTTATGTCGGTCACCAGTTCGCGCAACTGCGTCACCATGGCGCTGAGGGCATGGGTCAGACGTCCGGTTTCATCGTCCTTTTTGCGCGCCGGCACCTCGCAACTCAGGTTGCCCTGGGCAATGCTGGTCATGGATCTGATCACCTGCTCGATGGGCTTAAAGGCCCGGCGAATGTAAAGGAAGAGCCCCACGGCGGAACCGATCAGGGCGAGCAGCAGGATGCCGATTGCGGTGTAGGTCACGGTTTCCTGCGTCTGGTAGGTCTCCGTCTGGTCCTGGGAGGTAACCAGGGTGCCCGTAACTTCGCCCGCGATGTTGCGAATGGGAAGCGCGGAAACGACGTGGAAACGGTGATCCGCTTTTACAACGGCCATCCCGCCCCGGCCGTCCTGGATCCCGGGGGCCTGGATCTGCTGCTGCTGGTTTTCACTCGCGGCGTATTTCTGGTTACCTTCACCGTCCAGCACGAACACCTCTGATCCATCTCCCCGCTGGAAATCGTCGATTAGCCGCTGCAGGTCCCGGCTATACACAGCAATGCCCTTCAGCTTTCCCCGGGCGTAGAGCGGGAAGGCGAGTACGGCCTGAAGTTCTCCGTCTTCGTCACGGCTGAGCCCGTGCACCATCGTGGCCTCTTCGGCCGCTTTTTTGATCAGCATCTTGGTAGTGATGCCGCTGAATCTGGTGGGCGCCGACGCCAGATACTTACCCTCCGGGTCGGTGATCTGCAGCCGATCCAGGGTGCCGTCACTCTCGAACAGATTATGGGTGGTATCGACCTGCTCTTGAAGCGCCTTGATATTACCCTTGCGCAGGGCGTCTATAGTCGCTTTGTCCCGGGTCAGGGCCTTGGTGAAAGCCGACATCTCGGACGCATGACGATCGGTTATCTGCTCCAGCATGACGCGTTTAGCGGACAGCGATACCTCGATGAAACGCTCTTCCGCGGCCTGTTGGGCCAGGTGAGCGGCAAAAATCAGGGTCCCGGCAACCAGCACCATGACCAGCTGTGAAGCTAGGGTAATACGTGATCTGACTAACATTATTCGGTTTCCGTCGGGACAGGCGGCTCAATATTACTAGGGCCTGGATTTCGCTCGTTATCGGGTAGCCGTTATTCGACGGGATATTTGGCATTCTTCCAGGCAGGAAAGCCGTCCCGGAAGTAGTAGACCTGGCTGTAACCCCACTCTACCGCCTTTATAGCCGCCTTCGAACTGCGGGGACAGCGGACCCCGCTGCAGTAGAAAACTACTTTCTCGTCCTTACCGACCTCTGCTACCAACGCCTCAGCGGAAAACGCCGTCTTGAAATCCAGCCAGATGGCACCCGGGATACGGCCGCTGTTCCACATGTTCTCCTTGCGCAGGTCGACAAAGGCCGCCTCTTCGTCAAACAGGGCCTTGGCCTGGCTGGCATCAACCGTGGTGGCCCCCGCCACGGATTCGGGAGTCGCTTTTACCAGCTCCGAGGCACCGTTTGCTGCTGAGGAGAGTGCCATAAATAGAATGGCCGATAGGGTGGTTAGCACACGGGTCATGGGGTAGTCCTCTCTTTTTACTTTCAAACAAAGCCTTTTTTCGGATGCATATCACTGGCATAGAGAAACCAGCCTGTTCCGGAATGGGTCAACTAAGACAGCGCCCTTTTTCAGAAAATCTTGAGCGGCTGTCCACGGCATTCGACGCTGGACAAACAGTTGGCTTGGAAAAGTGTGGAGCCCTATGACTAATCGGGAAGGAAAAAAGCGTATCGGGGGGAAATGGAAAGGCCCATCGAGGCCTGCCAATAGGATACTGCGGCAGACGGATTCGATGGGCCAGGACTACCAGAGATCAAATCCTGGCTCAGCTAGCCGGCTACCCCTTAACCTTTGGCATTCTGAATTTTCTTCACGGTTTCGATAAGAGCGTCATGAGAGGATCTGATCGACAACATACCTTTTGCCGCGAGGTCGACGACGTCGACATCAGTTTTCGCAAACTCTTCCCAGGCACTTTTGCGTGTTCCGTAGACACCGACCCAGGCGTTGCGCCCATTGTTCTTCGCGGTATAGGCGGAATGATCAGCCAGGGCAACAATCTGCTCCCAGGTCAGTAGATTGGCTTTTTTCAAGGGTGAGAAGGGATACATCGAAAAACCGATGGAACCGGACAACCTGCCGACATTACCGCCACCCAGCTGATACTGATGTTCGGCCAGATTATGCCTGATGCGCTCGGCAAGCTGTTCCGCCGCACGCAAGCTGGTATTTTCTCCCACGATCAGGAACTCATCGCCGCCCCAGCGGACAATGATATCAGACTTGCGGCAGGTCTCCTGCAGAATATCTCTTACCTGGATCAGCGCCATGTCGCCTGCTGCATGACCATAGGTATCGTTGATTGATTTAAACCCGTCCAGATCGATCATCATGAAAAACATCGATGGCGCGATATCGATCGTATTGAATTTTACATCCCCGGACATCGTATCTTCCACCCGCCGTGTGATGGAGGCCACGCATGTTTCGATGGACTCGTAGAGATACCGCCGATTCTTCAGGCCTGTCAAGGAGTCCGTGACACTCGCTTCCTGCAGTTTCTGATTCAGTTCTTTCAATTCTTCATAGCGCTCTGAAAGCTCCTGGGTTCTCGCCTTGACCTGACCTTCCAGTTTGGCGCTGTATTTTTTTGCCGTATCGTGCTTCTTGTCCTGTTTTCTCTTATAAGTCACCAATGTACCGCCGATGAACAGGGTGTACATGGAAAAGGCCCAGGGTGTCTGCCATGGTGGCGGTTCAACCTGTAGCTGGATGGAGACCCCCTCTTCATTCCAGATGCCATCATTGTTTGCCGCCTTTACGGTGAATACATAGTTTCCGGCCGGCAGACTGGTATAGGTGGCGCTATTGGTGTCGTAGTTTTTGGTCTTCTCGCACTCGTTATCCTTATTCTTCTTGTAAGTGACCAATGTGCCACCGATAAGCAGGGTGTATATGGAAAAGGCCCAGGGTGTCTGCCAGGGAGGTGGATCAACTTCTAACTTGATGGAAACGACCTCTTCATTCCAGGTGCCATGATTGTTAGCCGCCTTAACCATGGAGACATTGTTACTGGCCGCTAGGCCGGTATAGGTGGCGCTACGAATTTCCTGAGGATCGATCCATTCATCATTGAAGCCGTTAAGCTTTTGATGGTACTTATTCTTGTCTGGAGAGGAGTAATCCGATGCGGAAAATTTAAAAGAGAGATAGTCGTCCTCGTGACCCAACACCAGGGTTTCCTGTTCTTCTTCGTTCATACTGCAGGCGATAGCCAGGCGTTCATGTCTGGAATGCGCTGTCAATACGATCTCGGGTCGGTGCATATTCACCAGCCGCGGTCCTGGATCAATGGTATCTGATTGCGGGTAATCGCGATTCAAGCCACCCTGTGAAACTCCCTGCCATTGATTTATACGCGAAAGCTGCGTGTTGCGCGGCGTATTTGGAATACTCTGTTCAGCTGGTTTCAGGCCGGATTTAGCCCCAAGTAGAGGCGAAAAACCGCAGCCGGCGATTAGCAACAAAACAAGAAGAACAAAGTAGGAAATCTTAGTGTGTCCCATCAACGTTGTTTCAGGCACAAACCGGCAATCGGAATCTTCTGTGTAGTCTTTCATTGATTGAACCGATCCCAAAGATATTCTCTTGTATCTATGCAGGAACAAGAAACAGCTGTTAAACGGCAACGGACTCGTTTCGTCTCACCAGATCTCTCTTGACTGAATAGCCGCAGCATTTGTGCCAGTATGTATTTCGACTGAATGGGCGCCTTGACTAAAAAATATAATTAATATATTTATCATATATTTATAATATATACGCACAAATAACATAAAATATTACGGGTTTAATTATCTTGTTCCCATTCCAAAATTGATCACTGATTTTCACTTTTTTCGGTGGAAAAAACCGAAATAGTGGTGTATTTGGAGAAAAAAGCGGTGGTTGGAACGACGTTTGATAGGCTCGGAACTAGTACCCCGCCACTAATCCTGTAACGAGCTTGTCCAGCGACGATAGGTGGGGGTGGTAACGCCCATGAGGGCCGAACCCCTGGCGCTATCCTGATGCACTCGTGCTACTACCTCTTCCAGCAGCACCCAGCGGGCCCGCTCGAACAGCTTTTCACCGATTGACGAGTGCTTGCTGGTAATCAGATTGGTAAGGATAGGCGGTAAGGCAGACCAGTCCGAACTGCGAACGATCAACCCGGCTTGATACTCCCGTTTCACTTTTTCCAGGCGCCGACGGAATGTGGTTTCCGCCATTCCCAGGGCCGTTGAGGCGCGGCTGGCTGTACTATTGGCCTCTTGATCTGCGATAAGCACCAGATCGTCGGCCAGCCACCGACCCAAAGGGACCGATACACCGTCTGTTGCCAGGACGCTACTTACCTGGTGTTTGAGTGCTTCACGCAGCACAATCCATGGATTGTTTCCCGATTGATTTGCTCCGGTCACCGTCAGTGCCGGCTCAGTTACTCCCCGGTTGGAGGGGATGGAAACCGGTTCCTCCGCAGGCGGCAATATGCTTTGGCCTTTTGCCTGAGGGGAGGTATTGATGGGAAGACGCAAGTCTCCCCACCCGATCTCATCCTTGTCAGACATCACAACCGCCTGCAGGATACGATGCTGCAGTTCACGTACGTTGCCCGGCCAGGAATAGTCGAGCAATGCGGTTTCCGCCGACTGATCGAGCGACAGCGTGTTTTTGCCATAATCCTTGGCGAAACGCTCAAGAAAATGCTCCGCCAGCGGCAAAATATCATCAGGTCGTTCTCGCAGTGGCGGCGCAATTACAGTAACCACCTGTAGACGATAGTAAAGATCGCTGCGAAAACGCCCTTTCGCTACTTCATTCGCAAGGTCCCGGTTGGTGGCCGCAACGATACGCACATCGACCGATACCGGCTGGACCCCTCCCACCGGCGTAATCTCCTTCTCCTGCAGAAAACGAAGTAACTTTGATTGGATCTCCAGAGGCACTTCACCAATTTCATCAAGGAAGATTGTGCCGCCATCGGCCTGCATTATACGTCCTGGGGCAGACCCCTGAGCCCCGGTATAGGCTCCTTTTACATGTCCGAACAGCTCGGTATCCATCAAACTCTGAGCAATGGCCCCGCAATCGATAGTAACAAAGGCCCTATCTTGACGCGCACTCAAGTCGTGCAGCGTACGAGCAAGCATCTCTTTTCCGGTGCCACTCTCACCGCTAATCAAAACGGTCACATCCGTTGGGGCCACCTTGCGCAGGGTGTCGAGCACCCCCTCCATCTGGCTGGACCGATACACCAGTCGACCGTGTTGAATAGCCTGACGTAACTCCTGAACCTCCTGCCTTAAACGCTCGCTTTCACGCTCTTTTTCCTGCTTCCAGCGATAGATCAGCGCGGCACGATCCAGTGCTACGCCAATTTGACTGGCCAGGGCGTCCAGAAAGATAAGATCTGAGGTGTCCAGCTTGAGCACCTCTTCCGGCCCTTCCAGGTATAGAGACCCGAGACATTCATTCCTGGCCTGCAGTGGAATAGCGTAAGCGATACTGGGTTTACCGCCGTTAGAGACCAATCCGGCCCTACCACCCTCAAAGCGCAGACGCTCGGTTCGCCTGTGTTGCTGTGCATCGTTGAGCAGCTTCTTCTGGTCGATCGAAATAGACAACTCAAGCCTGTCAGAGACACGTTCCAGGTTATTGGGCTGAAGCCGGTTGGCTGCCAGGAGTTGGAGTTTCTCTGCCCCCTGGTTGACGAAGAGCGCGACTTTATCGGGCTTAAAAGTGGAACCGACACGATCAACGAACTCACGGGCGATCGCTTCTCTCTCCAACCTGGAAGAGATAACTGTAATCGTGTCCCACAACAACAGCATGTTACGGTAGTCTTTCTCGGTATCGGCAGTAAAAATTCCACTCAGTCGGTCCAGGTGGCCGATGCCCTGTTGTATGCCATCGGTATGCCAGCACACCGTGCGCGCACCACCGGATAGCTTGGCTACGTTAAGCGCCTGATCGGCCTGATGCAGCAGTTCAGTCGGGCCTGCCGTCGATGCCCCATCACCGGCACAGTCTTCACAGACTGCCGCGCCGATACTGAAGGCGAAGTGTGCAGCACCATTCACATAGGCATGTTGGGTCAGTGTCTGACGTAGTTTCTCGGCCAGCGTGTTAACGACAGAAAGCCCGGCCGTCGGCATGATCACGACGAAGACAGCACCGCCATAACGAAACACCTGGTCGGAACGACGCAGGTTGCCTGAAAGTCTCTCCGCCACTTCACGCAGTGCGGCATCACCTGTTTGCTGACCCAGACGATGATTGATCAGGCCAAACTCGTCGGGGTTAACCAGTATCAAACCCAGGGAATGATGCTCGCGCGCAGCCTTCTCGTACTCGCGTCTCAGACAGGCCTGAAACTCTATTCGTCCCGGTAATTGACTGATCGAATCCTGCTGCAACAGGGAGAGCCGATGTGCCTCCCATGCCATATACCCGCCCAAAGCCAGGGTCCAGATCGCCCCCTCGTCGGCTGACATGGGATGCTTTGTGGAGAATGCCTTGAGACTATTTCCGCACTTTGATACAAAATCTGGCTTAGATGCGGCGTCATAGCGTAATCCGAGCCAGATCATTCCATGGTTGACATCGCTGATAACAAGACCGCTTTGCCCTTCGCTGCGCCGATCCGGTTGGCTAGATGCCTCCTTTTTGGCCGACACCAATCGCATGCGATGAATGTCGATCCCGAGCAGATAGCCCCCCGCGACGCTACTGGGTTGAAAACGAACAACCGGTTCATCACTTGCGGTGCCGGCGAACGGATCTGACATCATTTCCGCATAATGTTCAGCGGCGGATTTCACGCCGTCCAACTCGGGTAAAGGCGACAGATTTCCCCCATGAAGAAGAAAGAAAGTCTGCCGATCCAACTCCGAAGCAAGACAAAGAGAAGCTGCATCCGCGCCGGTGATCTGCATGACGGACCGAAGATAGTTCTGTAAAGCGTCTCTTACAGACACGTCAACGCCTCAAGTCCCCTGTTCCGACAGAATGCGTGAAAGGGCGAGCATCGCCATTCACCTAACCACCCGCGACTATATGGTCCTGGCCATGAGTTGGGCACAGGTCTCCTTCCAGCTCTCGATCTGTCCTGGCAAACATTCACCCGGGTAGAGCTCACCTTCCTGGTCGAAATCTTCCTGCATGGAAAATCTTTGCAGGAACCATTCCGCCATAAACACGGCACTTGTGATAGCGCACTTTGGTTGTTTAGAGCAACCAGACGAGTTGTGATGAAAGGCAACTGCCTTGACAACCGCCTCGGGAAGACTCCACAGCGCCAGCAGATAAGAACTGAGTTCGGGATGACCCAGCCCAAATGTTTCCTGCTCCATCTGCAGTAATTTCTCTTCATCACCACCACTGCTGCGGAGCATGGGTTGGTAACGATCGGGCATGTTTAGAGAAAATAAGAACTGGCCTATGTCGTGCAGCAGACCCGCTACACCAGCGCTATTGATGCACCCTCCGATTACCCCCTTGTTGCGCAACGATTTCCCGGGCCATAGCCGACGTAGCAAGGCAGTGTTTCCACAAAGCATCGAGGTTTATTCCCGGGATCGGCATACTATGAATACATGGGTCGCCAACACCAGAGAAGAGAGGGTATCTGTGCCCAGAAAGGTTACCGCTTCATACACATCCGACACAGTTCGCGGCATTGCAAAAAAACGGAATTTGCAATTTTCAACAACTTGGCGCACAAGGCGGGATCGCGGGACAGGACGCTGGCGATCCCACGCGCGTCGCAGTTCGGCGCATTCATCTCCTCTCGGATCTCGAAATACGGGTTGGGAGGCGTAGGAATGTTGTGGATCTGCGGTAACAGTCCTGCCAGCGCGGGATTGTCCTGACACCGATCCCACACCTCCAATCCCCGCCGGATAGCGGCAGCGATCTCCTCGGCGGGGCATTGATCAGAAAAGCACTGGTATGCGAACTCCAGGGACGAGGTGAGACACTGTCTATGGGACTGCGAAAGCAAGGCCAAGCGTATGGCCGTTGGGGCATGTCGTTGAACTTCTCAAAGAAACCGTTCGCACTCGCTCGCACTATCGCTAAATCCCGCCACGACCATACAGAATCTGCGTTGAGTCATCATCTCCAACGCAGCATCCGCGTTACTAGCACAATCTGCCAATCTGCATTGAAACCTGTGAGGGTTCTTATCAACCCTTGCAGAACACTGCCGTCCGTTTCGACGAATAGGATATTACGGGCACTCATTAAGCGAATTCTCCGTCTGCCCACCTCCAATCAACCGAGTGGAATCAATAGTGCTAGTAGGAATTTCTGACCTTACAAACCTGAACTCTGTATCGTCAGTACTGACGCTGACTTAAATAAAGTCTGCTGTTTTGAGCAGCCAGGTGCTGATCCGCGGAGACGAACCGAATCCACCGCTTCGCCTGATCCCCGGTGGTATCGAATCCCGATGCCCCAGTCCTGTTTCGGAATCTCCAGGCACCGTTTTTTCCGCCTTCCACAATTTCGGTGTATAGATCAACAAAACTGGGGGATCCGCCACATTTTATACCCTTTGCCCCCTTCTCTAGTGCCGTCTCTCGCGCTCATAACTCATCCGTATTAATTATATAAGTATATGTTTTTTTATTTTTTATTCTCATATCACTCTATATATACAAGCCAAAAAAAACGCTATGGCACGGCTATTGCGATTTTGAAATACAAGAGCCTGCACCTTTCTGACAGGACTCGTGGAAAATCAAACTAATACGGAGTTAAAGGCAAATAGTTAAAGGGAGGTATGGAAGTGGATCAAGAATGGCCTTGCCCCCAAGGGTGTGGCAGCTGAGGACTGCCCTACCCCAACGATACGGATCAGTCCCATGACAAGAGTGGATTGCAGATCCTATCCCTTTTTTTACTTAGATTTATCGAGAGCAGAAGATGGCCAGCAACAACCTATGTAACAACGCGATGCGAGACGCCTCGAATGCCAGTTTTGCCAGCAAAGCCTGGATTCTCGAAGACACCGTCGATCTCATTCAGCGGACGTACGGTTACGTTACCACCCCTCAGCCGCCACAACTGCCCACCAAGCAGGTGCTGAAGACTTACCGGGCTGGATACAGCCTGGATCAGATTTCCCATGAGTTGGGGGTTTCCACCGAGAGAGTCCGGCAGATAGAGGCCGCTGCGCTGAGGAAATGCCGCAAGTGGTGTAAGCTCAATGGCTACAACATGTGGGATTTGCTTCGCTGAGATAGACGGACTCCTGTGAGTAGCATTTAACTAGGGCGATTTTTGCTCAGCAGGCCCTAACAACTATTCTGCTTCTTAACTATCTGGATGACCTCTGCAGGGCAGATATGGCGGTTGCCGCAGATCCGTTGATCGGCAACAAAGGCGAGAGCTTCCGATATTCGCTGCTGGACAGTTTCTGAGGGGCTTATAGAAAGATGGTCGGCGTCTTTCCACTCTCTGAGTTCGACCTGATGGTGTTCTCGTGAAACGGCGCAATGCAGTGTTGCAATGCCCGCAATACGGCTTTCAGTGTCGCTGACAGGCACTCTCACGTCGAAGTTTCCGTCCCCGTCATTCGATCCGCAAACGCAATCTTCACAGCAGACAGTAACGCCGAATTTTTTCAAACTCATGTGGCACCCGGATATGAATCACTCTGTGCAGCCAGCTTTGAGTATAAACTGTCTGGGAAAACGGTCCCAGCTACCGTAGAACCTTTGCTACATTTCCCAGGTCGAGAAATCCCCCTCCGCAGCCAGATTCCTGAAGGCATTCTCCAGTTGTGTCATGTAACCCTTGCGGTCCGCTACCCACCCCAGGGCCTCACCAACAAACACATCACAGAAAAAGGGCACGAACAGCGCCTCCCCTTTGGGCAGCGCCTTGCCCAATCCGTGCAGATAGACCGGTATTACCGGGACAGCCGGGTGGCGCTCTGCCAGGCGGGCAATCCCGGTCTTGATATCGGACAGCTTTTCCGGCTCACCACGGCTGCCTTCCGGAAAGAAGATCAGTACCCTGCCCTGATCCAACGCCTGGTGGACGGGCGCCAGCGGATCCTCCCCCGGCTCCTTTCGCTGTCGCTTCAGGGGCAGAATGCCGACGATCTTCAGCGCAAACCAGGCCAGCAAACGGTTACGCAGAAAATAGTCCATGGCCGCCACCGGCTGTACCTGCGGCAACAGCCGCGGAGATAACAGGGTCATGAGCACCATGGTATCCAGGTGGCTGTTGTGGTTTGCGACCAGTATGGCCGGTCCTCTGGCGGGGAGTCTTTGCCGATGGCGGACGTTCAACCCCAGCAACACCAGCACGAAGAAGCGGACGAACAGGTTAAAAAACAGAAAGCGCAGCAGCCTGTACATGGTCACCAATAGAGGTAGTGGATGAAATGAAAAAACAGCGGTGCGGTATAGGTAAGGCTGTCGATGCGGTCGAGGATACCGCCGTGACCGGGCAGGAGACTGCCACTGTCCTTCACGCCGATATCCCGTTTCAGGGCGGAGATAGTCACATCGCCTATAAAACCACTGACTGCGATGATGAGAGCGGCCACCAGGGCCATTGGCCACTGCAGCGGGGTGAGCACCGGGGCCAGGAGTACAGCAAGCAGCACGGTGGTCACCAGGCCACCGACAAAACCTTCCCAGGTCTTGTTCGGGCTGACTTTGGGGATCACCTTGTGGCTTCCCAGCAACTTACCCCAGACATACTGGGCAACGTCATTAAACTGGGTAAGAAACACCAGATAGAGAACCAGCCCGGCCCCGCCGGCCACCGGATTCCCCGCCGCAGGCAGTACCAGCAGAAAGGCCAGATGGCTGATGCTGAATACCGTGGTCATCAACCCCCAGTGCAGGGTGCCCAGAGCCCGCAGAAACGACTTGGTCTCGCCGATAATCACCATGCGCAGGGGCAGAAAGAGAAACATGTAAACCGGAATGAAGATGATGAACATCCCGTACCAGCCGACAGCCACCCAATAATACTGAACCGGTATCGCGATGTAGGCCCAGAACAACACCCGGCGATCGGAGCGTCGGGTGGGAATGATAGAGAGATACTCTTTGAGCGCCAGGAAACTGATAAAGCCGAAAAAGACCAGGGAGATGGTACGTGACAACAGCATCGCCGCGCTGAAGACGGTTACCATCACCCACCAGGAGCGGGTGCGCTGGGAGAGTTCAGTGAAGTCCCGCTGCGGATTCCGATGACGCAGCACGACAAGCACCAGCGAGGCCAGCAACAACAGGCCATACAGACCGGCCAGCGACCAGAGCAGGTTGGGGGTCAGGTCTGGATTGAGCACGACACCGTCTCCAGGGCACGGCGCGCCCGGTTGACGATGGTGGCACCGCAAAGCACCAATACCAGCAGTAGTACATAATTAACCCAGGGCACCGGATCCAGACCCAGCCCCACCAGCAGGCCGATGGCCCCGAACACGAATGCCCGGTCGCTCTTTCCCATCGGACCCTCGTAGCGTCGGTCGGAACCTATCTGCACGGCGACCACCCCGGTCATTTCGCTGATGACGGCGAGCAGCACCACCGAGACCACCAGCGCGGGGGAGAATCCCGGCACCCAGCAGAACGGCAGGTAGAGAACGGCATCGGAGATCACATCGCACAGTTCGTTGAGCATGGCGCCAAGGGGGGATTTCATGTCGTGCTCGCGGGCCAGCATGCCGTCGATGGCATTGAGCGCCATCCGCAGAAACAACACCAGCGGGATCAGCAGCAGCGGCCATTGGGCATCCGGATATAAAACCACCAGCCCCCCGACGGCGAGCGACAGCAGCAAGGCCGAAATCGTTACCTGATTGGCGCTGATACCAGCCGCCGCCAGGCGGTTGGTGAGCGGTCGAAGAAGACCCTGAAACCTAGGTTTAAGGTCGTATATGGAGGCCATAATCAATTTACCTACCTAAATCGCGTGCCCGCCCAAAAGAAATTGTAACGGCCGATTAAGAGCGTACTCCACGATTCGTGCGCAAAAAAAACGGGCGACTCTCTCGAGTCGCCCGAATCTCTTACCGAACTGAACCCGTCGACGACGGGTTCAGCTCCCTGCTAGCTAGGGGCAGCCCAGCACCTTGCCGTTACCGGCCAGGTCGCGCAGGATCCAGGTGTTGAGGCCGGCATCGTTGTCCTTACCGTCACCCTGGAGGGTACCGCAGTCACTGATATCGTTCATCTCCTCGTCGGAGCAGGAACGGTGGAACCGCGACGTCGCAGTGGTGCCATCCGTGAACTGGATGAAGAAGTCCACGTCGTTCTTGGCGTCCGCCGCGGCAAACCCGTCGAAGCTGACCACCTGGCCGTCGAGGACCGGCCCAATGGTGTTGATCAGATTCTTCGTCGGATCCTTCGGGTCGTACTTGTCACGGTACCAGGCCACCTGTTCGATGCTCCGATCCCCAGCCTCCAAGGCGTCGTACTCCAGGATCAGGGCGTCGATCGGCTTGAGTTCCTTGCACTCTGCCGGCTGCGGGGGCGGTTCCACCGCCTCGACGATGACGGTGTCGGACGCCGAACAGGCCTCACCATTGGAGAGGAAGCCCTCGGCCGTGGCGGTGTTGACGGTGGTGCCCAGCAGGTGCGCCAGGGTGGTAAAGGTCGCCGTGTCACCCGGGCCGACGTCAACCGGCCCGCCGATGTCGCCCAAGGGGTCATCCGTCACCCAGACTTCGCTCAGCGCATCGCCGTTGTTGGTGACGACGTACTGGTAGGTAACATCCACCCCGCCGTCCACGCCGTTGATGGCGACGATCGTCAGGCTGCCGAACACATCCCCGACGGCCAGCGGTTGGGAACAGGAGGTGTGGACCTCATTGAGTTCCGTGATCCCTGCGCCATCCACGATCTCGACGAATGAGTTGCTCTTGAACTTCTCGGCCGACACCTCGAAGGTCCCGTCGGGTGCCACCAACGTCGGATCGACCGTGTAGATGTCCTTCTCGAACTTGTCGTTGCCGGCGGCACGCACGCTGACACTTTCGCTAACGATCGAGTCTTCGGGATCCGTCGTGCACTCTGCCTTCTTGTCCTGGTCATTGTCGCTCTCGTCACAGCCACCCCCGGTGTACTGGAAGGTAAGGCTGGTGAGCTTCTGTTTTGCATCCTTCAGGGTCTGACAGCTTGGCACGGGCGGCGGTGTGAAGCTGCAGTTGTCCGCAAACTCGCCCTCCTCGTCCGGGGTGCAATTCAGCACCTGACCATCGGCGTCGATAAAGCCCTCCAGGCGCCACAGGTTGATGTAGCCGGATTTGTCCTTACCGTCACCGGCGAGCTTGCCGCAGTCATCCGGGCTGTTGAAGTCGTCATCCGAGCAGGACATGTGGAAGGTCGACTGACCGGTCTCGCCAGCGACGTTATCCAGGCTGACGATATCGACGACCACATCGTTGCTGTCGTAGGGTCCATAGAAGGTCACCTCGTCGCCCGGGGTGACCGTGCCGCTGGCGCTGGTGGTGCCCATGTTGACGCCGGTGATCTCGATGGCGCCGTCGCCGTCCCAAATCACCGTGAACTGCTGGAGCTTACCCTTGCACTTGTCGAAGTCGGTCGGCGGCAGGGGCTCGACAAGGCACTGCTTGTCCAGGTCCAGATCACAGTTCGGTGGCGGAGCGACAATGCCGCAGTCGCGGTTCAAGTTGATGTCACGCGAGCCCAGTGTTACGCATGCGGTTATCCCATCCGGCGGTAGACAGTCGCTATTGATGTCATCACCGTCGACATTGGGTATCGTGAAATCGAAACCGGCCGGGAAGGTCGTCGGGTCAAACTTGACATAGTAGTCGCCGGGTTCGAGATCGAGGATCCCCGGCTCGGCGCCGAACATGTACAGGCCATCGATGGCGTCGGTGACCCGCGACTCACCGGTATCGACGTCATCGCCCGTGCCGGCGATGCCATCGGGTCCGCATTCGAACAGATTGACAGTGACACCGTCAACGCCTGGCTCTCCGTCATCCTGCAGACCATCCCCGTCCGTATCTTCCCAGACCCGGTCACCGATCTTGGCGGGACAGACGATACCCGCGTCCAGGGTGCGGTCGATCTCACCGGCAGCCAGGGTAAGGCCGTCAGTCGTTCCGGTCGCCGGATCGGCATCGCTGTCGATCGCGGGATCGCCGCCCACATTCAGCGCCGTGAACTGCGGCGCACCGAGTTCATAACCGTCGGTAACACAGAAGTCGGCCGGCAATGCCGCGATGTCGAAGCGGACGCAGTAGTCGCCCGGAGTCAGACCCTCGAACAGGTAAAGGCCATCGGTCCCGGTCACAACCTGAATGCCGAGATCAATGGTGCAGTCACCGTTGCCATCAGGCTGATACAGGTTAACGGGTACACCGGCAATACCGGCACCGCCGTTGGTGCGATCACCGCACTCGGGGCCCTGATCGCTCACGGCCGGATTGGCGGGCTCGAGCGGATCGACATCGCCCAGGATTCCGTTGCCGTTGGTGTCTTCACAGTCCTGTAGGCCGTTGGCGTTCAGATCCTCCCAGACGCGGTCGCCCAGGGCCGCCACCGGCAGCGCACCCAGGGTGCCCTTTGCCTCGCCGCCGAAGTTCATAGTGAAATCACCCTCGAAGTCAGACTGCTCGCTATCCACCTTAACACCCACTGCGCTCGGGTAGAGGAAGGCCAATTGACCGCCGGTGACGTTAAAGGTGAAATCGTAGGAATCCGTCGTTCCGCCGGAATCCTGAAAACCGAATCCGCTCACCTCGCCCGTCAGCAGGACGCCGGAGAAGAATCCCGTGGCCCCGAAATCGACCTGACCGACCACCAGCAGGTCGTTGCCGGGGGCACCGCCCGTCAGCGCCCCGAATTCATCCACGGTGACATTGACGACCAGCGTTTCCCCGAGCCCGGGGACGGCTGTGATGAGAACCGGCGGGGCCTGTGGTGCGAGCCGGATCGCCAGTGGCGAGGCGTTGACAAGGAACTGGTTGGTGGACTCGTTATAAGTCGTTGTCCCCTGGTTATTGTATGAGATCAGGGGGTAGGTGAGCGTGACGCCGAGTAAGGCGGCAAAGGCGGGGGCTGCAAGCCCCACACCGAGGGCGACGGGCAGTAGGCGCGGTGCTACGCGACGCGCTACCCATCCAAGGTATTTCTTCAAGATACTGGGCATTTTTCATACCTCAATTTACATTATTGTTCCGGTAGTCTGCTGTCCTCTGCATCTTGGGCGAGCGCTTGGACTGCACTAAGAGGAGCGACATCTCCGTGGCCTTTCGACTTGAAGATGCCCTCCCGCTCCGCTACCGCAGAAAACTAGGGATTGTGTCGCGCTGTGTTCAGGCTTTGGCGCGACGTCGACCGACCCCGATCAGTCCGACCAAGCCCGTGCCGAACAGCCACAGGGCCGCGGGAAGCGGGACGGGTGCGACATCGGAGACTGCACTCCCCGTGCCCACGAAGTCAGAAGTGAAGTCGCCGGTGAACCCGGTCGCGCTAAGGATCACCCCGCCAATAGCTCCAGCGCCGCCATACAGGGTTGCGGCGTCACCGCCGGAGACATCGAACGTAAACTCCAGGGGGTCACCGCCCGCCGGCTCGAAACCGAACGCCGTCAGATCGCCAGTCAACAGGGTGCCTGAATTGAAGCCCAGTGAGGCAACCGTCCCGCCAATGGTGAGACTGCCACCAGCCAGACTCCCTGCGGCATCGATGGTCGCATCGAGGTTGAATGTGCCATCGGCAATCGCTTCCGCGGGAATGCTGCCATCGTCGTCCAGCTCTAATGCGAAACCACTCGCGCCAAACGTGCTGGTCGCAGCACTATAGGTGACGTCAATGAACCCCGATACGATATCGGGAGTATCAAACAGCGTCAGATAAAGCGGCGCGGCCTGAGCGTTGATACCCGCGCTCAGCAGGCCCGCCGCCATCACGCCGGCACAGGCGCGACGTAGCTTTTGGGATGCGGTTATATTGTTGGTTTGAGACATGGTTCTCCTCCTTAGTCACCTTGGCAAAGGTATTTATTTATTGGCTTAAGATACGGGTACGACTGTAAAGCAGGACTTCTTTGGTTCTTGATTTAGATTGCAATCTCCCTGCAATGATTGTGTGCGCTGTATTTTATTAATGTTGCGCGCGCCAGAATGTACTGTCCCCTAACTCAAAAACCCCTTCCCGGACGAAAAAACAACACCAGGAGAGATAATTTGATTTCAATTCGCAAATATTATGCCAATCAGAAATAAATTCTATTTATCAATAGGATAGTTTATGACCGAGTGATCAGTGATCAAACATACTGTAAAATTTCCTGACACAGAAGCACCCATAAGGGCGGGACGAAGCACCTGAATCGGATCGACATTTGTCGTTTTTATTTAACGATTTCTTTAACTTAAGCGATCTTGTCCGGTATTTTCAGGGAAGCGACTGAGCTGTAAAATCAGCTGACATGCCATGCACTGAAACGGCTCAGAACTTCAGAGCCTGGAATCGTGGCTCTAAGCGTTCCGCAAAATATCAACAGCCTATTCGACGGTGTTTATAGTTCCTGGCAGACCCGCGGTCTGTTTTTCCCTGATGGCGCAAATGGTGCCGGGCGGCGTTTTCCCTGGCCCTTTCGGCGGTCTTTCTGAGCCAAATCTGCTAGATTCTCAACGATATCCATCGGCCTTCACCACAAGGATTGTCTGATGACCAGAATACGACGTCTTCTCTCCAGCCTGCTCATTCTCGGTGTTTTCTCCTCCGGCCTGTGCAGCGCCCGCTCGATGACTGCCGACCAGGTACCGGAGCCATTAAAACCGTGGATCGACTGGGTACTCTGGGAACATCAGGAACGGGACTGCCCGATGCTGTACAACAGCGAGCAGCGGCGCTGCATCTGGCCGGCAGAGTTGCAGTTCAAATTGAACGACAATGGCGGCCGTTTCAGCCAGCGGTTGACCGTCTTCCTAAAGTCCCGTGTCTCCCTGCCAGGCAGCAATGCCTACTGGCCTGGTGAAGTAACGGTGGATGGTCTGCCAGCAGAGATTATAGCCTATCAGGGCACGCCGCAGATCTGGCTGCCGCCCGGCGAATACCGGGTGGAGGGGCGTTTCCTCTGGGAGCGCCTGCCAGAGTCCCTCCCAGTACCCGCCGATACCGGCCTGATCAGCCTGCGGGTGAACGGAGAGCAGCGGGGGTTTCCGGAGATCAAACAAGACCAGCTCTGGCTGCGGGAGCGCGACGCAAAGGTAGAGCGCACCCCTGAGGACCGGGTTCACGTCGATGTCTTCAGACGCGTCATCGATGGTCATCCCATGCGTGTAATTACCTGGCTGAAACTCGAAGTGTCGGGTAAACAACGGGAGGCAGTACTTGGGCAGCCCCTGCTGCAGGGCTTCATCCCGCAGGAGATCAAAAGCCAACTGCCGGCCCGGCTGGAACCGGACGGCCGCCTGCGGGTGCAACTGCGTCCCGGGCAGTGGGACCTGGAAATCCACGCCCTGCATCCGGACTATCTCACCGCCCTGACGGCTATTGCCCAGCCTGCCCCCTGGCCTGCTCAGGAAACCTGGAGCTTCGAGGCACAGCCATCCCTGCGGCTGGTGGAGGTGGAGGGTGCCCCGCAGGTCGATCCCCGCCAGACCCGGCTGCCACCCGCCTGGCGCTCGCTGCCCGCCTACCAGATGAAACCGGAGACAGTGCTGCGGTTGAACGTGGTGCGACGCGGCAATCCCCAGCCGGAACCTGACAAGCTGCAACTGCAGCGGGACCTGTGGCTCGATTTCGACGGCCAGGGGTATACCCTGCAGGACAGGATCACGGGCCAGATGACAGCGGGCTGGCGGCTGGCGGTGACGCCGGAACTCGACCTGGGCCGTGTCACCCTCGACGGCGAGCCCCAGTTCATTACCCGCCTGGACACGGAGAAAACGAAAGGACTGGAGGTGCGCCACGGGGCCATCGATCTGGTGGCCGAAAGCCGCATTGATGGACCCCGGCGAAATCTGCCGGCCTCCGGCTGGGGGCGGGCCTTTCAGCAGGCAGGCGCACGCCTGCATCTGCCCCCCGGCTGGCGATTGTTCGCCGTCTCCGGGGTGGATGCCGAGCACCATTCCTGGCTGCAGAAATGGACCCTCTACGACCTATTTCTGGTCTTCGTCATCTCGGCGGCGGTGGGCAAGCTGTGGGGCTGGCGCTGGAGCCTGCCCGCCCTGCTCACCCTCGCACTGATCTGGCATGAGCCCCAGGCCCCCAGACACATCTGGCTCTACCTGCTGGCGGTTACCGCGCTGCTGCGGATCCTGCCTGCGGGGAAATACCAAACCGCCGCTCATCTGGCCCGGGCCGTCGGGCTGGCGCTGCTGGTGGTCATCACCCTGCCTTTCATGGTCGACCAGGCCCGCACCGGCCTCTATCCACAACTGGCCTACCCGGGGCAGATTCGGCTACCCGCCACTGAAGCCGAGATGATGCCCCAAACTACGTCTGCGCCGATCGAAGCGCCAAGGCGCAAACAGGCCATGGACTATATGGAAAAGAAGCTCTCCTCCGTCAGCGGTGCGGTTTCACAGGTGGCCAAGTCACCCTACCCGTCCCGCTGGCAGAGCGATCCCAAGGCCAACATTCAAACCGGGCCCGGTCTGCCCAGCTGGCAGTGGCGGCAGATTCCGCTCAACTGGAACGGACCGATGGCCGAGGATCAACGCATCGGCCTGACCCTGGTTGGTCCTGGGATCAATCTTGGACTTAACCTACTGCGTATCCTGCTTCTGCTGCTGCTCGCCTGGCGTTTCAGCGACTGGCGAACTCTGCCATCACCCAACAGGGGGGCCGGAGCCGGCGCCCTGATGTTGTTGAGTCTGAATATGCTGGGCGCACCCGACACTGCCCTGGCCGGCCCTCCCTCGCAGGAACTGCTTAAACAGCTGGAGCAGCGCCTGATCCAGCCACCCGACTGTCTGCCGCAATGCGCCGACATCCAACGCCTGGGGCTGGAGCTGAGTGAAACCCGCCTCAACGCCCGCCTGCGGGTCCATGCGACAGAGGCCACCGCCATTCCCCTGCCCATCGATACCCGGCAGCAGAATCCTCTGCAGGTGCTGCTGGACGATCAGCCCAGCCATCTGCTGGCAAGGGACGAGTCAGGACAGCTCTGGATTCAGGTCGGTGGCGGACAACATGAGATACTGCTGTCGGCGGGACTGCCGGACCGGCAACAACTGCAGATCCCGCTGCCTCTGACACCCCATCGGGTAGAGGTGACCTCGGCCTTCTGGACGGTGGAAGGACTGCGCGAGAACCAGGTACCGGACCGCCAACTGCATCTCACCCGAAAACAGCTCAAGGGTCCGTCCAGTAAAAAACCGACGGACAGCCTGGCACCTCAGCTGCTGCCACCCTTTGTTCAGGTCGAGCGTACCCTGCGCCTGGGGCTGGAGTGGTCGGTGGAGACCCGAGTGAAGCGTCTATCCCCTGCCGGCACACCCATCGTACTGCATCTGCCGCTGCTGGCAAACGAAGCGGTGATCACCGAAGGGGTTCGGGTCAAGAACGGTAAGGCCTTGGTCAATATGGGACCGACCACCCGAGAGACACTCTGGCGCTCCCGCCTGCCGATCAGCACCCAGATCAAACTGACCGCCCCCCGGACCAGCCAATGGGTGGAACAGTGGCGACTGGATGTGGGCCCCGTCTGGCACGCCAGAATCGAGGGGATTGCACCGACTCATCATCAGGACCGGGAGCGCTGGCTCCCTAGCTGGCAGCCCTGGCCAGGGGAGTCTGTCACACTTGAACTCACCCGTCCGGAGGGCGTCGAAGGGCCGACCCGCACCATCGACCGGAGCAGCCTGACCCTTAGCCCCGGCAAACGGGCCAGCGATGCCACCCTGGAGTTTCGCCTGCGCAGCAGCCAGGGAGGCCGTCACGACGTAGTGCTGCCGGAGCAGGCCCGGTTGCTCTCGGTTCGGATCGACCGGAAGTCACAACCCATTCGCCCTGAAGGCAACCGGGTTTCTCTACCCGTCCATCCCGGACAGCAGACCTACCAGTTGGAATGGCGGCAGGAGCAAGGCATTCGAGGCCAATGGCATACACCGATGGTGGATCTGGGTCTGGGCAGCGTCAACAGCCAGATGAGGGTGCAGCTTGGGCAGGATCGCTGGGTGTTGTTCGCCACCGGTCCCAAGCTGGGTCCGGCAGTGCTATTCTGGGGCGAACTGCTGATGATCCTGCTGGTGGCGGTGATCCTCGGTCGGCTGAAAGGCTATTCACCCCTGGGCATGGTCTCCTGGCTGCTGCTCGGCATCGGCCTGAGCCAGGTCTCCATCTGGTCGGGGCTGCTGGTGGTCGGCACCTTCTTTGCCTTCGGCTATCGCGCACGCACTGCCCCGGACCTGATTCCGCGCAGCTTCAATCTGCTGCAGATCGCTCTGGTGATACTCTCACTCTTCACCCTTGTCACCCTCTTCTGGGCGGTGCAGCAGGGACTGCTCGGCCTGCCCCAGATGCAGATAGCTGGTAACGGCTCCTCCGCCTACCAGCTCAACTGGTACCAGGACAGGGCATCACCCCAGCTGCCGATTGCTTCGGTCTATTCGGTTCCGTTGCTGGTCTATCGCCTGTTGATGCTGGCCTGGGCCCTGTGGCTCGCCTTCTCTCTGCTGCGCTGGGTGAAGTGGGCCTGGGAGGCCTTCAGTCACCGTGGGCGATGGATCGAGATCGAGGTGCAGCTTCCCAGGAGGCGACGGGTGAAGAAACAGCCCGATCCCAAACCTTGAGTCGATACCCGCCATCCGCCCGGCGCATCTCCGATAGTTACGCCGGGCAGATCGACTGTGTATAGCACCCTCTGTTCGGAAACGAAGCTTTGGCTAGTGGGCCATGCGGGAAGTTCTGTAACCGGACGCGCCCGGCAGCGACCTGATTGCTTTCAGCTGCCGATTCCGGCCATGAAGATCACGGCCAGACCAGCGGCCAAATACAGGGGGGCCGTCCACGAAGGCCCGGACCCGCCTATCAGCGATCGGCTCATCAGCCACAGGCCCACCGCAACCTTGACGAATGCCAGCAACGCCAGCGTGAGATGAGCGTCGGGGTACAGCAGCGCCGGGTTGGCGACGAATGCCAGCGGCACGACGTACAGCCCCAGGCCGAGCCGCATCGCCTGACCGGCAACTGGCACCCAGCGGGTCTGCGCCATGCCGGCGGCGATAAATACGGTGCCGCACACCGGTGGTGTGATGGTGGAGAGCAGCGCATACCAGAAGACGAACAGATGCGCCTGCAGTGGCTCCAGGCCGAGTTCCTGCAGCGCCGGCCCTGCCACTGAGACACAGATAACGTAGGCGGCGGTGGTCGGCACCTCCATGCCAAGGATCAGGCAGGCCAGCGCAGTCAGCAGCAGGGCGATCCACAATTGCCCCCCGGCCAGGCTTATGATCACCGAGGTCACTTTGATACCCAGCCCGGTCTGATTGAGTACACCGATCACCAGCCCCGCGCAGATAATGATAGACGCGATGGTGGCGATCTGCCGTGCCGCATTGACGCAGGCCGAGGCAAGCCGCGACAACCAGCGGCGCCAGGAAATACTCAGCTGCTGATCGACGATCAGCAGTGCCCCAGAGGCGAAGATGGCGCTGGCAGCGGCGTACTGAGGTGTATAGCCGGTGAAGAACAACACCAGCAGCAGGATCGAAAAAGGGATCAGGAAGAAAGGTGCCAGGCGCAAAACCACCGCGGTCGCGGGTATTTCATCCGAACGCATGGCACGCAATCCGTAACGCCGGGCGAACAGATCGACACCGGCCCAGGCCGCGAAAAAAAGAGTACAGACGGCAGCAGCGCGGCGCTCATGATGTCGGTATAACCCATGCGCAGCAGCTCCATCATGACGAATGCCCCGGCACCCATCAGCGGCGGCATAATCTGGCCACCGCTGGAGGCTACCGCTTCCACCGCAGCGGCGAAGCTGGACGGATAACCCAGGCGCTTCATGGTCGGCAAGGTGATGGCACCGGTGGAGGCAACATTGGCCGATGCGGAACCGGATATGGAGCCGAAAAACGCAGACGAAAGCACCGAGACCTTGGCCGCACCGGCGCGGTAACGACCGGCCAGCTTGGTCGCCAACGACATGAACGCGGTACCGCCCTCACCGGCGCCGACAAAGGCGCCGAGTATCACAAACACCGCCACCACGTTGACCGAAACCCCCGTCAGGGGCCCCCAAAGACCGCCTTCGGCGATGGTCAGGGTTCCCAGCAGGCTGCCCGGTGGCAAGCCGGGATGACCAAACTGACCGGGCAGATACTGACCGAAGAATCCATACGCCAGGGCCAGCGCCGCCACCGACGGTAACGCCAGTTTAATCGCACGCCGCGCCATCTCCAGTACCACCAGGATGAGACCGACGGCCAGCAGGTACTGCTGCCCGCCCTGCAGATAACCGTACTGATCGCCCAGCGCATCGCGATTCAAGGCCACGTAGGCGCAGGCGTAGATTCCGAAAACGCAGAACAGATAGCCGGTCAGCCGCTTGGTCAGGGAGCCCTTGGCCCCGACCAGAAAAACCCAGGGCAGCGCCAGGGCGAGATGAACGGGCCTGCTGATAAGATTGGGGATCAGGCCGGTGAAGATAAGGTGCAGATGATAGTAGACCGTCACCACAGCCAGCGTAACCACCGCATAGCGATGTATCGGCATAGCCATTATTACCACCCCGGCGCCGTCGGTTCCTCAGCGATTCAGCGCAGATGATCCGGGATAGTCACGCCGGCCTCCTGGTAGTACCTCAGGGCACCAGGATGCAGCTTCGCGCCCAAGCTGCCTATGGCGTCGGTGGTGACCGCATCCCACCAGGCACCGTTCCTGCCCATGGCCGCTTTCTGCTCCCACAGGGTCTTGGTCAACTGATAGGCCAGGTCGTCGCCCATCGCCGTCGTGGTATAGGCACCTACCGGCAGCGAAGTGGTGATCACATCCTGATCTATACCGGGATAGGTACCGGCCGGGATCACCAGCCGCGTGCGCTTGGTCTGGGCCACCTGGTCCTCACTCAGGCTGATGAGACCAATGCTGGTGCCCGCGGCTGCCTCAATGACGTTGGGCGCGGGGTAGGAACCGGCCGTGGCGAAGCCGTCAATCTGGCCATTCTTGAGCGCTGCAACCGCGGCATTCAACTCGACATCGATAAGATCGACCTTTCCCTCGAGCCCGAACAACTTGATATATTTAGCCGCCTCGCGGGCGCCAAAGCTGCCCTTGCCGATGAGAAACTTTTTGCCTTCCAGATCGGAAAACTTCTCCACCCCGGCGCTGCCGCGCACCACCAGATGCATGGTGAGCGAAGGGATGACAAACAGGGAACGGATGTTCTGGTAGTTGGGGTTGGCGTCCTCGAACATCTTCTCCCCGCTCCGGGCCAGTTTGACCAGGGCCGGCGGTGTGGTGAACACATAGTTGCCGACTCGATTTGCCACCTCCTTGACGTTCTGTACCGAACCCTGACTCTCTTCCACAGTGACGATGATGTCGCCGCCCGATCCCGTTTTCATCGCCTCCGCAATCTGCACTGCCATCTGATAATAGGAGGAGGTGGATTTCGCCGATTTGTAGGTGACCCGCGTTTCCGCGTAAGCGACCGCACCAAACAACACACTACCCAGCATAATGAGGGTCGACAGCTTGAAGCCGGCTCTCAGTCGGTTTGTCGTTTTCATCAAAAGCTCCACGTCTATTTTATCTGGAAAGAATCGGGTAATTGCGGCCTGAGGCCGACTTCAGCCGAAGATAACACATCCGTCGGCGGCGGAACTTGGCAAGATTCGGTTTCACCACTCTCACAGGGCAAAGTCATTCAATTTCGATCCACGCATGCTGCTCCAGATGACAGACTTCACAGTTTTCGCCGGCGCCACCCCGGTCGATGACGACGAAGTCGCTCTGTTTCTCCAACGCCAGCAGGGGATAGTGCCAGACGCCCCGGCGATAGTTGACGCCCTGGCGCCCGTTGCTGATGAAAAGCCGCAGTGATTCGAACTCGGGCTGCTTTGCCACCAGTATTAGAAAGGGTGTTTGCTCCAAGGGTATGAATGCCTGGCTGCCCAG
Source organism: uncultured Gammaproteobacteria bacterium (assembly GCA_963820955.1). Classification (GTDB taxonomy): domain Bacteria; phylum Pseudomonadota; class Gammaproteobacteria; order Chromatiales; family Chromatiaceae. Next base: position 80,409 of record CAWGCA010000008.1, on the reverse strand, counting down.
GGGGTGTTGTTCCAGCAAATCTATCTCAATCGGTTGCGGCCTGGGTCGAGCGCGGAAAATATTGAGCAGGGGCACACCGCCGTCCGCGGTAACATCGATTGCCGCGAGGTCGTTGAAGCGTTCTGCAAAACCGTCGTTGATGGTGAAACGGGTCGCGCCTTCAGTTTCAATGACATCGCCATAGGGTGCGAAGGCCGTCTTGGTCAGTGGTTGTGGAAAAAGTTTGAACCTGGGCATGGTTGCTATCGAAACATCAGCGGGCCATCAGCCGCCGATCGAACCCCACAGGCGCAGGCGTGCGACCCCGCCGTCAGGGTAGATACACAAGCGCACATGGCTGACTGCCCCCAGGTCGCTGTTGATCTGCTCGTCAAAACGATGCAGCCGATCGGCCTGCAGGTGCTGTTTCGGCAACAGGGTCTCCCAGTAGAGGCTCTGAGCGGCGATTGCCTGGGCGCCGCCGGCCGGTGCACTGGCCGCCTGGAGCGAACACTGGTCCGGGTAGTTGCCTTTAAAATGCGCGGTATCGACCTCGATTCTGGTGATACGGCCGGGGTGGCCGAGGGCGATGATGACCCAGTCATAGCCGGGTTGCCGGCGCCGGCGGGTCTCCCAGCCCTCCCCCATATTGCGCGCATTGCCCGGTGTGATCAGATTTTCCATGGCGCCGAAATGGGCATCGTTGCAAATCAGGGCCTGGCTGCCGTTTTCCAGCGCAGCAAGGTCGACGATTCCCCCCGGTGAGGCGCTTGCCCAATCTTTGTAGACCTGGCCGAACACACGCAATCGCGCGATGCCGCCGTCCGGGAAGATGTTCAAACGTACGTGTGACCAGGCTTGGTCACTGTAGACGTCGAAGAAGTTGTCTGCGTCCCCCTGCAGTTCGACCGCAGGGAGCAGGCTGACCCATTCGGTAGCCTGATCCGGATCGCCTTCGACCAGGCAGACATCAATGGATGCCGAAGGCGGGTAGTTGCCGGTGAAGTGACGGGTGCACAGATTGACCCCGCGTATGATACCAGGCCTGCCCAGGCGCACGATGCTGTATTCGTGTCCGGGACGCCGCCGGCGCCTTGTCTCCCAGCCGTCCATCCACTTGCCATGGTCGTCGAATCGATCCGGATAAAATATCGGAGACTCGGCCTGCAGCATGCGCTGTCTGTCGGCGAAAAAGTCGTCGCTGGCGTAAACCACTTCTGCACCCAGACGCAACGCAGCGAGATTGGTGCATCCCGGCCCGAAGGGATGCGATGGATCCCGCTGCACGCTGTTACTCTCCACCATGCTTACCCCTGTCCGCTGGCCTGGTTGAACTGATCGATCATAGCGTCCCAGACCGGCAGGTACTCGATCAGACCCTGCCAGAAATCAGGATCCCGGCGGATATTGAAATCTTCCAGCGATGTGCCCTGCTGCTCCACCCAGGTGTAGTAGCCCAGGTTAAAGATACGTTCGCTCGATATCCGGTCCAGCTCGAGCAGGTGATCTGTTGCCACGCCACTCAAGTGCTGACCGTAGACTTCGGCGGCCGACAGCTGGTCGAAATTGCCGTCGAAATAGCGCTGCTTCGCCTTGCCCATCTCACTGCGGTACAGCTCAGCGCCGTCGGTCGCCACCGTGATTACCGCATCCCGCGAACCCAGTCCCAGATACCTGGCCAGCTTGATAGCCGCAACCACATTTGCAATCGAGGAGAGCCCCAGATCGGAAAGCCGCTCGACCAAGACCTGAGGCAAACCTTTGCGCCCTGTCAGATAGTCCCGCCCCACGTCGCTGTTGAACAGCAGGTGGAGGTTATCCGAGGCGGCCTCCGACACGGCGGTGACGAAATCCGTGTTGAACACATTGTGGATAAATGGGACGTGCTTGTCGCCTATCCCCTGGATGTTGTGCTCACCATAACCGTTGTAGAGCAGGGTCGGACACTCCAGGGCCTCCACTGCGCAGATCCGGGTGCCCAGTTGCTGTTTCAAATAGTCACCGGCGGCCAGGGTACCCGCAGAGCCCGAGGCCGAAACGAAAGCCGCCGCGCGCAGGTTTCCGCCAGTGTCCACTGCCTCGAATATACGTTTCAGAGCAGGCCCGGTCACCGCGCGGTGCACCAGATAATTACCGAATTCGTTGAACTGGTTGAGAATGACATTATCCGGATCGCGGGCCAGCTGGTTGCAGGCGTCATAGATCTCCTTGACGTTGCTCTCAGAGCCCGGGGTGCGGATGATGTCTGCCGGGTCAGTAACCCAGCGTTCCAGCCAGTTGAACCTTTCCTGGCTCATCCCTTCCGGCAGCACCGCCACGCCGCGGCAGTCGAGGATCCTTGAAATGGCCACACCACCGCGGCAGTAATTACCGGTGGAGGGCCAGACGGCGCGTTGCCGGGCCAGGTCGAAGGCGCCGGCAATCAGCCGCGGCACCAGGCAGCCATAAGCCGCCAGCACCTTGTGGGCGCGAATCATCGGGAAACGGTTGCCCAGGGCGACGATGATCGGCGCCTCCACCCCGGTGAGCTCCGATGTCAGCACCAGATGTTCGGGCACATCGACTATCTGCCGGCGATCCGCGCCGTTGTGCCAGTGCACGCGAAACAGGTTCAGCGGATTCGCCGCGTCGGGATCCACGGTCTTCAGCGCGTCGCCGTAACGCTGGCGAAGACCGACCGGATCCGCCAGTTCGGCGATTTTCGGCAGACGTATACCGGCCTTGCGAAAATGGTCCAGGGTACGCTGGTAGGTTGCCTGGTCGATGATGCCTCGGTGGAGTCCTTCAAACATGTGTTGCTTCCAATGGTTACCGGACTTCACGGTAACGTCTCAAAGAGTTAGGGCAAGGTTATGAATAACTCATCCCATGACCCGCTGTGAATACTTTCCTGTAAGCTCGACGGCAGCATCCCCGCTGCCGACGGTCATGGTATGAGTCAGCCATAACCTCAATGGCACTTACTTAAGCTAAAAGCCTCGTCATTCCGGGCGGAACGAAGTGGAGACCCGGAATCCAGTTTGCAGAAAATCCACGCATTCTGGATTCCCGCCTTCGCGGGAATGACAATGCTCCCTAACATTTTGGCTTAAGTAAGTGCCATTGCCCAAAACCTCGTGTATTCCGTCATCTGGTACGGAATTGTTCTGAACCTATACTTCGCGCAGTTGGTCCCAAACACCAATAGGTTCTACCGCCCCCCGGGTCTCGGTGATCAAACGGTAGGATTCCGGGTTGCGGTGCAGCGCAAAGTTGAAGATGTTCTGTTGAATCTCCCGGCATCGGTCCAGGTCGCAACGGGCCAGGATCAGCTCGTCCTGCAGGGTCGAGCACTGGGCCACGATCTCGCCGGTAGGCGCGATGATGCAACTCTGGCCTATCAGATCGCAGCCCTCTTCCCTCCCCGCCTTGGCCACACCAACCATCCAAGTACCGTTCTGATAGGCGCCGGCCTGCATCACCAGGTGGTTGTGAAAGCACTGCAGGTGATCGTGCTCCGGCGCCGGTGGATAGTGAACCGGTGTGTTGTAGCCGAGCATGACCAGCTCCGCGCCCTGCAGCCCCATCACCCGAAAGGTCTCCGGCCAGCGGCGATCGTTGCAGATACACATCCCCATGTTGCCATCGAAGGCCCGATACACGGGGAAACCGAGATTGCCGGTCTCGAAATACCTTTTTTCCAGGTGTTGAAAAGGCCGCCAGGACTCATACTCGCTGTGGCCGGGCAGATGGACCTTGCGGTACTTGCCGACGATGCGGCCACCGGCGTCGACCAGGATCGAGGTATTAAAACGCCGGGTGACCCCCGCCTCCTGCACAAGCTCCGCATAACCGAGGTAAAAACCGACCCCCAGCGACGCCGCCGTATCGAACAGCGGCCGGGTCTCGGGGCCAGGCATTTCGCGCTCGAAGAAGGCGTCGATCTCAGCCTGCTCGGTGAAATACCAGCGTGGGAAGAAGCTGGTCAATGCCAGTTCAGGGAACACCACCAGGTGGACACCCGCCGCTTTCGCCTCACGCATCAGGGCGATCATGCGCCGTACAGCAGAATCCCGGGATTCGCTTCGGGCGATAGGCCCCAACTGAGCGGCGGCGACAGTGAGTATTCTCGACATGTTTAGTTTATGTCCAAAAGCACGCTCTTCGTCAGGTTTCCTGGATCCCGGCTGTCGCCGGGATAAAATGGAATGAGCGAGTTGATGTGAAGCACCCACGGGTCGGTACCGCTGCCTCCCCGAACCAGGGCCCGAGCACAACCCGAAACGACAGTGCCTGAAGTTGCCGACATCGCATTGTTCAACCCGCCCTTTGCAGCACCGCGCGCAGCAACACATTGGCTCCCGCCTCTATCTGCTGTGGCGCGGTATATTCGGCGACGTTGTGACTGATGCCACCCCGGCTGGGCACGAAAATCATTGCCGTCGGGCAGTTGGGGGCGAACATCTGCGCATCGTGGCCGGCGCCGGACGGGAGGCGCCTGACCTTCAGCCCCATCTGGTTGGCCGTGTTCTCCACCAGCGCAACCATCTCCGGGTCGAAATTCACCGGCTGGAAACGGGCCAGGCTGCGCTGATCTACCGTCACCCCCTCGGCCTCCGCCATCTGTTCGATGAATTCCGACAACCGTTGTTCTGCCTGCTGCAATCGTTGTTCCTCCATATTGCGCAGATCGACAGTCAGTAACGCCTGCTGCGGAATCACATTCACCAGGTTGGGTATCAGGCGGGTGACGCCCACGGTAGCCACCTGGCCCTCTCCCATCTCCAACGCCAGCCGGCGGGCCTCGGTTGTAATGGCGGCGGCCAGGTAACCGGCATCCTGGCGCAGGTGCATGGGTGTGGTACCCGCGTGGTTTGAGGTACCGCTGATGCGGAACTCCTGCCAGGATATACCCTGCACACCGGTCACCGACCCGATGTCGTAACCCTCGTGTTCGAGCAACGGTCCCTGCTCCACATGCAGTTCAATATAGCTGTCGGCACGGAAGCTGCCGACCGGCGCGTCGCCGGCATAGCCTATACGCTCGAGCTCCTGGCCAACGGTTGCACCATCTATGCCGGTAGTCGCCAGCATATGCCCCAGATCCATTGCGCCCTGGTGCACGCCGCTGCCCATCATATCCGGCGCGAATCGGGCGCCTTCCTCGTTGGTAAAGAAGCCCACCGCGATCGGTTTGCGGGTGGCCATCCCCGCATCGTTCAGTGCGGCCACCACTTCGAGCCCCGCAAGTACCCCCAGACTGCCGTCGAAACGGCCGCCGGTGGCCACCGTGTCGATGTGCGAACCGACGGTCACCGGCGGAAGATCCTCCCTGCCGGGCCGCAGACCGAGTACATTACCGATACGGTCGATGCTGACGTCGAGTCCCAGGTCGCGCATCCAGGCGACCACCTGATCCCGCGCCAGACGATCCTCGTCGCTCAGCGCCAGGCGGCAGACGCCGTTGCCCTCGATAGCGCCTATCTCGGCCAGGGCATCGAGACGCGCAAGCAGGCGATCGGCGTCCACTCTTAAATGCTCGACAGACGTTTTTGCAGGTACGCTCATGGGCTAACCTCTTCCGCGGTGCGCCCGACGATGGCCCTGTAAGTGTCAGGGTCGGTGGCGCCCTCGGTGCCAAACAGCAAGACCCGGCTATTGTCGTCCAGGGCCAGGGTCTTTCGGCCCTTGTCGTCCGCCGCCACCGCCAGCAGCCCGGAGAGACCAGCCACCGCTGACTCCCCGGCCACGATGGGTGAATCGCCATAACGGCCTTCAGCCAGCAGCCGCATACAATCGGCGGCCGCCGCGTCGTCGATCTGCATCGCCGCAAAGGCACCAGGCGCCAGCACCACCCACGCCAGTTGGGAGACTTCCCCGCAGGCAAGCCCCGCCATGATGCTCTCCAGATCCCCCTCTGCAGTGACCGGTCGACCAGCCTCAAGGCTGAGATACCAGCAGGCCGCCGTCCTGGGTTCCACCAGGATCACCCGGGGCCTTTCCGAACCTAATGTCTGCCACAACTGGGCTACCGTTGCTGCGGCCATGCCACCAACCCCTGCCTGCAGGAACAGATGCGTCGGCGGATCGTCATAGGGCAGCTGTTCGAGGGCCTCCGCTATGAGCAGGGTGTACCCGCGCATTACGTTTCGGGGTGCTTCGATCACGCTGCCATCGCTGGTGTCAGGAATCACGAACCATCCCTCCTGCCGGGCCGTCCGCTGCGCGGCGCGCACTGCGTCGTCGAAGGTACCCGGGTTGCGCCGCACCTCGGCGCCAAAGGAAGCGATCGCCCGTTCCCGACCCCGGGTCACCGTCTGGTGAATGAAGATGACGCAACGGCAGCCGAACATGCGGGCGCCCCAGGCCACCGCACGCCCGTGGTTGCCGTCGGTGGCCGCGGTCACGGTGAGGCCGGAAGTGATCTCTTTGTAACGGCCGTCGATGATCTTCTGGACGTTGACAACAACCCCGGGGATGCGCTTCTCGATCTCGGTTATCAGCATGCATAAGACCGCGTAGGCACCGCCCAGGGGCTTAAAACTGCCGAGCCCGAAACGTCCACTCTCATCCTTGTAATGGATGGACGCCACACCGGCAGCATCGGCCACGCCAGCAAGCGAATGCAGCGGTGTGGGGGCATATCCGGGCCATGCACTGATGGTGCGCCTTGCCGCATGGTGCGAGTCCGAGTCGAAAACAGCCGCCTGTTCGGGGCCATAGGGTGCTTCCTGCCGCAGGCAGGGATTCTCGATTAACTCGAACCAGTAATCCGGCAGCATCTTTGTCATGGCGTTTAAATGCTTGGTGTCAGGAAAACGGGCCGGGCAAGGTATGCCCGGCCCGCTTGTGCCGTCTGCAAAGGAATTAGTTCGCGCCCTGAATCGATGCTTCCATCGCCTTCAACATTTCGACCCCCTCGGCACCGTAATTCTCCTCGATAAGCTTTTTGACCGCTGGCTGGGAGACCTCGGCGAACTTCTTCAACTCGGCGGCCGAGACGCTGTTTACTTCCATTTTTTTCGCCAGATGCGGCAGACCACGGTCAGAGGCCTCGATGATGCGCGAGATACCCCGACCGGCGACAATTGCCGTCTTGGCGGCATAGTCGACCACGTATCGCTCTTCGTCGGTGAGGCTGTCGTAGAACTCCTTGTTGATGAACCAGACATAGGGCGTGATGATGTGCTGGGTCAAGGTCAGATACTTCTGCACCTCGTCGAACTTGGCGAAGACGATGATCGGCACCGGGTTCATCTGACCGTCGGCAACCCCGGTCTGCAATGCGGTGTATACCTCCGCCCAAGGCAGCGGCGTCGGCTTACCGCCAAGCGAAGTGATGATGGCCTCGTGGGTCGGCAGGGTCATGGTGCGGATGCGCAACCCCTTCATATCCTCCAGGGTGTTCACCGCGCGTTTAGAGTTGGAAATAGCGAAATAGCCGCCACTGTCAAGCAGACCGATGACCTTAAGCCCGGTCTTTGCCTCGATGTCCTTCGATAGCTTCTGGCCGAAGTCACTGTTGACGTCCATCACCTCGTGCACCACCGCAATATTGGGGAAGGCGAACGGCAGATCAAACACCCCGATCAACGGATAGTGCTGGGCAACGCCCCCGGCAGACGAGATATTGGACTGGATGACACCATTCTTGGTCTGCTCGATGACCTCGTTGTCCTTGCCAAGCTGGCCGTCGGAAAAGATCTGCACCTTGACCGAGCCATTGGTCCCGGCCTCGACCAGGGATTTGAACACCGAGGTCATGGCGCCCGAGTGGTTGTTGAAGGGGTCGCCCGGATTCAGGTGGGACAGCTTTAACACCTTTTCCGCCTGTACCGGGAAGGCCACCATGGCCAGAGACACGGCAGCAGCCGCCGCGGTGAACTTAAGATTGCGCATCAGTTTCATGGACTTAATCCTCTGTTTGTTTTTCAAGGTTTGAGTTTCTCCTTTGCCTGTTCCGCACTAGAGTCCCAGGAGACGGGGGACGAATAGGGTAAGATCCTCCCAGAATGCGATCATGATCAGCACCCCGACCTCGACCAGGAGAAAGGGCCAGAGTGACTTGGCGATCGCCTCGATCTTCTCGCCAGTGACCGAAGAAAGGACGAACAGGCAGGCACCGACCGGTGGCGTCATCAGTGAAATGTTGAGCGCCAGGATGATCATCACGCCGGCATGCACCGGGTCCATACCGATCTGCGCAGTGAGCGGCGCCAGCACCGGCGCCAGGATAATCAACGCCGCGTTAATGTCCATGAACAGACCGATGGCGAGCAGCAGCAACAGGATCATGCCGATGATGGCGGTGGGATTCTCCGACACCGAAAGAAATCCCTGAGCGATCGCCTGAGGAATCTGCTCGAAGGTCATCCACCAGCCGAGGATCGAGGCCGAGGCAATGATCAGGAAAACAACGCCGGTTATCAGGGCGGTGCGCGCCAGCATCTCATACAGGTCACGCCAGGTCAGCGTGCGGTAGATCACCCCACCGACAAACAGCGCGTAGGCCACCGCGATGGATGCCGCCTCGGTGGGCGTGGTGATGCCGCCGAGGATGAAGCCGAGGATCAATACCGGCATCACCAATGCCAGCAGGCTCTCGCGGAATGCTTTAAAGATGCGTATCAGACTGGGGCGCTTGCCCGATTTGGGCAGTTTCCAGCGCCGGCCGAATGCCACGATCAGTGCCATACACATCAGGCAGATGAGGATGCCGGGCAGGATACCGGCGGCGAACATACCGGCAATCGATACACCCATCAGGGAACCGTAGACCACCATCAGGGTCGACGGCGGGATAGTCGGCCCGATGATCGAGCCCGCCGCGGTGACAGCGCAGGCAAACGGCCGCGAATAGCCCTGCTTGACCATCGCTGGCACCAGGGTGTTACCGAAGGCGGCTGCATCGGCGGTGGCGGCACCGGTTATACCGGCAAAGAAGACCGAGGCGAGCATGTTGGTGTGCGCCATGCCGCCGCGCAGATAGCCGACCAGCGCGTCGGCAAAACCGACCAGCTTATAGGTAATTCCCGAGCGATTCATAATCTCACCGGCCAGGATGAAAAACGGCATGGCCAGGAAGGGGAAAAGATCAAGGCCGGCGAAAAACCGCTTCGGCGCCATGGCAAGGAACTGCTCGCCACCGATCTGAGTCATCCCGATGATACCCGCGATGCCCAGCACATAGCCGATCGGCACACCAATGGCCATCAGGCCGAAGAACACCAAAGCCACGGTAATCACGGTGCAATACCCTCCTTGCCCGGCTCGGCCAGAAGCTTGGCCTGATCGCGCACAGCGACCAGTACTATCTGGACACAGGCCAGCAGGCAGGATACCGGCACCGAGGCGAAGGGAATGGATTTTGGCATGCCGTAGATCATGGTCAGGCGCTGCATGCCGTCAATAGTGAAACCGACACCGAAGTAGAAAAGAAAGGAGAACAGAAACAGGCCCAGCAGATCAAAGATCGCCAGCATGATGTGGCGCGGCATGCCCTGCAGCCGGTCGAAGACAATCAACACACCGATATGCGCACGGCGCGCGATACCAATTGAAACCGCCAGCAGCGCCATCCAGATCATCAGATAACGGGCGGCCTCCTCGGTAAAAGTGAGGGGAAAATCCACGAAATAACGGGCGATTACCCCAAGCCAGACATCCAGCACCAGCACAACCATCAAAATAACAACGGCGATCTCGACCGCTTTACTGAGCCAATGGCTCCATAAGGCAGCATAACCGGCAACTCTCTGGAAAGGGCTTTCAGCGTTGTACATGACAGTCAAACAGATCTCTCAGGACGCTTGATTAAAGCTTGCAACATTTTTTTCAGATTGTCTATTTATTAAAATTCTTGTTTCAATCAGGAGATTGGTTAAGCTAGCAGAAACAGGAGATTGCATTTATGTCGACAGCCCGCAGTAGCCGCTCTACGGTTGCCAGAATTCGAGTCCACTACCAGAGCATGCCACCGAGTGAGCGTAAGCTGGCGGATCTGATACTCGATTTCCCCGGCGACATCGCCGGTTACTCGGCGACTGAACTGGCGGAACTGGCGGGGGTTTCCAAGGCCGCCGCCACACGGCTGTTCCGGCGACTGGGCTACGCCAGTTTTGAAGAAGCGCGCCGTGCCGCCCGCGAGGAAAAGGCCTGGGGCTCGCCTCTGTACCTGGTCAGCCAGTCACCGGATCAGGGCTCGCTGGACGCGAAGCTGAAGCAGCATCTGGAGCGCGATCTGGCGAATATGACACGCACCTTCGAAGCGCTGGACAGTCACAAACTGCAACAGATTGTCGATGCCCTGCTCAAGGCACGAAGCCTGTGGCTGCTGGGATACCGAAACAGTGGCTTTCTGGCGGGCTACGCGCGCTGGCAGTTCATCCAGGTACGCAATCAGGTACACCTGCTTCGATCCGGCGCGGAAACCCTGGCCGAACAACTGGTCGATCTGCAGCACGACGACCTGGTTGTCGTCTTTGGTTTCCGCCGCCGCCCGACCCAGCTTCGCGTTGCGCTGAAGTCTATACATGCCATGGGCGTACCCGTTCTTTACATCACCGAACCCGCGGTCGGTGCTACCATCAACTATGCCACCTGGGTCCTGCACGCCGAGGTCTCCAGGACCGGCGCTTTCGACAGTTACCCGGCGGCGCTTTCGTTGATTCATCTGCTGAGCGTATCCATGGTCGACAGTGCGGGCAAGGAAGGACGTTTTCGGCTCAAACAGATCGAAGACCTGCACGACGACCTGAACGATTTCGATTGAGCCCGCCAATACGCAACGGGTCACTCTCCGATGGTCATAGCGGGATCGGATAGACATGAAAAACATCTTCGAAGGTATACCGGACAGGCTGGAAGAAGAAATCTTCGAACAGATCCCGACGGGCAAGCTGATAAGGATCGAGAGAATACTATCCAAAGGCCACAGTTCCCCTGACTCCGGCTGGTATGATCAAGACTGGAACGAATGGGTCCTGGTGCTGAAGGGTGAAGCGGTGTTGTCCTTTGAGGATCGGATGCCGGTCAGACTCAAAGAGGGAGATTTCATAGATATACCGTCGCACATGCGGCATAAAGTCTCCTGGACCGATCCCGACAGAACGACAATCTGGTTGGCCGTGCACTATTAGAGCTTCATTATTTACTGATTAGAACCCACCACCTATCCTGTCAAATTCAGTGCGTCGGCATGTGCTTCGTGATCGGACATGCCTTATGCTTAGCACTCCCGTAGAATTAATCATGCGCAACTGACGACGATTTCGGCATCGGTAACAGCCCGCTATGAGTAGAAAAACAAAAAACAAAAGCAAAGAAAAGAAGTCCAGAAGGGAGAAATTCCTGGAACGACGGACCGATGCAATCGCGTCCCTGCTGAAAAAACTGCAGCGAATCAGCAAAAAAATCATCGTCAGGCAGAAGAGGGCCAAGGGACGCGGGAAACGGCTGGCAAAGGACCAAAAGGGTCTGCAGAAACGGCTTAACGGCGTGGAGACTCAAGTCGGCAAGCAGTTGCAGCGCATACGCGAACTGGCCAAGAAAAACAGCTCCATTCGGGAACGCCTGAAGAAACAGGCGCGCATCACCAAAGACAACTGTGCGCGCCTGGATAAGTTTGAACCGAGTCTGACAGACAGCCGACAACGATCACAACATCTCGACAATCAGATCAGCAACTTGCTGGGGTTGATCGAAAGCATACGAGACCATTCCGAAGATTTGCAGCAGGGCCTGGCATCCCTGGAACTCAAAGTAAACCAGCAGATTGAACACCCAGAACTGCCCGTTGCGCCAACCAGCGACCCGGGGCCGATAGCTGAGAGTCAAGCTGAAGAGGAGGCCCTGCCACCACAGCTTTTTCGCCTCGAAGGATCGCTGACTGAGGCACACGAAAGGGCTGATGAACAAACAGGGTGGCTGGAAAAACTGCAGACTCGCCTCGAAGTTCTGGAGAACGACTATACCTCTCTGGAAGAGGGAAACCGCGGATTGGTGCATTCGATAGAGGCCCTAAGCGACAGGGAACAGGAGCTCGGCGAGCAGAACAGTCGCATCATCGAGCAAGGCCAAACGCTGGAGGCCGGCCAGGCGGAGCAGCAGAATCAAATCGGCAGTCTCAACGATCAGGTTTCCGCTATACGAAACCGGGTAGAAAAACTGGCAGACGACATGCCGGATAACCGTCGTCTTCGCAACCGGGATGCTGAACTCCAGCAACAACTGGATAGTCTGCAACGCAGCATGGAAGCGCTGAAGTCCGAGCACAACCAGGCACCCGGCGGATTGAGTGAATCCATACCGCAAAAGTTGTATGAGAGCGGTGACAGGGAGCTTTTGCTGAGGCAGCAAATCGATCAGCTGGGTGGCCTGCTGGTCACTACCGAGGGGAAACTGAGCGAAAAAAACGCACGGCTTGGGTTGGAACATGCCCGCCTGGCCGAACAGGTGCAACAGCTTGAACAACGTCTGACAGAGCCCAAGAAACCGGCAACTGAGCCCGAGACACAGGAGCTTAAGTCGCTCAAGGAACTGAACCGCGCATTGCAGCGCCGACTGGAGGAGATAGCCGACAGGGAGGAAGCGCAGAAGCAACAGGTCGATCATTTGAGAAACCTGCTGAAGACCACTGACGAGAGATTGATCGAACAAGACGCGCAGCTTGAGCTGACCAACGGACGGTTGGCCGAACAGTCGCAGCGAGTGGAGCAACGACTGGCCACACTCGACGGCACCATTGATGAACGCCTGACAAAGGAGCATCGGTCAAAGCAGGAATTGAGCAGCGCCATGCAGCAACAGCTGCGAGCGGCCAGCGACAGTGAAAAATCGTTGGGACAGCAGATCGATCACCTGGGGAATTTGCTGTCAGCCACTGAAGGGAAGCTAGGCGAGCAGAGCGCTGATGTTTCATCATTGAGTGGGCGTCTGACGGAACAGGCAGACCGGCTGGTCGGTCTCGAAGGGACAGTAACCAAGCAGCAGGCACAGGAGCTCGCCTCACTCAAGGAACTGAGCGAGAACCTGCAGAGACAACTACGGGAGAGCGACGGCAGAGAGCAATCTCTGAGCCAGAGGGTCAACGACCTGGACGGACTGCTGGCGACCACCGGCGATCAGCTGACCCAGCAGCGAACGATACTGACAAAACAGACATCCGGTCTGGCCTCCGGTCAACAGGCGATAGAGACAAGGCAGAAAAGATTGGTGGGCAGTCTGCTTGCGGGAGGCGTATTGGTTCTCGCCCTGGTTTTGGCCGGTTACTGGCTGAACGGCCAGCGCATAGCGGAAAACCAGGTTGCCTCGAATCAGCAGATAGAAGAGATCAGGCAGCAGATCCTTTCCCAGGGGCAGCCGCTGGGAAAACAGCAGGAACCGTCTGAGTCCTCAGCCGGGCTCGATAAAATAAGGACACGGATGACATTGCTCGAATCCAGGCTGGAAAATCAGGATCAGCAATTCGCACTGGGCGGTGGGGAGCCAATCGAGGAAAAGGCTTTCGACCCGATTGCTTTGGAAAAGCTACGCCAGATTCTCGCGGAACAAAAGCGTTGGATCTCCAATCACCAGAGCGAAACGGATAAGCTGCGCGCGACCCTCGGGCAACTGGAGACAGCACAGCAGGAGACCGAGAAGTCACTGCAGCAGTTGCAGGACTCCTACCTAAAGGCTGTCGAATTCCGCCAGGGAAGCGCAAAGAATCAACCCGAGGAAGCTGCGTCTGAGATTTCCTCCGACGAACTCAAGGGGGTCTCCTGGTTGCGCGGGCTGAGTCCCGACCATTACACCATCCAACTGGTTGCCGCCCACAACAAGGGGGTGATCGAACAGGTAGCCGCCGGCGTCGAATCGACCGAAGGGCTGGCGACCTACAAACGGCAGTATCAGGGACGGGATTGGTACGTACTGCTCTACGGGGATTTTCAGACCAGGGAACAGGCACTATCCGCCGGCAGTGAACTACCGGGACAGATCAAGGCGTTCAAGCCCTGGGTTCGCAGGCTATCCTGGGTGCATCGGGACCTGACAAACCACTAGAAAAAGCCTCGGAAAAAGAAAAAGCCCCGGCTGAGCCGGGGCCTGTTGGTGAGGGGCTAGGGCAATTCGGTGAATATCTTCCCGGGATAACCGCCCGTCCTTTTAATTACATTGCACTGGACCGGGCAAACCTGCGGCGCCGGACCATGCCCATCATGGCCAGTCCCGCACCGAACAGGACTACCGCCCCAGGCTCTGGCAGCGGAGTCAGGGCCAAGGCGACGTCAGCGAAATACGCACCCTCGAGTTTGATGCGGTAAGGCGTGTCATCGGGGTTTACACCGACGGTACCTGCCCAACTGGATACAACAAAATCCGCAATATTATCGCCGTCGCGACTGGCATGATCATTGACAAACCTGTTGTATGGATTCTGCTCGTTAAATATCTGCCGCTGTTGCCCGGTATCAGGGTCGGTGTATCTCGGATCTACATCGTCTCTGGAGATACCCAGAAGATAGAGGCCGGAGGTCAAATTCTCAACGCTGCGAAGAGAAGCATCAATAATAGCCTGGAGTGCATTCACACCAGTTCCCAAAGGATCGTTGTCATTGGCGAAAATACCATGGCCCAACCCATCGAACAGGAACAACTGGGGATCGGCCACCCGGGTCTGGTCTGCGGTTTGCACCGTATAGGCCTTGAATAGGGATAGGTCATCGATCCAGATCTCGTAGAGATCCACGTCCTTGTAGTTGCCTTTGGCCAGGTTTCCTCGAATCTGATTCAGCGGTGTCTGGTGCAGGGCACTGCCTGCCTCCGCGTAGGTCCGGTTGGCCCAGTCGAGCCTCGTGTCGCCGCTGTTAGTCGTTATTAAAGTACCGATGGGATAACGCCCGGCACCCCCTACCCCCTGAATTCCAGGCGCATCGTAGGTTTGCTTTTCCTCCTTCCATGCATTGAGACTGTCCCCGGGACCGTAATGGATAACTGTCGCTGACGTTGTTGCCGTTGCCGTTAAGCCCGCCAGTAACACTACCGAAGAAATAACACTACGGATGCTGTTACGTTGAGTGATCACTGATATCTCCCTAAAAAGCCGATGAAGAAAAAATGCGTTTTCTCGTTCTCGATCGGCCGTCTCCCTTTTTTTGTTTACTGCTGGGCTGTTAACCAAAATCATCGAGATCGTTGACCACAGTCCAAGCAGAACTCATGCCAACTTAGTCTCTACACTGGTTTGGGCGATACCTGGTTCTTTATATATATGAAACTTTTCCAGTTAACAGGAGCGGGGATTTTATTTCCATAAGAAATAAAGGGATAAATGTAAAGTATTCTGTCATAAGCAGTTTTACTGACCGCCGGGCTACAGGACTGATAAAGCCAATCAACTTTCGTTTTTATATTTTTGAAAACAATGGGTTATGACGACAATTACGCCAGCCATCTCCACTGAATCTGCTGTAAAGTATGTCGACTCAGCCACAGCGGCCTTAAATATCAAACGAGTCCTTTTTCGACCCGGGACAGTCTTTCGGAGACCACAGGCCGATCGCCGAAAATATCAATAAATACATTTATTTCAATGGATTACGATAATTAATGCTTTGCGTGAAAAAGCGCTTGCGCGACCCGTAAAGCAGTCTGACAGTTTGTCCTTATTGCCGAAGGACTGAACTGGCTAAGTCGGCCGAAACAAACCATCGTTAGGGAAAATCAGGCAGCTTCACCCACCCGATCATCGAAAGAACAACCCTTTAGCCCGTTTTTTAGTGGCACTATATTTGCAATTCTATTTTCCAATTTTCGACTTTTTGAAGACACATCCATGAAACGCTTTAAACCACTTTTTGCCGTCCTTCTTCTGACCGCTGGCCAGGCCTCTGCCTTGACTATCCAGTTTGACTACCGCTATGACTCGGCAGGTTTCTTCGATACTGCCAAGCGGGGCGTGCTGAACTCGGCAGCGGACGTATGGGAGTCGCAGATCGCTGCGAACACGCTTTCCCTGTTCTCAGGCGGACTTCCAATGATGAACCCGACCACTGGGTCCATGACCCTATGGATGGATACAATCCCCGTGGATACTGTCATCGTTGCAGTAGGTGCCAACAGCAGCGTACCGCTTTCCAATGCCTATACCACAGACGCTTGGAATTCAGACAAATCAGGTCGCGCTTTCGGCCCATCGGCAGCAAGCATCGCCTTCAACAGCAACAATGCTGCCTGGTATGTGGATGACGACCCTTCGACCCAGGAGAACTTTTCCGGCCGTTACGATCTCTACTCCACAGCCCTGCATGAACTGGGGCATGTGCTTGGATACGGCATTGCGCCCGACTGGATCAGCAACAGCCACGGCGGTTCGTTCACCGGCCAAAAAGCGGCAGCCGCGTACGGGGGCCCAGTACCACTCACCGCTGACTTGGCACACTGGGAATCCGGGCTGCCCGGATTCACCGACGGCTCCCTTTCGGTAATGGTCGCAGCCCTGACAAAGAACGAAAGGCTGCAGTTTTCGGATCTGGACCGGCTGGGCCTGCTGGACTCGGGTTGGTCTCCGGCAGCTGCGGCGGTTCCCCTCCCGGGTGGCCTTGTGCTCTTTCTGAGTGGCCTGTTCGTGTTCTTTGGTAGAATTCTCAAACCGGCGCAAGCGCGTGTTTAAGGCCACCGACCCGTCTGCACTTAGCTTAAGCCAAAATGTTAGGGAGCACTGTCATTCCCGCGAAGGCGGGAATCCAGAATGCGTGGATTTTCTGCAAACAGGATTCCATCCTTAGGTTCGTGAACGGTGCTTCCCTGCACCACTGCTCCGGGTCTCCACTTCGTTCCGCCCGGAATGACGGTTTTCTTTGCTTAAATAAGCGCCATTGGCCACCGACCCCATAAGACCGATAGAGGGAATGCAATGAAAACAGGCCATCCGGCATCCCGGAATGCAGATCTCTCGTGCTGGATTTCCGTACAGACCTGTTCCAGGATGCTTTGAAATACTCCGGATCGGCTAGGGTCCTCTCGACCCCGCTTCATCGGGTTTCCGCTCGGCGGCTAAAGCGGATTTTTTCCACCAGGGGTGCTTGGCCTCTACAAATTCGTCCCAACGTCGCTCGAAGCTGTTCAACAATTCATGGTAATAACAGGTTCTCCACCCCACGATACCCCCCGCGTACTCCAGTACCTGGGTATCTGTCTCTTGCTCCAGTATCTGATCCAGCAAGTGGCGCGTAACCGCTACGTCGTTCATTACCCCTAACAGGTCCTGCAGGCCTTTCATGTGTCCGATAAACTCGTCCATACCGGGAAACAGCGGTAAAAAGAATTCCGCGGCGTAGCGTAATTTCTTACATTCGATACGGAGACGGTGCATCTCCTCGGCAGCGTACTTGTCTACGTGGGCCCCGGCCTCCAGAACCTTTCGTTCCTGCCGGTCGAGCACTTTGCGGGCGAAGGAGAGGAGGTCACCGTCGAGCAAATTGCGTTGTTTTTCCTTCAGCGAGGCCTGTTCCCAACCTCGGGTATCCACCCACTGGCCGAACTCGGTCTTGAAACGGTTGTAGCTATCGCCGTCCAGCATGACACAAACGCCTTCGTAGGCGGCGTCGCGATGTTTCATCGCCAAGGCTTCTAGTTTTTCTGCTCCGGGAAGCGGCAGTTTTCCACGAATGCTTCCCAGGGCCTCGTCGATAAACACATCCAGATCCCGCGCCGCCCCAAGCCTTCCAGCCAGCTCACGCATCTCTTTGGCCCAACCGGCCGAGACCTTTTTAGGGATAACCTGCCGGAAGATCGTAAGCGCGGAGCGCATCCGCCGGAACGCCACCCGGGTCTGATGGACACCCTCGATATCCTCCGGGGATCGAGCCGCCTTCTCCCATCCGGCCAGATAGATCAGGTTGTGCTTCAGTATGGTCCGTATTGCGTCGCTGACCCCTAACTCGACACCGAGATGCGCGTGCTTTTTGGCTTTTTTTTCCATTTAACACTCATGTTTGTGATTGGATGTATACAGGGCCTATTTCAGGCGCACTACTGTCCGTTTGAACCGCTTTAGGTGGTAACGGTAAAGTGTGATCGATCCAGTGTCCAGCGGAAACCCACCACAGAGATATGTCTGATACCACTGATTTCGCATTGATTCCCGGGATTTGGGTGGGTTATGCTCCCGCGGACCTTATCATATTGGCCCTACAGCACACCAAATCTGCAATTACCGATGGTGCGATGTTGGTGTTCTGAAGCTTTGCCCGACGAGGCCATCATATTCATCCACCGCTGATCACCCTGCTGATATCCGGGGTGTCCCAAGGTGCAGACAGCATGATCAGCGGACTGAACCGGATCTCCCTGATGAACATCCACTATTTAGCGCTTCTTCTCGCCTGTCAGCTGACCGGAGAGGTTCTGTCACTGTTTCTGCGATTGCCTGTCCCCGGCCCGGTCCTCGGCATGCTGCTGCTGTTCGTCGGCTTATTGATCAAGCGCGGCGTTCCGTCGGGGCTGGCCCGCACCGCCGAAGGGTTGCTCGAGCACCTCTCGCTATTGTTCGTTCCGGCCGGGGTGGGCGTCATGCTGCATATATCGCTGCTGGTGGATCAGTGGGCGGCATTGTCCGTTGCATTGATCTTCAGTACCGCCCTCACTATTGTGGCAACGGCCCTGGTGATGAGCTGGCTGACCGTTCGTAGAAGCGATGAGGAGGCGGATCGATGAGCGGCGAAGTACGTGATATCTGGGTCTATCTCTCGGCCAGCCCTTTGCTGCATCTCACCCTCACCGTATTCGCCTACCTGATGGCTGACTGGCTCTATCAGCGCAGTGGTGGCATGGCGCTGTTCAACCCGGTGCTCGTAGCCGTGCTTGCGCTGGTCGGTTTGCTGGTCACGGCCGGCATCCCTTATGAGCGGTACTTCGAGGGGGCGCAGTTCGTCCATTTCCTGCTTGGCCCGGCAACCGTAGCCTTGGCGGTGCCCCTCTACCGACAGGTGCACCGTATCCGCGGCTCCTGGTTCGCAATCAGTGTCGCCCTGATCGCGGGCTCGCTGGTAGCCATGACAACTGCCGTCGGAATAGGCTGGCTGATGGGCGCATCGCGCGAAATACTGATTTCGCTGGCACCCAAGTCGGTGACCACACCGATCGCGATGGGTATTTCCGAGAAGCTGGGGGGCCTGCCATCACTGACCGCTGTCCTGGTTATCCTGACCGGCATCGCGGGCGCCATCATGGGCAGCTGGCTGCTGACGATATTTCGGATCCGCGATCAGCGTGCTGTCGGCCTGGCGATCGGCGTGGCATCTCACGGCATCGGAACGGCTCGCGCCTTGCAGCTGGGTGAGCTCGCGGGCGCTTTTTCGGCGTTGGCGATGGGGCTCAATGCCCTGGCCACCTCGGTGCTGGTGCCGCTGTTGTTTCGAATTATCGGCTAACGTGGATTATCGGCTCTCTGTTTCGCGCATGGAGCCTTTTCAGGTCACTCCGTCTGAACCCGCCTGCGCAGTGACTTGGTCTTACCCCTTTGGGTCTTGCGGTCCATACGCCGCTGGCTGGAGCCGCGGGTCGGCTTGGTGGCTACCCGTTTCTTCCTGGTTACGGCGACACCGCGGATAAGTTCCCGCAGCCTCATCAGGGCCTCCTCCCGGTTCTTCTCCTGGGTGCGATGCCGTTGCGCCTTGATGACGATCACACCCTCTTTGCTGATACGCTGGTCCTGCAGCAGGGACAACCGATGTTTGTAGAACTCCGGCAAAGAAGAGGCGCCGACATCGAAGCGCAGATGTATCGCGCTGGAGACCTTGTTCACGTTCTGACCACCGGCACCCTGAGCCCGAATGGCGGTGAATTGGATCTCCTGATCCGGTATAGATACATTCTGGGAGATCTTCAGCATATTGGTCTTGGCAAGTAGATTTAGATCGATTTGCGCTATTTTAGCGGTCAAATGGTACCCGGTTGTCGCGTCCTCGTCTCTACTCAATCCATCTCCGGGTCCTGCTCAGCCAGGTACCTCGCCACCAAATACCGGCACCTTATTTCCACAATAATACTGCATGATTTGTTCTTTTACGCCATAATAATTACAGTGCATCGGAGACCTTTCCGGGGATTAATACAGGTCAACGAAACAGGTCAGGGACCCAGCACAACAAAAAGAAATATAACAAGATCGGCAAGGAGCGGAAGAGATGACCACCCGATTTAGTATCGCATCCACGTTGGCGCTCGGCACTTTTGCCTCAGCGATCGCTGCTTTCTCCCCTCCAATCGACGCACAGGAGAAGTCTGTTCGCGCACCTCAGGTCGTTATCCAATGCCCGTATATACCGCCAGGTCTGACAACCGTTCCCTTTTGTATGGGTAGACCGGCGACCTGTGTGGGCACACCTGGAGACGACGTCATGTGGGGTACCGAGGATGATGAGGTCTTTGTGTCTGGCGCCGGAGATGATGTGGTGCACGCCGACACCGGTGACGACATCGTCTGCGCAGGCCCTGGAAACGACGCTGTTCACGGTGGGCGGGGAAACGATCACTTACTGGGTGAAGAAGGCACCGACTGGTTGTTCGGGGCTCGGGGGGCGGATACCTTGGACGGAGGAGAAGGCAACGGCGACATACTCTGGGGCGGACCGGAGCTCGATTATCTCGACGGAGGAGCCGGTGTCCGAGACGTCTGTCTGCAGCAGCGCGACGAGGCGAAGATCAACGACGCTACCTGCGAAGTTATTTTTCCTCCGGCGGGATATACCCACGATAAACAACATGCGATCCCCCCTGGGCTGGTTCCCAAAGCGATCACCCCTCGCTGATACCCGAAACCGGCCGTTTCGGATTGCCCTACGCGAGCATCCAGAGGCTCGATATCAGCTCTGGACAAGGTACCGGAATGGCCAAAATTCTGGCTTGAACCAGGAATCATCACAATGGCCAGCACCTTTACAGTGACTCAGAAGAAGCTTGGCGACGCCCCACTGATTTGACGTTTGTGCCGTGTCCAGCGGCGTCTGTCCCAGCGCATCCTCAAGGTCTGTCCGTGCGCCAGCGTGAATCAGAAACTCCGCCACGTCCACCCGGCCCTTCCTCGCCGCCTCATGCAACGGTGTCCTGCCGCGAAGATCTTGTATATTGATGTCAGCTCCAACAGAATAAAGCTCCTTGACCATATCGAGCTGGCCTGCAACAGCAGCGTCATGCAAGGGGGTATTTCCAGGACGATCACTCGCATTAACATCTGCACCGGCATCAATGAGTATTAGAGCCACCGCTCCATGTCCCTCACTCACGGCGAAGTGAAGAGGCACCTTGTCTCTTTCGTCACGCACGTTAGGGTTCGCCCCGTTAACAATCAAGAGCCGAACCATATCCGGATAACCCCGCCTCGAGGCAATGTGTAGCGGTGTTTCAGCATAACGTCGATTATTCACCTCGGTTTCCGCATCCAGCAGAATCCTGGCTGCCGCCACATTATTATTCTCTGCCGCCCTGTGAAGAGCAGTCTGTCCGCGTTTAGTCACCGCCACTAAATCGACACCATGATCCACAAGCAGCTGTATAAGTCGCGGATCTTCACAGGTCGCCGCCTGATGCAAGGGTGTCTCGCCATGCTTGTTGCGTGCTTCGTGATCTGCTCCAACCTCCAGCAGGTATTTGGCTACCTCAAAGCGACAACCGGAAGAGGCCTTGTGGAGGGCTGTATCGTCGTAAGAGTTGACCCCATTCACATCGGCGCCATGTTCCACCAACGCTCGGACGACCTCAAGCCGACCCGCAGCAGCAGCGTATTGGAGTGGTTGCTGTTGGGTAGTGTCAACTACGTCGGGGTTGATGCCCGCGCGCAGATTTCTCTCGAGTTCCGAGACATTACCCATCATGGCTGCCTCGAATATAGTCATTTTTGGAGATGAGTCGCATCCGATCATCAGCGCAACAGCCAGCAGGATCACCGAAAATGAGGTGGGCCGACGGAAAGAGCTACAGATGCAAAAGAATGCACCATTGCTTTGACTTGAGGTTTTCATGTTTGCACCCCCTGCGGCAATCCCTGGTCCACTAGCCAGCCCTACTGCCGCATTTGCAGTGTGCCCCCGGAATCAAGCACGTACCCTGTTTCTGGCGCTGCGCCCCTCCCCGGTTAAAAGCAGGCTCCAGAATCCGGTCATCAATACCATTTAAATGCATATTATAATTTATCCAGTGGATTTCACCACGGCATCATGTTGTTCATGAAATTCAGCGGCCGACCGATGTTCTGGTTCAGCCCGGATACGTTTCCACTCATACTCTGAGTTGCCACCGTAATCACAGCCATCTGATGATTTATTGATTGAATACTGGTGGTTATGGTCCCCACTCGGTCATCCAAAGAACTCAGGGTCGAGTCGATAGACGTAATTCCCAAATCCATATCCTGAATGGCCGTCAGCATCGGAGGCAATGTCTCCATCTGTGTGGAGATGGCCATCATAGTTACATTCATGGCCGTCACGGTGCCGGTCAGATCGTCGAGATTTACCGATATGTCCCGCACGCTGCCGGATACGGCATCGAGATTTAGCGATATTTGGTTCATGCGATCGGCAACGAATCCCATATTAAGAGAGACGCTATCGGCAATTCTGTCCACATCCTCGACCAGATTGTAAATAAGGTAGAACCCATAGATGGCGAGGAGTACGAAGGCAAACATCGCCGGGAACACGACAATCTGCCAGAGCCGGTTGGTCTGCTGTATAGACGTCACCAAAGCGCAAAGCGCTTCTCGATCTGACAGTAATTCCCCCCGTTGCGACGAGACGGGCCTTTTACCATCAGGAGAGCAAATTCTATCCTGGGTATCAGAAACGGGATCTTTCGGGGGAGCCTCGCCTGCCATAGCGCCTTAGTCCACCTGCCTTCTGAAAAATCGGAACAAGGTATCTGAAGAATAGCTCATTTCTCTTATCAGAATACACTCAGAACCCTGCCACTCCTGCCACTCCTGCCACTCCTGCCACTCCTCCACCCAAGGATGAGATGTAAATGTCGTTTCGGCGACCGTTTTTTTACAGAAGTCGCCGTTTTACCAGGTAGACAGACAGCGCAACCGTGACCACGACGATCACCGCTTGGGTCAATAGTCTGGTGCTGGGCCAGTAAGAGGGTCCCGGCTGCCCATTCTGTCTGTTGCCGGCCGGCTCCAGCTCCGGCTTGGCTGGCTGGTGAGTAAAGGCCTGTTCCATGGCATCAGGCCCCTTGACCTCCAATTCCGGAGACTGCTTCGCTCCCGTCCGCTTGTCCGTCTCGAAGTTCAGTGCCTGTTTCTTATTTAACTCTCTATTTGAGACCAGGCTCAGTTTAGGGCGTCGATTCATTGGAATAACTCCTTGCTGAGCGTCAGCCACAGACGCTCGATCTCCTGGGCGGCTTTTCCTTTAGGGTCGAATTCGCTGACTGCACGCCCGTCTATGAGGGCATGGCTGAAGGCCGCACGCTGGCTGATTGCCACGTCACTGACTGGAATTCCATAGCTCTGCAAGGCCTGGCGTGCCTCAGTGACTATCCTGGGCTCCCCAAATCGTGTTGCTGGAGGGCAGGCGTTCAGCACCACCCGGGCAGTGACACCGACATCTGCGACGAGCTCTGTGGTCGTCCCGATAGCATCCAGATCGAGAATGGCCGGCCGGGTCGGAATACAGACCTGATCGGCCAGACGTGCGCAAGCAACTGCTTCCAGCGAACTATGTGGCGCCGTGTCGATGATGACGAACTGGAAACCCTGTTCCTCAGCCTTCTTCAGCACTTCCTGCAATGCATCGGCATTGGCCTGAACAAGTGCAGGGGAATCTTCCTGGCGCCTCTGCCACCACGCAGTTGCACTTGCCTGGGGGTCCAAATCCACCACCAGTACCTTGAGACCCGCGAGCCCGGCCCTTACTGCCAGGTGGATACCAAGGGTTGTTTTTCCAGCCCCCCCCTTCTGAGCAATAATTCCGAGCGCTTTCATTGACCTTGCCGCATCCAATTCTACAGTTGGTAAGAAACTTGCCTAAAGGGCTCCTCGAAAAATTCGAGCTGCCCGGTTGGTGCAGGGATGCACCACTATTTTCGTGCGCTTAAGCACATGAAAATACCCTAAAGTTGATATCGATACCGGCCTCGGATCAAAGCCCTTTAACGCCCTTCATTTTGGCCTTTTTAAAATCGGCCCCCTTGCATTTCGCCTTGGTAAGGTTGGCATTGGTAAGATTGGCGCGTCGCAGACAGGCCTTCCTGAGATCCGCCTGACGAAGCCGCGCATTTTCCAGATCGGCCTCCTCCAGGTCGGTTCCTCGCAGATTGGACCCGTTCAAGTGGGCATTCGCCAGATCGATGCCTTTGAGCTTGAGGCCGCTCAGGTCTTTATCATCCAGATCTATCGCTTTTTTTCCTTCCTTGCGCCTCTGCTTGATCCAGGCATTGAACTCTTTGACGTCCCCCTTCTTCAGCAATTCGACAGCTTTCTTATTCGCCATACTCAGTTCCTTAATCTAGGTTCCCCAGAATCAAGAATATTCCAAGAAAACACAAAACGGTAGGTATCTTCATAAAATCATTTGTTAGTCACCACCCCTACCCTAATCTCGCCGGCATGCGGCTTTGGTAGTTTTGATAAAATTCCTTCCCCACGCCAGTTCTCGTTACTCCGAATCCACTTTGTCGGGTTCCGGCGCAGGAACCGGGACCTCGAGCCCACCTGGCTGATCTTCCAGCGACTCGAATCGGCAGGATTGGCGCCCCAGGTAGTAGCCGAAAGCAAACAATCCCGCACCCACAACCAATCGCAGAATAGAACTCATTTAATACTCCTCCGATATAACCACTACCGATTATCGCAATGGAGAGCACGTATTTCCAATTATGGAGCAACAACCGCCCAATGCCCTATAAACCAATACATCTGAGACGACTGAGTTTTCCTTTTCTTGACCTGGATCAGATCATGATCCTTTATATTCCGTGTACCCTGAATCTGCGGGTAGCCTTAATAAAGAATGTCCGGTGATCGATTTATGGCGAATCGATTTTTTAGAAGCAAGACAGCATGCCCTCTAAATCCGACGAATATATTTGCGATTTCTGCTATCTGGTCGATCGAACTTAGCCGAGCGTTCGATAAAATCGAAAGGAGTTAAGCATGGCACAGCAATTCTCACCTGGCCCGGCGCTAGCCTTGGGTGCAGGTATCCTGGTGCTTCTGAAACCCAAATTGCTCAATTATATCGTGGCGATTTACCTGATTTCCGATGGGGCCCTGCGCTTGATGGGGCGTCGCACCTAGGGCAGACGGCTAGATCAGATATAGCTGGCGACAAAGTGTCCTGGCGCGGGTTGTTGTTGAATTGTTGGAACCTGACGCGGCGATGCAACTTGTCACAGTTTTAAAATGGCGTTGCTTAGGCGCTGCCGGGGTTTCCGGCATGAGATTTCGTTGAGTTCCAATATGAAGGGCCTATGATATTCGGCGTTCCGGAATTGAATAGAGCTTGATTATGAGGGTCAGATTATGAAGATCGGCAATTATGAAATACATTTTCTCTATATTTTACTCATCTTCGTTCCGATCACCTTCATTATGCAGTCCCTCCATTTCGAGGGTACCTGGATATTCATCGCCTCAGGGATTGCCATTATCCCCCTGGCCGGAATCCTGGGCGAGGCCACAGAACATCTTGCCGAACATGTCGGGCCGGGGGTCGGCGGACTTCTAAACGCCACTTTTGGCAATGCAGCGGAGTTGATCATCGCTATATTTGCCTTGCAGGCGGGGCTCTATGAGGTAGTGAAGGCATCCATTACCGGTTCGATTATCGGCAACCTGCTGTTGGTTCTGGGAGCGAGCATGATAGCCGGCGGGCTCAAATACAAAACCCAGAGTTTCAACGCAATGGCGGCTGGGATGAATTCCACTCTGCTGCTGTTGAGCACCGCTGGGCTTGTGGTTCCCGCCCTTTTCTATTACCTGCTGACTACCCACGATGTTCCGGCGGATCAGGTTACTGCCCTGGATCTGGACGTCAGCCTGGATGTATCCATCGTACTTTTTGTGACCTACATCCTCAGCCTGATTTTTTCTCTTCAAACCCACAAACACCTTTATGACACCACAGACTACGATACTGAGGGTGGTGCCGAATTTGAAGATCCCTGGAGTATAAAGAAGTCATCCATCATCCTTGCTGTTGCTACTATATTCGTCGCGCTCATGAGTGAAATGCTCGTCCACTCCATCGCTGAAGCGACCGAATCCTGGGGTATGACCGAAGTTTTTGTCGGTGTCATCGTGGTTGCAATTGTCGGTAATGCAGCAGAACACAGTGCAGCGATTCTAATGGCCATGAAAAACAAGATGGATATCGCCGTCACTATCGCAATAGGCTCCAGCAGTCAGGTCGCTCTGTTGCTAGCCCCGGTACTGGTATTCCTGAGTTACTTCGTTGGGCCGGCCCCCATGGATCTTGTCTTCAGTCCGCTGGAAGTGCTTGCCATCATCCTTTCAGCCATCCTGGTCAATTTCGTCGCCCTGGACGGAAAATCCCACTGGATGGAAGGTGTTCAGTTATTGGCCGTCTATTTTATCCTGGGTATTGCCTTCTTCTTTCTCCCGCCCTGGTAACTGCACCGGGTGGTAAAAGTCCTTTCAACGCCAATCACCCTGTCTGTGGTTGGCATTGGGCAAAGCCGTTTTAGGCAACAGAAAAAGGCTTCCGGCCTAGTGGGCCATGCGGGAAGTTCGGTTATCCACAGAGCGCCGCTGCGCTACACTAGCTGCGGGGCGACTTTCCGGTGTAAATAACCTTTACCCGAACCTCGGTCAGCAAGGCCGCAAGTGCGCCGAGGGCAGTGAGCATTGGCGCCAGAATCGTGAACACCCCTGCTACTGCTACCCCGGTGCTCAACGAAGTCTGAAACAGAACTTTGCCGTTGGGCTTGTAGACCACCAGGCGGCGCACATTTCCTTTGGCCAGGAGTTGCTTGATCAGGGCAACCAGATGCCTGCCGCCGATGGCGAAGTCATCGACCCAGGTATGGTCTTGCTTGAGGGGGCTTTTTGACATGATTGTGTAAGGTATAACGAGAGGTATCAGGCCAACCTGGTTGCCTTCTTGCCTGACATCTCTACCGCTATGTTCTGCTTGATGGTTTTTTCTATCTTACCTTTCACCGGGGCAAGAACCAGGCCCAGCTTTATGCTGAGTTCTATGAATCCATCCCCCAGGTCAAGATGACCGGTAGCCCCCGACCGCCTGAAATGCAGTCGATCGCCCTTCCATGCGTAATCGATCTTATACTCTTTTTTCAGGCTTTTCGCGATCTCTTCCACCCGCTGCCGGGTCTCTTCAGGAGTAAGAGAATGTTTGTGCTTTATATGAATATTAGACATAGCCTACGCCTGAAGCCTCGATCTTGAGTAAAATCCGAATATTGATATCTCAATTATGACTCGACAGGCCTAGAGTGTGCTACTCTTTAGGCGTTTAATCAATATGCCAATCGAACAAGAGGGGGTAGCGATATGGGAAGTTGGGTTGTGCCCGGAGTGACCTTTGTCGTCTTCATGACCGAAGGGTTGATTCATTACAACATGGGCATGGCAAAGGCTGAAGGCGGCTTCAAGTTACGCCTTCCACCTCCCCAGGAACTCGCAAAAATCGCTGCCGTTACCGCCGCATTTTCGGTCGCCAGTGGAGTCTTGATTAAGACGCTCTCCAAGAACATGCACACAACTGTCTGATTCAGTGTGTTTACTGGCTACGTTGGAGCTGCGGTAGCCAGGGTGCAGGCAAAGCGAGTTATTCCAATCCTATTGCGCTATGGCGGTTGAGTGT
The DNA here is from genome assembly GCA_963820955.1 of uncultured Gammaproteobacteria bacterium. Taxonomy (GTDB): domain Bacteria; phylum Pseudomonadota; class Gammaproteobacteria; order Chromatiales; family Chromatiaceae. Next base: position 52,624 of record CAWGCA010000008.1, on the reverse strand, counting down.
CGGCTGGATTCTCCTGGAAAGGGCACGAATAGTCCGACAACCGCACAAAACCATATCGTATCGGAAAGCACTCTGATTTATTTGTCACTACCGGGTGTAAGCGCAGCGTAGATCCGGAGCAGCGGCGCACAGGGAAGCAGCGCTTGCGAAGCAAATGATGGAATCCATCACAAAGCAAACAGTAAGTTACTGGATCCCGGCCTGCGCCGGGATGATGGAGCAGGAATAAATCAGAAGCCCCCTAATAGAGTGAAATTATATTAGTATAAAAATCAAGTGTCATACCCCTCCCACGCAGGGATAGTACAACGCCATGCGGCGGTTGCCGAGTAGATTCACTCGAGATTCGACTGATTCCTTGCCAGAGTTTCTTAACAGGCCTACCTCTTGCGGAATGCGGTCTAGCAATTCCCCTCATTGCTACTCCGAATCACCAGTACTGGCTCCTCAGAGCACTGGATGACTGCCCCGGTTACGCTGCCAAGCACCCATCGTCCGATACCATGCCGCCCATGGGTACACATAGTTGTAAGACTGTTCGGGGTCTCGATGGCGAAATCGGTAAGCTGTTCAGCAGGCAGTCCTCGCAGTACCTTGTAGGAGACTTTTTCCAACCCTTCCCCCTCGAGTTCTTCGAGCTTCGCCTTGAGATAGTTTTCCGCCGAATCATGCACGATCTGCGATACATCATGCATACGGATGGATGTTCCTGGAAAATTCGGATGATAAGACCTTACCAGGATCAACTCCATATCCAGCGTTTTACATAAATTTATCGCATAGGGCAGAACACACTCGGCAAGCTTTGAACCATCCAGCGGCACGATAGCCCTCTCGAACTCGACCAGATTACCCTTCGGATTCTTGGCTTCCGCCGGTACCAACAGCACGGGTATTTTCGCTGCCTGAACGACCTTGGACGCGACGCTGCCCAGCAGCAGACGTTGCACGCCCGAGTAGCCGTGGGTTGACATCAGGATCAGGGATTCTTCCTTGGATTCACCCTCCTCAATGATCATAGAGGCTGGATAACCCGAGCGCACAAAATAGCCTATCCTCTCCTCCCCGATATCGGCGATTAACGCGTCCGCGACGCCCTTCAGATAGGCGTCGCCTTCTTCCCCCGCCTGAGAGGCAATCTCGTCGGGAATATCGTCAGATGGTGTCGGGTTAACGTAGACCAGGTCGATACGGGAATCGAAGGATCGGGCAAGCCGCTTGGCAATGGGCAAGACTCTTTCCGACAAGGCCGATCCGTCAAGCGGCACCAATACTCTCTTAAACATTATTCCTTCCCCCAATCTGGGTTAGTCCATTTACTTTGTAACAGACAGCTTTACCTGTGAACCTCTGCAAGCGCGCTGTTCTGATGTCAGTTGGCAAAAGGCACCACCCAGATGAGCATGCCGAATATGAAGGCGATCACACTGGCGGCCAGGGTGAAAGTCACACTCCACTTAAGAAACTCCCGTATGGGGACTTTTCGCTTGTCCTCGCGTTCCACAATATTCAAGGCAACATACAGGGCCGGTGCCCCTGCAATTGTCAGATTGCTGCCCAGGGTGCCAGACCAGACCAGCATCCAGTAGAGTGGCCAGGCCTCAACTCCCTGCGCACCAAGATCGCGGATCATATAGAGGAACGTCAAAATGTAGGCATCATGCTCTACCACCCCGACAATGGGTATGGTCACCCAGTAAAGCAGGGATGCACCGGCGATGAGGTTCTCCTGGAACAGCGGCGCAAGATAATTTGCTAAATCCTGTAACAGATGTGTTTTCTCAAAGCCCCCAACCAATGCAAACAATCCGATATAGAAAAAGATTGCCCGCCAGTCGAGTTCCTGGAGTATCTCTTCGAATTCGGGTTTCTTGATGCGGTGCCCAATGCCCTCCACGACTATGATGAGAATCATTGCGCCGGTCAGAGCGATGAAGCCGAGTTGGAAACCCAGATATTCACGTAATGCCATAGCGATGATGGTGGCAAAAAAGCCGATCACAACAATGGTCGCAAACAGTTTATCGGGTATAGATGCGTCAAACGGAAGTCCAGTGGTGGATACTGCACCTTTTCCACTCGAGTCTGAAGAGCCTGAGACATCGCCAACAGCAGATCCCTTCTTACCCGGGGTTCGGAACCCGAACAAATACATGACGAAGAGGGTCAGTACGAAGGTAACCATCAGGATCGGGAAAGAGGAAGGGCGTCCATCCTGCCAGATGAATTCCATGAATTCGATGCCCGAAACACTGTGTAGCATCTGTGGTGGCAGATCCCCCAGCAGCAATGCTGTACCCATGAAATTCGAGCTGAATCCAATCATCAAAATGACCGGGGCCAAAGGAAGATTAAGATGACGGACAATGGGAATAGCCACAGGTGCCATCATCAGGATAACAACCACATTGTCCACCACCAGAGAGATGATACCCGAGAGCATGGAGAGAATCATGACCAGCAGCGCGCCATTTCCTCTCGATATCACTAATGCCTTGACCGATAGCCATTCGGGGATACCGGTCTTGCCCAGATAACCGGCGATAATCCAGATAGCCACCAAAATGGCCATGACGTTCCAATCAACTGCATTAAAAGCATCCGATTCAGTCATGGTTCCAAGCCACACCATGGCCAAAACTCCCAGGACCGCCGCTACTGAACTGTCAACGATCCCAACGACAACGGCCAAAATCGTTGCCGCAAAGATGATCACTGTCATCCAAAAAGTAAAATCAGTCATCTCTGCCACTGTCTCCCCTCCCCTTTAATCGCAACTCTACTCCATGTTAGCCATTCCAAGGCTGTAGAATCACAACTAGTAACTGGCCACACAGGCCCGTTGGCCATCCCATTCCGTTTTCACACAGCCGTGGACGATCACTGACAGGGTTGAAAAAATTCGGCCGTATAATTTGGGTGCTCAACAAACACCACGCCACCCCCGCCAGCCTCCGCTGCACGGAAGCCGGGAAAAACAGCAGTAGCACAACATTTCTATGCTGTTTTTCTATTTAGATTTTCAGCCGGGGACTGTACCCAGCTGCTATTCAGTCTCGGCGATATCCACTGACTCTGGTTCGAAGTCAGGGATAACCTGCGGGTCACCCATCATGGTTTTCGTCAGTGCAGTTCCCGCCATGGCCCCGAGCATGGCGCCTATCGCGGACCCCCACGGCCCAAGGCTGCAATTCATCGCCGCGCATAAACGCTGAGCGACCCAGGAACCCCCGTATCCACCCGCAATGGCGCCGCCGGCAAGCATCAGGGAATTTTTGATATTGTTGTCCATAGTTTCTCCATAGATCTGGTTAATCGATATATTTATAGAAAGCTAGTAGAGTCGAAATTTACTTCTCTATCACGGAAACAACCGAATGATTTAAATCACGCATGAAAGACCCCCCTCATGCGCTTGATGTAATACCCACAACTTTATTTATCTTATAGAGATAAAAATAATCTCCCCCTGCTGATTGAAACCGGTCAGAGAGAAATATCGCTTATCCACGCTATCTTTTTCGCCCCTTATAGTCACTGCTGCAAATCAATAAAGTATAAAAAAACTGAATATTCCGTCGATTGAACAGCGAATCTAGAGCTAGAATAAGCATCGTGGCACACCAGAGGTTAAGCCAGGAAAAAAGGTATCACCCGACTGGTCGAATTTTAGTATTGTTCTAAACGCTATATCGATCTGACTACCACGATCGAACAGCTAACCAATGCTGATTTTGGAACAATGACCAAGCCTTATTATCTCCCCACGATGATTGATATTTGTCGGAAGAAAGAAAAAACTGGTCTTGACTCATCAACGAAATCGTAGCCTTTAAAATTTAAGTGAGACAACTGGGTATGAACGACGGTACTGTTAAAGCATCCACTCAATGGAATTTGGCCACAGAAAAATTCTTTTACTATTGTATGGGCTTGCGAAAAGGGGATATGGGCAGACAGGTGGCCATGATGAAAGCCCGATATCCCGATGACAGCCCCGAACGCCTGGCAAGACGATTCATTGCGGCTCAGGTCCCGCTCTCCCTGGTGGGTAGTGCGCTGATTCATGCGCCCACGCTACTACCCATGGTTGGGTCGGCATTCAGGTTCCTGGGCCTGGCAACTGGCACAACGTTCATGATGATTCTCAACATGACGCTTGTCATGCAGATAGCCCTGCTGTACGGATACGAACTCGACGACCGAGCACGCCTCAGAGAACTGCTTGCTGCTATCACTGCAACAGCACTGACTTCGAGCAGTACATCCCTGATACCACAGCTGGCCAGGCTTAAGCCTGGCATGAAGGCAATCGCGGGGGGAACAGCGATCATGACCACGAGCCAACTGATCGGTGAAATCGCTATTAAGTCTTTCAGCGCTAAACAGAGGTCGGCCGAAACACCGGTACAACAAACAGCCGCCGCGTATTCGCGCTAAAAACAAAACCGATACCGAAGTATCGGCTACTAAATCAGGTTCTCTAAAATTGGCTGAGCAATGCTACCAGCGCAAACAGTCCGGCAACAAATATTACGGGCACTGCCAGTTCAGATATCGAGGAGGCATCGTTCTCGCTTTTCCCATTTGCTTGCATTTTGATCACCTCAGGTTTTGCTAAAATCGCGGATTGATCTCAACAACTGGTAATCAAGATACACCCTAAATATTACTATTAGATGACACTTATACTACGAATTAATGTCATGTTTCCGATGGGCCGGTTCGCCCCGCCCGGAAGTATGCTAAAAAGTCTGAGGAGTGGAAGGTAAGAGATTGATAAAAAAGTAATAACGTATCATAGTCCAGGGGTGCACTGATTAATTCGCCGTTCCGGTCGAAGCGCGCTGGGACCCGGAATCCAGTATCCAGAATTCGAAGCGTTACCCGATCCCGTCTTTCGCCCAACTGACAAAAGATGGATTGTTCAGAGTTCCCCTGGTTTGGATTTGTTCTATGTTTATCCGGCAAACAGGAGTAGAAAAATGAAGCAGCTTCAGGTCCTGCTGAAGAACGACACGATGAAAATTCTGGCGATCAATCTGAGCGTCGCGATATTGGTACCCTTTGCAGTAACTGTACTGGCCCCCGTGGTTCGTCCGGTGGCACGCAGTTTTCTAAAGGGTAGTATTCGAGTTTACGAAAAGGTTCGCGAAAGTGCATCTGAGTTTGGGGAGCTAGTGGACGATCTGGTTGATGAAGTGCAGGAAGAACTGCGGGATAAAAGGGAAGCAACATCCGGACTACTAGAAACGAAACGGACACCCAACAGTACTGATAGTGCGGGCAAGAATCGTTGACAGATTCAATCTGTAATTCTCTGGTCCAAGGAAGGACAAACGGTTTAGAAGCTTATTACACCTTTTCGTAAAGGGTGACGGAATCGGGAGCCCCTTTACGGTCCCCTATCGTGCTGTGCAGATTCTTGCGGATTGCTTTCTCGATCTTGCCTTTCATAGGCACAAACAACAGCCCTAATTTAACCTTCAGTTCTATACATCCATCCCCAAGATAGACTGCAACAGAAGAGCCCTTGTGCTGGAGGTGCAGCTGATTGCCCCGCCAGGCGTACTTGACCTTGTACTTGTTTCTCGCATATCGGGCGATCTGTTCCACCCGTGCACGGGTCTCGTCATGTCTCAAGCTATGATGGTGTTTTATATGGATATTGGACATTATTTTGAGTAAGGCCCATCAAACAAGGGGACAGATTCAATCTGTTCTGGTTACCCAGAGTGTGCAATAAAAGGGGCGGCGAATCAAATGTATAGGATAGATCAGAAAGACCGATCTGGCTTGCCAGGGTATCTGATAATGCTAGTGGGCCATGCGGCAAGTTCGGTTATCCACAGAGCGCCGCAGATGAGCCAAGGTAAGGCGCACAGCGCAGGGAATGGCAGGCCCTTTCCAAGGGGTGCAACGCAACATTGGCTCATCACTTCCCGCATGGCCCACTAGCCTACCGACTTACCAACAATCACTCCGGAAACAGGCCGTTTTAAGACAATACCGGTCTCGCTTTTTAGCAGGATATCAATCTTAACAGAAGTACCGAATTCAAATTGCAGAGCGGCACTTTCAAGATGAAATTCCTGGATAAAATGTACGCAGGTGCCCGGAGGGCACCTTACATCCGCTTTTGTGCCGTACCAGGATTATCCTGGTCAGGTCAGCGCCTTGACCTTATCCGTTTTCTCCCAGGGCACCTTGAGATCCTCTCGTCCCATCTGACCATAGACCGCGAGCTTGCTGTAGATCCCCTCTATTTCGGAAGGCAGCTTCTGTAGCCGCAGGTCCCGCACGATGGCGCCCAGGCGGAAATCTATGGCCTTGTCCAGGCGCGCCGCTAATTCACTGTCATCCACAGTCCCGGTGCCAAAGGTGCGTACATGCAGGCTGATGGGCCTGGCCGCACCGACCGTATAGCTCAGTTGAACCTCACACTCCCTTGCAAGTCCTGCCGCCACCAGATTTTTAGCCGCATAGCGAGCCGCATAGGCTCCAACACGGTCAATACGCATCGGGTCCTTTCCGCTCAAGGCGGCCCCACTGTGGCGGGCATATTCCCCATAAGTATCTATGCCGGTCTTTCTTCCGGTCAGGCCGGAGTGAACGGCTGGCCCCCCTCCAATCTGAAGGCCCTCTGGATTTACAAATATATTTGTCTTGTCATCTACCCCGAATCCCTCTTTTTTGAGTGCGGGCTCGATTACGTGTTCAATCATATCTCCGTGCAACTGGTTCAGATCCACGGCTGCCGCATCGGATTGGCTGGTAACCAGAGAGATGCTGTGGATGCGCTCGGGTTTGCCGTCCACGAACTCGATAGCTACCTGAGCCTTGCCATCCGGCAGAAGATAGGGCAATTTTTTCCGAACTTTGGGTGAATCGAGCAGATCGGCCAACCGATGCGCCAGCCAAAGAGGAAGTGGCATCAGTACCTTGGTCTGATCACAGGCATAGCCGAACAGAGTGACCGGATTTTTCGCGGTTATTCTGTCAATCTGCGTGTTGTCGAGCTCATCCAGATCCAATGGCCGGTAGTCCGTCGCGGTATGGTTCTGAAAGCTGGTCATGATGGTACAGTCATCCGCGTTGAATTCTCGTGGGGAATAACCCACCTGCCGAATCGTATTCCGCGCAACTCCCTGAATATCGAACTTTGCCTGGGATGCATAGTGAGCCGAGATAAACATGACGCCACTGGAGAGGGCGCACTCCGCCACGATACTCGAGGAGGGGTCCCCCTTGAGGAATTTATCCACAATGGCATCGCTTACCTGATCGCAGAGCTTATCCGGGTGGCCGATAGTGACCGACTCTGAAGTAAATATATAGCTACCATTCACGCTGCTTGCTCCTGTTTACTGTTTTTTTCTATAACCGGAGTCCCGTCCGAACGACTCTTTAGTTCCGCGATGACTTTCTTCGGTGCCGAGGGTTTGGTTGCCTCGTTCACAATCAGCGGACCCAGAACACCAGCGGCGACTATAATCAGGTCGATCATGGCCAAGGGAGTGGTGCCGAGCAGACGCCGTGTTGCCGGAAGCAAACTGACTATAGCCTGTAAAGCACTCATACCGCCGATGGCTGCCAGCAGGGCCTTGTTCGGCGGCAGTTTTATGCCACCGAATACATTCCGATAGTGAGAACGGGAACTATAGGCGTGGGCCAGTTCGCTCATGGTCAGGGTGTTGAATGCCAGGGTAGCTGCACCCGGGCCTATGCCATAGCGCCTCATGCCGACGTAGTAGGCGCCCATGACCCCCAGTCCGATGGTGCCTGATTCGAAGATCATGCGTTTAAGGTCATTGCCGGCAATAATGGCCTCGTTCGGATCTCTTGGGTCACGCCCCATAATCCCCGGCTCCGGAGGCTCCATCGACAGGGCCAGACCAGGGAAGATATCGGTCACAAGATTGATCCACAACAGCTGCATCGGATTCATCGGCTGACCCCAGCCGGCGGCGATTCCGATCAGCATGACTTCGATCTCCGTTAAATTGGTGGAGACCATAAAGTGGATCATTTTACGGATATTGCCGTAGATGGTCCGGCCTTGGCGGATAGCGACGGCCATGGTGTGCAGATTATCGTCTTCCAGCACTACATCGGACACCTCTCTCGCCACATTAGTACCGCCGGCACCCATGGCGACACCGATATCTGACGCCTTGAGGGCCGGACCGTCGTTGATGCCATCGCCGGTCATTGCAACTACGTAGCCCGCTTCCTGCAAGGCACGCACAATCTTGAGTTTGTGGGCTGGGCTGACCCGTGCGAATACCTGGACATTCTTCGCCAGACCGGCCAGCAGTTCTGGATCCATCTCATCCAGTTTGGTGGATTCAAGCACCTGAAGCGGCTTGTCCCCACTCAGTCCCAGCTGTTCACCGATGGCCTGTGCTGTGGCGGCCTGGTCGCCTGTGATCATGATCGTCTTGATGCCCGCTCGATGATACATCTGAATGAGCTTGTCCATATCCGGGCGCATGGGATCGGCCATACCAGCAAGCCCCAACCATATCAGATGCCCGGTCTTGGCCGGCATTCTGGCACTGTCAAGCTCACGATAGGCTGCCCCCAGGACACGCAGGGCCCCCCCCGCCATGCGCGTATTGTCCTTCAGAATTGAAGCCCTGGCTTCATCGGTGAGTGGAATAAGCTCCCCATTCTTGATCTGATGATCGCACATCTCGAGCACTTCATCAGGACTGCCTTTGACTGCCAGCAGGTATTTGTCATCCTTGTAAGGATGCAGCGTGCTCATGTACGGGCGTCCCTCGGCACGGTAGCGGGTGCGTATGGTCGGGTATTTTTCCCTCAGCGCCGCTACGTCGATGCCGGAATTCAACGCCATGTCGACCAATGCTTGCTCGGTGGCAGAACCTTCCAACTCGGGCTTGTCAGCGTTGCCTCGAAGTTCTACCTCGCTGCAAAGCGACACTACCTGCATCAAGCGCACCAGCTCTTCGCGGCTCATTGGATCGAATTCGTCACCGTTGACATGAAATCTCGTGTCTTTCACGTCAAAGGCCTGATCACCACTGTGAACGGCAACCACCGCCATGCGGTTCATGGTGAGGGTACCGGTCTTGTCCATGCAGAATACCTGCACCGATCCCAGGGTCTCCACCGCATCCAGGTGCCTGACGGATACATTGTGCTTGCGCATGTTACTTATGCCCATGGCCAGGGTAGTCGTAGCCACTGCGGGCAGTCCTTCGGGCACCGCCGCCACCGCCAATGAGACGCCGGACTTGAGCATTTCGAGCGCACCGAAGCCCCTCAAAACACCGATTACGGCAACCACTGCGCATACGCCGGCACTGATATACACCATCTGGGTGCCCAGCTTCTCCAACTGACGCTCCATTGGCGTCTGAGGGGCCTCCGCCTCTCCCACCATCGTCTGTATCTTGCCCAACTCAGTGGCTTCGGCCGTTGCGATGACGATGCCCTGCCCACTGCCACCGGTGACATGGGTGCCCATATATCCCATGTTGACCCGGTCACCAAGGGCCGTCTCTTCGCTGCCGCTGAACTTTGGATTCTTGGATACCGGCAGGCTTTCACCGGTAAGGGCGGACTCGTCCACCGAGAGCCTGTGCGCCTGCAGCAATCTGATGTCGGCGGCGATATAGGTTCCCGGCACCAGCAACAGAATGTCTCCGGGTACGATCGCTTCAATCATGACGGTTTTAGTGACGCCATCGCGCAGCACGGTCACTTCGCGGACACCGCTCTTAGCCAGGGATGCGATCGCCTTTTCCGACTGACGCTCTGTGATGAACCCGATCATTCCGTTGATCAGGACAACCCCCATAATCACCATCGCATCCACCGTCCCACCGGTCATTACGGAGATGACGGCTGAGGCACCCAGAAGAGCTACCGGAGCGTTCAGAAACTGGTCTATAAAAATAGCCAGGTCGGACCGCTTTTCACTCGCGGTCAGGCTGTTTTCCCCATAATGACGCAGCCGTACACCAGCCTCCTCGGAGCTCAATCCCTGCTGTATCGAAACGACCAAGTGCTCCAGTACCTGGTCGGGACTCATGATGTGCCAGGATTTGGACTCCTGCCTCTGTTTTGCAACAGCAGCAGGTGCTGTTGCTGCGGCGGTGGCGCCGAACGCAGGGAGCGGGGAACTGGAGTGGCCCCCGCGGCCTAACAGATTGGCAACGTCTTCGAGTGCCCTTTTGATCCCGACCTTCAACGGTTGAGGAGACGTTTTCCTGATTTTTCTCTTAGCTTGTTTTACCCTTACGAGCTCCGCATCAATGAGCTTGATGATATCGCTGAGCAATCTATCTGGGCTGTGCGTGACGAGTAGACGACCCGTAAGGATATTGGCCTCAACCGAATGAATGCCCGCTGCGCCACCCAATCTCTGCTCCAGTCGCTGCTTCAGTTTGGGTGAGCGATACAGCCCCAAGACTTCAAACCGCACGCGACCCCGTTTTCCGATATGAACCGGGGTGACCAGCCGGCTCGATAATTGCCCCGTCGAATTAGTGTTGTTCATAAGATTGTTTGGTTATCGTTATTGCTTTATTGCTGTATGAAAGTGGCTTAACTTGCACAGCCGATCCCGAAACGCTGTGCCGATCAGTGTTCTTGTTGAGTATCCTAAGCCGCCATCCAATCCCAATAAACGAATCGATTGATGAAGGATAATAAGGCCTGGAAATTCTGCGGGTCAGTTGCTGACCAAATTACAAAAAAGAATTTCATTCTACCAAATATTTATTACATTATTGTGACGTTACCGCAACAGAAAACCTGTCTACCGATTTAGGGCAGCTAGTAAAATTTTATGTGGCCATATAGTGCTGGGACGCACCTCTATTTTCTGCCGTGCAGCGTGTAAATAATAAACCCCTAGAAAGATTTGCAAAGCTGGAGCCAACATCGTATCAGAGGCTTCCCTATCAACCTGACGACGGGTTCCATAGCGCTTCGGTGGCGTGGTTTTCTCGAAGCGCGTTGCACGACCAACCGGGTCTGGGCGGATTGGGTGTTTATTCGATCCTTCCTAGAGGGTTTCTGGCATTGAAGGGAGGCAGGAGATGCCAGGGCTCCACTGATAAACCAGGGCCAGAAATTTAGAATCGACACCATGGATGAGGCAATATAGGTCATGGAGCAGGCCACCAGGATGGTACGCGCATCCCTTACCTGCCCCTCTTCGATATAGCCGCTTCGAAGAATGGGTAATGCACGGTTGAAACTGGCATCGAACTCGGATGGAAGCGCGGCCAGTTGCGCAACCAATCCAGTGCCCAATATCCCGAAAACCGTTGCACCCATCATATGGAAGGGAAAAGGTCTGTGGCTGGTCAAAGAAAACAACGGAACCGCCACCAATATGATGGAACCGACCTGACCTGCCACCTGGGCCACTTTGGCCAGATGGGCTCTCCACACGAAGGGGGCGTAATCCGATGCATCCTGCAATGCATGAGCGACTTCGTGGGCCGCAGTAGTCAGGGCAGTCAACGTTTTTCGATCAAACTTGTTGCGGGCAATACGCACCACCCTCTCTCGGTGATCATAGTGATCACCGAGATCTGTGCTTTCCACTTTGACCACCTGCAATTGCTGTTTGTCTAAAATTTCCCGCGCAAATTCTCCAGCTGTAACAGACAGATTCAGATCATTCTTATTGTATTTTTTTAAAAGATGGTCCGCCCAGGCCCTGGGTCCCAGTATCAATAAGGACGCCGGAATGAGGATCACTACGGGATGCATCACAGCCCCTTCGAAACGGCAATGACCTGCCGTTTCGTGTTATGTGACAAACTATCCGCTACAAAAACAGCGTTCTTAAGTCTTTGCCCTGGTTTTTTTCCTGGCGACGGTTTTCTTTTTAGCCGCCACCTTCTTTTTCGCCACTTTTTTTGTTGCGGTTTTCTTTTTGGTGGCCACCTTCTTTTTCGCGACTCTCTTTTTTACAACCTTCTTTTTTGCGGCCACCTTCTTTTTTGCCACTTTCTTTGTTGCGGTTTTCTTTTTTGTGGCTACCTTCTTTTTTGCCACTTTCTTTTTGGCCGATTTTTTCTTACTGGCCTTTTAGGGGCTGCCTCTTCGGTCGAGCTCAGGACATGGTGGCGCAAATCGTCAAAGCGGTCCCCGATTGCCTTGATGGACACTTCACCCGCCTGTTTTACCTCTTCCAGCAGGCCTTCTGATCAAATCCCCCGGATCCTTGACCGCGACCTTTTCAGCCATGGTTACAGTTGTTTCAGCCGCACTGCTGGCAACAGCGGTCACCTTTTCCGTAAGATCGTCAAAAAGTTCCTTCACCTCCGACGCCAATGAGGCACTGGTATTCTCCACCTCGTCGATAAACCCCTTTATGCTCTCTTTGATCCCGCTAGCTGCAGCTTCCGGGGTCTCTTTACTCGACTTATTTTTATCGGAATCCATGTCTGCCGTCCCCTTTGTTCGTATTTACGATTGCCGAAAACGTTGTCGATCTGTGAATAGCTACCCTGTTTTTTACGCAGTCGCCGACCAGCTTTTTCCCACCAATAGACCATTTGAGATGGTGACACAAAAAACGCCAGATTGGTACTATGACTGCTCTTTAGACTCCGGGCCGGCCTGGGTTTAAGGCTCGCTTCCCTCCAACTGTGGTATTGCCCCTGGGTCCTTTACGATCATTTTTGTCACGGCTGCTCCTGCGACAGCACCAATCAACCCACCGCCCACTGCCCCCAGGTACCAAGTGGAACAGCATATGCAGCCGCCAGCCGGGCAATCCCCCACCAGCCTCCTGCCGCACCGAGAACTGTCCCGGCCCAAATTATCACTGAGTCTTTTGAATTCTGATCCATTGATTTCCCCCGATGATCAGGTTGGTTAAAACACGCTAAACTTTTATTGGAATCAGGGAAAGTCTAGTACAACTTTTAGGGAAGAGCTGAAAAAAGGGGACGAGTTTTTCCAATCCGTTTGCCACATCTTGATCCAGAGCAATCCCCCATTATTTTTGTAAACACCCAGGCAGAGATATGTCGTAGGATTCCCTAAGCCGTTATTGATAACAGGGCAAGGGGCTTTCACAACCCTGCGAGGGTAATCGTGGCGCGGCGAAAAGACGGGGGTAATTTTGAAAATCCGGTTTGAGAAGCATCGACATCGCCGCCGGATGTTCTTCCTTAGGCGCTAGGGGATTATGCATAAAGGGCGGTCTGATATTCATCCCACATTCCGTGCTCGAGAAAGTGGGGCTCAACGGTTTCAGGGATCAAGCAAAACAGCCGAGATGGGGTATAGATCATGACTCAAGGAGACAACACCAGACTATCCAGCCGCGAGATGATGGAGCTTCGCTGGTCCTACCAGAACCTGGAGCACCCCTCACTGGCGGCCCGCTTGAGCAATCTGTTGGCGGAACCCATCGAAGAGGCGATATCCCTGTTGCCCAAAACTGGAAATCACGCCTGGACAGGACGTTGAAGGCGAACTCCTACCGCACCGTAAGACTGGCCATTTTCTCCATGAATCTAAGTGGCACCATCAGGCCGCAGAACTATCTGCACAAACTTCTTGGCATGTGTACCGGCGCTGCTGGTGGTTTCTTCGGCCCATTGACACTTCTGGTTGAACTGCCGGTCACTACGACACTGATACTGCGATCTATCGCGAATATAGCACGCACGCAAGGAGAGGATTTGACAGCCAGGATACGCGAATGGCCTGTGTTCAAGTTTTCGCACTGGGTGCCCGCACCAAGGAGGATGAATCCGCTGACACGGGTTACTATGCACTAAGGACCATCCTGGGTCTCCATTTCGAACGCGATATCCTGGAGTATGCCGCCAACGCCCACGGCCCTCATATCCCCGCTTTTATCGAACTGACCCGTGCTATCGCGGCGCGTTTCGGTGTATTGGTGTCGGATAAGGTCGCGATCCAGATGGTTCCTATCGCGGGCGCCCTCAGCGGCGCGACCATTAACTACATCTTCATGAAGCATTTTCAAGATGTTGCCACAGGCCACTTCGTAGTCCGCCGGTTGGAGAGAAAATACGGATCCGATTTCATCAGAGACGTCTACCAGCAACTGGTAGAAGAGGAGATTGAACTGGAGAAAGAATTCAGTCCGGTGGAAGGCTGGTAACCAACAGGCTGCTAGTCCTATGAACAGAAACGGGGAATAAGACCCTACTCTGCGCGGTGGCGCTCAGTTACGGAGCCGCCGCAGCGCGGCGCAGATGGTCCAGTTCCAGTGGGGCTTTCAGTTTATCAAGAATCCCTGCCACCTGTTTCTGCATAGTCTGCTGAGCAACATCAGAGAGCACCCACCCAAGCGGCAGGGGTCCATCCCCTTTCTTCAGACCAATCTGTAAAAACACCCCATTTTGCTGCTTAACGAAATCACGCAGCGCTGCCCGTGCGTAACTTCCCCTTGCGTCACGCGTGTTCAGGAGCGCCACGAGGGGGGATAGCAGTTCGTTCATGAACGGACGGGGCCCGGGCTGCGCACTGTCATCCAGTTTGGGATCATTGGTAATCATGAGCACAACCGGTGTAATACGTTTCCGCAGCCCGAGTTCGTCAGCTTTGTTCTGCAGGGCACGCAGAATCTCGTAAGCGGTAGTCGCACCCGAATTCTCAAAATAACCCCCATCCACCAGGTGTCCCCATACTTCTTCGTGCTTTGGTCGAACCGTCCCCGCTGGACTGACATAGGTGAAGCGGGCGCTATTGTGTACAGCACTACTCAGTGCCACCTCTGACTGGATCAGATCAAAGAAATCGACCGAGTCCGAAAAATTAACGCCATCGATTTTGAGGTTGCTGACGATCACGCGTTTACCGGTCTCTACCCAAGTGCTGTTGAGAAACAGCGCCGGTACCCTGGATCCTTGGGGCCGCCACAGGCCATGAAAGTCATCGCTGAAACGGGTGCTGTCAAACTGACCCTTCCAGCTTGCCTCCCAAGCCGATTCCAGTGCCCGGGCACGATCGAAAAACGGCACTGGAAAAGGCAGAAAACGCTGAACCAGGTCTGGATAGAGCATATAGGCGACAGTCGGCGCCAGAAAATCCGCCGACAGTATGGCATGCGCGCAGCGCCCCATTGGACCGACAACAGGGCCGGCAAGTTCTACTTCACAATCAACGGAGCCACCATCCATCTGTTCCCTGACCAAAGCAGCAAACACGCCACCGCCGAGGCTGCCGCCTGATACGCCGCTGATGGCATAGACGTGCTTAGCAAATTCCGGATCTCGATCCTGCAATGCCGCAAGCACAATACCAGCCCAATAGGCGGCACGAATCCCCCCACCCTCGGCAGCTACCAGGAAAACAGGGTATGACTGCTCAGATGGCCAATCCTTGAGCCCGGCCTCAATCCAATGCGAAAAGTGATCGCCAACCGATTGACTGACGAAGCCCGACTGATCTTCCTTCCCGGTTAGCGTACGGATTTCATGGTTATCGTTCCAGAAACTGAAGATCAGCACACTGATCAACGCCACGGTAATCACCGGAAACTTATAGGTACTGCCGAAGTACACAACCGCGCTACCGAAGGGAATCCAGACAGCAGCCGCCAGCAGGACGATGGTCGCTGCACCAAAGAAGGCGGCGGAAGACGGCCATGCGAGAAACAGCAGGAACAGTACCACGCTGAGAGACATAGAAAGGCCCAGTACGAGCCAGGTGACCGGTTCGATTTCCCGCAACGAGCGGTAGTGGGCCGAATAGGCCTCGATGCCCGTCTCAATGGGCGGCGAAACAACGGTCGATTCGTCTCCTGCATGCCTGCCAATCCCTGTATTGGCCAGTTTTGCCTGTAATGCCCGCGCAGCCTTACGCCTAACCGCCGTAAACAGATAAAATAAAACAGCCAATATGACGCAGGTCAGCGCAAGCCAGTTTAATGTAGCATGCACGATGCTATCACCATTTATCGTGGAATAGGGCTTGGCTGCAATGCTGAATGCGGCGGCCACCACTAGAAATGCCGCCACTCCAAGAATCCGCGCAACATGCTTACGAAATAAGTTGCGCCGTGCATCGCGCTCCGGCGGCAGAACCTGGGATTCGTCAAAGCGAAAACGCAACATCACCCGAGCCCAATACCAAGCATTGAGCGCCCATATCACCATGGCAACAAAAAACAACAGAAGCGGTATGTAGAATGCCAGAAAACCGCTCTTTGCCTCCGCCAGAGCCCGTAACACATCCTGACCCTGTGGGGCCAAAATCAGAAATGCCAAGCCCACCAGCAGCATGATCAGGCTGAAGCGACACGGCTTGAGGATAGCGCCAAGATCCTTCATCCACTCCCAGATGGCTGCCACTTTATTAAACAAATACTGGAGTCCGGGCTTTCTTGACGTACTCATAGTTCTCTCCCTGCTAATAAATCCGTTTCAAATTGCGTAGATCCTGATCTGGTCCAGACAGGTGGCAAGAAAGGACTGGCCCGAGAAGTTGTCAGGCCAAACCCGGGACCACTCACACCGACCGTTAACCACCATCGATTTTGTATCGCGTCTCGCAAATTATTGCTTGAACAACGACAGTTAACCAGTGTCCTCGCCAGCAAATCATCGGTATTGCGGAAACTCTAACAGAAACGGTGGCTCCGTCAGACACATGACTGATTATTTCAGATAGAAACCGCCTCGGTTACGGTTCTTGGGGCTACCGAAAGACTCTGAGTCGATCAGGAGCCAATTCAAGTTGACCTAATGTCTTTTCGCATGTAATGGATTGATATACTATGGACCGGTTAATTTCATAATTCGATTTATAGCATGGCGATGAACATTTTATATGCGGCATCAAACACCGCACGTGTGACAGTGGACCAAGGTATTCAAGGAAAATGAAATGACGATTAAGCAATTGAAAAAGCGGATCAAGAAACTTGATGCACGCATCGATGATATGAGCAAAAAGATAAGCGCCTTACAAGATGCGGCAGGCATCAGCGTCACAGAGCAAGTGACAGCGGAATTGCCGGAAGAGTCAGAGCAGGAAGAGGCTTCACAGGACTCGATATTCAGTGAAGATGATGTAGAGAAGGCTGAGGAGATGACAGAGGATGCCGAAGAAATTGCAGATATAAGGGAAAAGAAGGAAAAGAAAAAAAAGAAGAAAAAAGCAGGTCGGTAGCACGCTACTCCTCAGGGTACAGCAAATTGTCGGATGAGTTCCCCTGATCCACCAATTCTTGGTTTTCAAGGTCGGCCAGCTATATAAAGGGTACTTCGAAATATCCCTTTGAAGGGATATTTCGATCCGGCAATCGAAAAGCGCAATTTTCGATTGCCTTCTTTTTCATGTGCTTACGCGTGCTAAAATAGCAGAGTGCCCCTGCACCAAACAGGTACCTCAATTTTTTCGAAGTGCCCTAAGGAGTGACCTAGATCGGTGGTCACAAAGATTCTGTGGTCCACCGCACTAATCACTACAGTGAAAAATCAATCCCCCCCAAATTTCTATGGTGACTTTGCTATCAATCGCCATGCACTGAGTCAAAATCACTTCCAAAATACTGGTTCCACCTGGATACTCTGTTCGCCGTCACCTAGCCAGACAACCCCATCCTGAATAGAGCATTGCAACTGCATGTTGCGTTGTGCAAGCGCTGTCAGCTGGATGATGCTGGTCTCCTGCAGATAAACAATGTGCAGATTGTCGAAGCGCTCCAATTTGTCCCCAAGTTGTTCGAACCAGACCTTGGCGCTGCGGTCACTATAGGTATAGATCCAAACCTCTCTGGCGCGGCCACAGGCCTTGCGGATCCTTTTCTCATCCGGTTGTCCAAGATCTACCCACAGCAGTATCTCGTTACTCAATGAGTTACACCACAAATCTGGCTCTTCATCCGTGCTCAAACCCTGGGTGAAGGATAAATTTTCCTGCGCGTGCAAGGCGAAGGCCAGGATGCGTGTCATCATTCGACGGTCAGTCTCGGAGGGATGACGGGCAATGGTCAGTGCATAATCCTGATAATGATTACGATCCACGTCCGCGATCTGCAAGCCTGCCTTGAAGATAGTTGCTTTTAATGCCATACGCGGAAAAGGTTACTTTGTTAACGAATCGATACTGATGCTTCACCAGCCTTGCCAGCGAATCTGGCTGCCGAAGACCTCACACTATTCAACAAACGCATTCAACCGCCGTACTATACCCCGGTGACATATCCAGACTGAAGGAACCGAAGGGAGGACAGGTCTCTCGTCCACTGATAAATCGTTCACCACAGAAACCGCAACCTTCCGGTCGCCGTTTCTGTGGATTGTTCTTTACCAGTGCTTACGTTGTTCTCTTCCTGCAGATCCCGAGTAGACCGATGAGGCCGGACCCAAACAACCAGGCAGCAGCCGGGATTGGCACAACCGTCGAGTTTCCAGAAACAAGAGCCATGCCAGCGTCCGCACCAGCAGCCCCTGCATTCTGCAGCACTCCGGCTAGCTCTGGTGATACTAGAATATCAGCCCCGATGACCAGCGAATTATCAAAAGTTTCGACGATCGGATTAGCTATGTCAAACAGGATAGCGTTCAACCCGAAGGTACTCTCCACCACAAAGCCGGATGTGCCCACCGGTCGGCCCTCCGCGGCCCGTATTGTAAAATCCCCAACGTCTATGGCGGAATTGAATTGGATTCGTCCGCTGTGCTCTATCGCCCCAGCGAAAGGTGCAAAGTTTTGAGAGTCGTATGTGAATGTTGTTTCCAGAGGATCGCCGTGCGCGTCTCGCGGGCTAATGCCGAAGGAAACGGAGTTTGGCCCGAGGTCTCCCCCCATCACATCTGGCGAGATACCGGTGATTTCTAGCCCCAGAGCTTGCAATGCGTTGTTGCCAAACAGCACGCTTGTCTTGCCGCCCTCTACCTGCACAATCGCAGCCTGTGCCGATATCGGTACCGCGAAAATCAGTATCATGGTCAAAAT
The DNA here is from genome assembly GCA_963820955.1 of uncultured Gammaproteobacteria bacterium. Taxonomy (GTDB): domain Bacteria; phylum Pseudomonadota; class Gammaproteobacteria; order Chromatiales; family Chromatiaceae. The sequence goes on along the minus strand of CAWGCA010000008.1, from coordinate 33,688 downwards.
GGTTGTTTTTTCTAATGCCCGTTGAAATGTTTTCAATTTAATTGCTCCTCTGTTTCAGTCCGCTTTGAATTGTCAAAAATAGATAAATCGACCACAAATCTTGTGGCTGATCGGCATTTTTATTCTGTTGCTGCCTGTTGTACGCAATTCGCAAATTTCAGATCACCGAAACAAAGATCATTTTCTGAACGAATGCCGGATAACCAGCATCACTCTGTTGAGTCACTTGTTACACGCGCTCGTAAAACAAGACAGGTTTGGTTCGAAGTAACTACCCTTGGCAGACGCACCAGCGAGGGCGCTATCCGCTTTTGGTAAGCCTTTACCTCAGTTGGCCACCCATAGGTTAACAATTCGATACATCCGGGTTGCACGTATCGTTCATATTGCCCCTGCCACCAGATGCTGGCGAGCACAGATAAAATTTACCTATCTCTTTGTTTATTATTAATAATTTATCGCTCTTCGAAAGTTGGCATGGCAACTGCATCATGTGCTGTCAAGCATGAACGCCAAGGGGACCCAGCAGTCAACCAAAGCGATCGAAGATGCGTAACAACTACCAAACCTTTATTGATAACTTGGAGAAGACCATGAGAAAAACCATAGCCACTACCGCCATACTGACCGCTTCCCTTTTGTTTGCCGGCAGCAGCCTGGCCAGGGGCGTCCAGAGCGACTCCGAAGGCGATATGATTTATGGTGGGGGCGCAGTAGCGGCCAGTCCCTCGCAGCCCTACGTCAACAACGGACCGGTACAGAGCGACGGCAGTACAGATTTCCTTTACAGCCGTGACGAACTTCTGAATCAATCGCTGTTCGCATCGCCGGATCGAGTGGCGGATGACCGGGACTTTTCCGACGACCTGATCTACGGTTCCTGAAACCTGATCTGCTAGATCGACATAACAGGGTCAGCAGCGTGATGCTGCCGGCCCTTTATTCTGACTTGGTATAATATTCCGAACAAACCTCGCGTTCTTTCTTTTTCTTATTTTCCATCTACCCCATCGAGTCAAGGCCACACTACCCCCTGATCTGGTGATTCCCCCAGTTCCAGGTTCTCTCGATCTCCTTGCCGCATAGCGCAAACACCTGCACGGTCATCTCCGGCAGGTGCAGAATCGCGCAGGAATGATTGAAAGCGGAACTGCCCGGATTCACCACCAGGGTATTCCCAAGTTTTTCGGCGAAAACCTGGTGCGTATGTCCGACAATCAGGACATCGTAGTCGAATGTCTCCAACTGCCCCGCCCAGAACGCGACCCGGTCAGGCTGTATCTCGCCCTCCCTGTTCAGCAATTTTATACCGCCATGACAGGCATCCGGTGGCTGTGCATGCACCATGTACACCCGCTTGCCTGCAATCATCCTGTTGATTGAAGCAGGCAATCGTTTGAAATAAGACACCGCGGCGTTACCAAGATCGTCGGCATAATGATCCAGGTACAGCAGATCATGATTACCGAGGACAGTCTGACATCCGCTTTCAACAAGCAACGAAACCGTCTGTTCGAGCTGATCCCGGTACCCGGCAATATCACCGGCACAAAAAACCTGCTCCACACCGGCTTGCTCGAAAATCGACAGGGCGTGCTCAACCGGGGCGGGCGTTGCATGCACATCACTGATCAAACCAATCGATGTCATCCCGTGAGTTCCCGGACCAGCGAGTCCCACTCGTCCTTCAAACTCATGCCTTCGGGAAATACCGAACCAGCTTGTCGGTGCCAGTAGCGTGCATTCCAGTCATCCCCTTCCTTGCGATGCAGGTAGGCATGTATCCGTGCGGCCATTCCATAATCCAGTTGCTGTACGATCTCATGGGCCCTGCCCCACTCACCCTTTGCGTCATACCACAACGCCTGCAGGCAGGGCTCCAACCCGTCGGGACATACCTCCTCGTCCAGGATGTCGATGAATATCGGGTACTGCATCTAGTTCACCTTAGTCAAACGATCATCCTGAAATTATAGAGGTTGATTGGAAAATTGAAGCATGCTTTCCCAGGAATTTGCCGCTGGAAAAAAGAGCGATTATAATTTGTGATGTTTTTGACTATAACGTTCGCCAAATAGGATTGTTAGGCGACTCAAACTTCTCCTCCGCGACTACACACCCCGCAGTTGTCTTACAGTTCGTATTGATATCTTTCTCAACGGGAATCCCGATCAGCGCAGACCGGGGTACTTCTACTTTGAACAGAAGCAAACCAGATTACCAATGGGCATAGTGACCGATTCAAAGCCTACAGATAACTCGCCATATACAAGTCAACTAGGCCGCCACTAGACTCAAGCCTAGCGCACCATTGTTGGAAAATACTATTGTGTGCACCTTGCTTTGATTTCGACACAGATCGGTGGGGCCCCAAGATACTTAAGCCCATGTTTAACGTATTTCTCATACTCTACGGTATCTTTGATCGCCACCTTCCAAGTGCCATTGGGATTGCGAGGAACACCAGGGCCTATGCTGCCACTCAGATCGACCGAACCCCCGGGTTTAATAACCCATCCCAGGGTATTGGAACTTGCACCGGGGGGCTTGTGTGAAACCTCGATCTCGATGGAGTTGGGATTGGCGACGCCGACCATCTCAATATAAGGGATCGATGTTTTCGACCCGAATTCAGTAACCTCTCTCATCCATTGCGCCCCGGCGATATCAATCAAATGAGGGAAACAGATACGGTGTGTTGAAATGCCTGGACTGAGTTGTTGGATCTGGATAGTGGCCTGCATCGGTTTACCATCATCGAGCTCGAGTCCCAGCATCTTTTCATATTTCTTCTGATTACCGATCATATGATTCTGCGCGCCGACCGAGCAGTTCAAGTTAACTGCGCTCAAGGTGAACTGCCGTTTCCCCGGAAGCGGGCTCGAGGCGGCAGGGAATCCCTGGCTGGGTGTGGCGTAGACTCCTAATCCCACTTTCAGCAGGCTGTGTGTCTGCGGGCTGGCGAGTTTCTTCGCGCCGGGGGTTTCAGGTGCACCTTTGGTGGTCTCCCAGAGCTGCCACTTGAAACCCCCAACTCCGGAGGTGCTCTCGCAATGTTTCTCATTCTGATCGTAGTTGCCGATTTGGATATACGCCCTGGGTGCGAAATCGATATCCCCGGGACAGATATACTGAGGTTTCGCGGTGAATGACTCGATCACCGAACAACAGACATCGTCACCGTTGCAGCCTGAAAAGATGGAAAAATAGCCGATGGCCAAAACCGCCAAAACCACATTGAAACGTAGCATGTCCCGATCCTCCCTGAGGTGTCCTTCGAAAGCCTGTTCTTTGGTTCCATCACCGTAATCGAAAACACTCCTTCGGGCGGTTATTCCTTATGACCCGGGTGCAAAAAACCTATCGAACCAATTAAGCCTTCCCCGACTCCCTCGCACCAGAACTCAGGAGGAAATAAACACCCACATAGTAAGGTTAGTACCAGGAACCGAACCTTTCAAGGCGCCGTTACATATGTTTTGAGCAGGTAAGATTCCAACTTTTAAGAAAATGACGTGGTATTTTTTCAATCTATTCAGCAGACTTCCAAAAATATTTTTATTCGACTATTTGAGCCACCCGGCGCATTCTGAAAAATCCAATAGGTGTTGATATCCAGAGACGGATAAGTTTTTCGACCACACGAGTAGATTGAAAGGATGATCCCTTACATAGAGATCCCGACAATGCAACTCTGGGGGTCAATCACGGTACAGCCATTTGGCGTCTTGGTCGCAATGGGCTGTATTGCTGGCGCTATAACCGCACGGTGGCACGCGATTTCCTGCGGGCTCGATACCCGAAGGTTTTCGAGCCTTCTTGCATGGACGCTGATCGCAGGCTTCCTATTATCTCATATTGTCGTGTTGCTGTTCTACTATCCGGAACGACTGAGTTTCAGTGTGGATCTTTTGAATATCGGCAAGGGCATGTCTTCTTTCGGTGGCTTCTTCGGCGGCGCGTTGGGAGCTGTGATTTTCCTTAGGTATCATCGGTTGCCTGTCCTGGCGTATGGCGATGCGTTGTTATTGGGTCTTACCGTTGGCTGGTTTTTTGGTCGGCTCGGATGCAGCATCGCCCATGACCACCCTGGACTGCCTTCTGACTTCATCCTCGCTGTCGACTATCCCACAGGTTCAAGGCACGATCTTGGATTCTACGAGTGGTTGTTTACCATTGGACTCAACGTTCTTATATTTGCGATCCGCCCCAATGAATTGCGCCCAGGTGTACTCACCGGGCTCATATGCGTCCTGTATGCACCGGTTCGATTCATGCTGGATTTCTTACGTGTAGGAGACAAGCTCTATTATGGATTGACTCCCGGTCAGTATTTCGCGGTCGTGCTGCTGATCGCAGGTGTGTCGGTTCTGGTGCTAGCCATTAAGCAACCGCACAAAGAACCGGGGCGTTTTCCCTAGAGAATCTAGCTTGGCCACAACTTCGTCAATCACTGAAAATAGATCAGATACAGGCCTTCGATTGGGTCTGGACGCAGGTACCTTGTTCATTCACTCCGTACTAATCGATGGCAATGACCTTGTTGTCGCCCGGCAAGATACCTTGCATAGTGGCGAAGTGCTAGCCACCGCGCACAGGATAATAGCTGCATGGAGCAAAGTTTTTACCATCAGCGCTGCCGGTGTAGTCGGTAGTAACGCGCCGCCCATAGCGGAGGCCCTGGGGCTGAAGCCAGATGATCAGATTGGCGCTACGCTACGCGGCCTGCGGGCACAATTCCCTGATGCACGACAGGTAATCGATGCTGGCGGCAGTTCACTTTCTCTCATTCGGCTCAACACAGATGGCTCCTTTGCCGACTACCAGACCAACACCCTTTGCGCCGCCGGTACTGGTTCTTTTCTAGACGAACAGTCCGAGCGGCTCGGTATCCGTTATGAAGACATGGAGGATCTGCCGACTATTCAGGATCCACCGAGCATAGCCGCTCGGTGCGCAGTCTTCGCAAAGTCAGACCTTATCCACCGCCAACAGCAAGGTTACAGCCCTGTTCAATGCTGGGCCGGCCTCTGTCGGGGGCTGGCTAGGACAATGGTCATGACCCTGTTCAAGGGACGCGCAGCGGAACCACCGGTGGCTCTTGTCGGTGGGGTAGCCCAGAACCGAGAGGTAGTGTGTGGACTCCAGGCGGAGATTGGCACGCCCCAGATATTGATACCGGAGCAGCCTCAGTCCTGCACCGCGTATGGAGCTGCCCTTTCCGCCCGCTCACTCTCCAGCCAACTGGACCCGGATACTCTGGCCCCTGTCGATCGAGGTGAGATTGTTACCAAACGACGCCCAGCCCTGGAATTGTCGCGCAGTCACTACCCATCCTTCGATGATGGCGAATCCTGGGTGAATGCGGAAGACACCGAAATCCACATACTGGCGTGGCCCAACGACGATCAGCTTTCAGGGTGGCTCGGCGTGGATATCGGCTCCACATCTACTAAGGCTGTACTGCTGAATAAACAAGATCAGGTGATCCTGGATCTATACCGCCGCACGGCCGGTGATCCGGTCACGGCAACCCGACGCCTGCTATCGGCCATCCAGGATCTCGCGCGGGAACGCGATGCCAAAGTCGATATCCGGGGGTTCGGGACTACGGGCTCTGGTCGAAAGCTGGTGGCTGCGGTCTTCGGGGCTGATCGGGTGTGTAACGAAATTACAGCCCATTTGACCGGTGCGATGCGAGTCGATCCTACGATCGAAACCATCTTCGAAATCGGCGGCCAAGACGCGAAATATATCCATGCCAGTAACGGCCGTCTACGTACGGCCAACATGAACCACATCTGCGCAGCAGGGACTGGCTCATTCGTTGAGGAACTGGCCCGTAAGCTGGGCTTCGACCTACACACACTGGGCGATCAGCTTTTAGGCGTGCCCCCCCCAGTGACATCTGATCGCTGTACCGTGTTCATGGAGCAAGATGCGCGCCGCATGCTGCACCAGGGATTCAGCTCACGGGAGATCATGGCGAGCGTCGTTTGCTCCGTGGTCCAGAATTATCTGGCCCGGGTGGTAGGCCACCGTCCCAAATCTCACAAACGCATCTTTTTTCAAGGGGCTACCGCCCGCAATAAGGCGCTGGTGGCCGCCTTTGAACAACAGCTCGATGTCGAGGTGGTGGTTTCCCCCTTGTGTCATGTGATGGGGGCCTGGGGAGTGGCTTTGCTCACCAAGCAGCAGATGGAAATAACCACTATCAGCAAGTTCCACGGTTTTGACCTCCTGGAATTGGAAGTGAAACTGGATACCCATAAATGCGGCCTGTGCGGCAACCTTTGTACCATCACCAGTGTACGTTCAGATGCAGACGCAGCAGCGACCTCGGCCTCCTGGGGTTACCTCTGTGACAGGGATCCGAGAGAAAATCGGGTGAGAAGGAGTCCTGGCTTCGGTGCAATCAAGGCGCGTAATCGAGTCTGGAATACCTCGGGCCGGGTTAACTTACCCCCCGGAGCCCCAGAGATCGCGATGCCCCGGGCCCTTCTGAATTGGCAGTACGCGCCCTTTTGGCGCCGATTGCTCGGTGAGCTGGGTTTCAGGCTACGTTTGTCTGGACCTACGGACGAAGCCACAATCCGAGCCGCCTCGGATTGGGTCGGAGCCGACTATTGCTTCCCGGTAAAGCTGGCTCACGGTCACGTCCAACGTCTCTTGACCGAATCACCCCCGCTCGGCATTGCCGGAACTGGCACCCGGCTACTCCTGCCGTTCATGATTTCCGAAAAGGAAGTCAACGAAGACGGTCATACCGCGCGGGCCTGGTTCTGTCCCTACAACATTGGATTGCCCGCAATGCTAGGAGCCGCTGCCCGGTTGCGCCGGATTGATGCTTCTCGGCTTCTCGAAGTCACCCTCGATCTACGCTGGAACGACGACACAGCGGCCCGCCGCCTGCATCGGGATCTGGGTGGTCCGCTCAGCAGGAACCTGCAGGCGTTCCACCATGCCTGGAAGAAAGCGACGAAGAGTCAGCGACAGTTCGAGTCGGGCCTGCTAAAACTGGGCCGGATCTGGCTCGACCGCGCCCGCGAAACCTCGACCCCTGCGATCGTTGTCATGGGCCGACCTTACAACCTTTACGACGCCGGTGCGAACCTGTCCCTGCCGGAGAAACTATCTCGACTCGGTTTCACACTATTGCCGATGGATCTGCTGCCCCTCGACAATGAGCCGCTAGGCCGGGAGTTCGCTAACATGTATTGGAACTTTGGGCGCCGTATCCTGGCGACAACCCGATATGTGGCACACACTCCCGGCGTCTATGCGCTCGGATTGACGAGCTTTGGTTGTGGTCCCGATTCCTTCATCTGGGCTTACGCAGAGAAGTTGATGGGGGAGAAACCGATGCTGGTCCTCGAGTTGGATGAGCACGGGGCGGACGCCGGCTATCTCACCCGCTTGGAGGCATTCGCGGATATTCTGCGAGAGAACCCTGCTACCAAGCTGGCTCCATTCCGACTTTGCAGGCCATCGTCCGCGCCGGCTAGCCGAGATGGAATGACCCTTTGGGTTCCGCCAATACATGAGGCAGCATCGACCTTGGCCGCAGCCGCACTGAGGCACGCGGGCATCATGGCCCGCCCCTTGCCCGAAGAGGATGCGCAGGCCTTCGTCAAGGGACGCTGCCATACGCGGGGTGGGGAGTGCCTGCCCTGCCCCGCCACCATTGGCACATACCTGAAAACCATCGGACGCGAGGGCGGTGACCCTCGGCGCCACGGACTATTCATGCCCACCGCAGAAGGACCTTGCCGATTTGGTCAGTACTGCACCCTCGATCGAATCATTCTCGAGGAGCTGGGCTGGAACCCCGTCCACATCATTTCCTGGTCATCCAGCGATACCTACACCGGACTTTCTCGAAAGGGTCGACGACGTTTCTGGACCGCTCTGGTCCTCGGGGACCTGCTGTTTAAGATGCGGTGCCGAGTCGCACCGTACGAGAGCGAGCCAGGCCGGACCGACAACACCTTTCATGTCTGGACTGAAAGGCTCGAGCGGGGCCTGGAGCGGGGGGAGCAGCTGGAACCCTTGATCGAGGGGGCTTTGAACGCCTTTATGATTATTCCCCAGCGGCATACCAGGCGCCCGCTGGTGGGCATCGTCGGTGAGGTCTATGTTCGGCACAACCGATTCTCCAACCAAGATCTCGTACGTACCATCGAGCGGGAAGGTGGTGAGGCCTGGTTGGCCCCCCTTTCCGAGTGGGTGTTGTATATCGGTTACCTCGACTCCCACGGCCTGGGCAATTCACCCCCTGGTCTCAGGGCACGTCTCGCTGCTCGGCTGCGCAACGGCTTCCTGGCCCACGACGAGCATCGCTGGCTGCAACTCGCTAGTCCACTGCTGGCCGAACGTAGCGAGCCAAGCATAGAACGGATTCTGCAGGCGGGTTCGCGCTTCGTTCCTTTGGACTTCGTCGGCGAGACCATCCTTACGCTCGGACGGGCGATGATCTTCGCCCGGGAAGGTGCCGCTCTGGTTGTCAATTGCGCTCCCTTTGGATGCATGCCCGGAGCAATGACCGCCGGTGTTCTCCAGCAGCTGGAGTCAGAGACCGGTGTACCCATGTTGAGTTTGACATACGATGGTGAGCGGGCCGGTGTCAACGACCGGCTTGCTATCTATCTTTCAAATCTCCGGGGTAAACACAACGAGTTTCCGACAATCAGATATCAACTCTGAATGACTACATGTGCTCGATAACATCCACGATGTCGGCTCGATTTATTTGCTTTGCCAACCAACCTTGAACAACTCAAGTATGTAACTTAAGCTTATTATTGAAAGGGATTTTGGGAAGGATGCTTACCGGGTAAGGTTCGTCGAAGGCCGAAGAGTTCGGTTGTGCGAGAAGGAGGGGGGTTGTGAAAGCACAGCGCGGCGGTTTCGATGCAGTTACGATGGACTCATGGAATCCGTTAGCTCTCTGCATGGATGCCGCTGCCGCCAGAGAAATCGGTTTTTATTGCGAGAACGGAGGCTAGTGGCATGAAGAACCTTATCAAAGAAATCGGGATTGTCCCTTCAATCCTGATACTTATCGCAATAGGCGTCGGATCGACGTCTCTTATCAATTGTAATGATGAACATATTTGCGGCTTGGCCGGTGCCTCCTGCCCGGGGGGAACGGAGGCATGCTGCGAAGGCCTCGAATGCGTGGACGAGCGCTGTTGCGTATCGACCGGCGATGGCTTGGCCGATGGCGCAACCGCGGATGACTGCTGCTCCGGCAATTCAAAATCCACTTTGTCCCTGGATCCCGCCAGCCCACGCGAAATTTGCTGCGCCGGAGAAGGCGAGACTGCAGAGAACGGCGATTGTTGTAATGACTTGTATTGGCATTCGAACACCTGCTACGCCTGCGTAGAAACAGGTGAAGCGACCCCGGGTGTTGGGGTCGCCTGTTGCGACCCCGACGCAACTATGGTTGAAAGGCGACAGGCCGACGGGACCTTCATCACCCTGTGCGAGCTTCCGCCCATCTGCCCATGTGGTGCGCTACCCGGCAGCGTCACAGTCGGGAGCGAAGTGCGGTGCCGAGAACCTTGCCCCGAGTTTGGTCCCGATGTAATTATCCCAGCCACCTGCGCACCTTGTGACGATCCCTTCGACGATCCAAACTGTGAGCAGGTGATTGTCACGACCGAGGGCTACTGTTTGGCCCCAGATGCACCGGGAGCGGCATGTCGTCTGATCACGGTACGCGCAGACAACAGGGAAGAGGCTGAAGTTTGCGCCGCGGCCCTTGCCTGTGACTCTTATGGATTCGTTACCGATGCGTTAGGGGTGTGCGATGCGAGAGGCTTGAGTGCCATACTTTTGGAGGCTGTAGGACTACCCGTTGATACCGTTCACCCGATGAATCCAGAGCTATTGGAACAAGTCTGCAAGGATTATTGCCGGCCCTAATCTCTAATAATCTACAAAGCCCTCTCCACCGACGTCTCGTTCTTCGGGGGGGACCGCTTATTTTTATGTAAGTATTGTTAGAATCAGTGTGAAGTATTTTTACCGGACAGCAGTCAGGAAGCTATTGTCCCAATGGCCGCATATTGGAAGTCCGAGCTAATTCGATCTACATTCCATGGCAAGGATGGCAGACGCTGCTGAACCAATCGAAAAACCGGTTTTCCAAATGAACTTCTTGCCCATTTAGCGAACAACTAATCTGCTACTATTAAAGCGAAGGAAGGTGGTTTTTTTCGAATCAAAGGAAGGACAGATCATGAAAAACTTCTCTGTTTTACTATTCGCTATCTCTGCACTCGCTGGTCTATCGGCATGCTCCCATATCGAAGTGGATCGCGCTGTCGATACAGGCGGCGTTTTGGAAGATGCCATTCTCATTGCGAGTCCGTCAGGTGGGGTGCCACGCGAGGTGAAGATTCTGGGTGATATTGACCTTTCGCAACTCACTGGCAGTTTCAGTTTCGATCTCGATGACACAAATTCCACCCATTGGTGGCTGATCGGGCATGTTGGTGGAAAAGTCGCTTTTACATCAACCGCAAGTCTGGATGGAGTTGACCTTTACGCGATTGAACCCTACTCCATCGCCAGCCCTATGGACTGGAATATTCCGAGTAATCTGGACGCTTATGCCAATGGGATGACATTTAGCCTCGACTGGTGGGCTCAGACAGTCAACAATCACAGCAGCCATGTAGCAGCGGATACTGGTTCGGCGACGCTTTGGCAGTTCGATACAAGAGGCTCAAGTATCGGCACCGTCACTATTCGTCTGCATGTTCCGGATTGAACATCTCATACTGGAGCTGGGAGGCCGCGGCACGGATATCTTGGCAACTGAAACGTGGAGGGGTAACTGTCTATAAGACCAACGATATTGCTGGCGGACTAACAACTCTCTCGCGAAAACAGGCGCGGGGTAACTCTTGCTCCTGACGGAGTTCCGCTTTACCTCCGGTATCCAGAAATACCCCCTGCAATGCCGGGGACTTTATCAACTCCTCATATCGGCTTGAGCAACATTTCTCCAGGGACAGATTTTTAACACTGGGCGCGTTACTCCCCTGGACCTGAATCACTGCCCGCATCTTATGGCCAATCATCCAACTGTTCGTTGAACTCTAGGACATCGTAGGGCAGCCTTCCTAACCGGATTCTCAGATCGAAGCCATCGCCGCCGTCAACGACTTGGTGCTGGTCACACATAATTTCTGGGCTTTCTCAGATTTCCAAGGACTGTGGACCGAGAGCTGGTTTGAGGAGAACGCGACTGATTCGTCAGTCAAGTGATTCAGTACAGAGGGTTCGCTACGCTGCATGATCCCTCTCTCACCAAGTTTTGCCTGAAGCAATAACCTGTTGAAATATCGACACGGATGAGCTGTTTTGACCACACGAGGAAGCTAGCATCGTCGTGTACCCGCTATGAAACCCAGCACTTCGGACAAAGAAAAACCGCCTGCAGCATGAACCGCACGCGGTTTTTGGTTCAATCTGAGGTTAGTGCTCAGATCTCTTTGTTGGCGCGGCGTTCTTCAGCCTGCTTTCGCATCACAGCCTGCTGCTGCTCGGCGCTCTTCCGCTGTGCCTCGACATGTTTCATCATCTCGTCACGGCGCTCCTGCATCTGCTTGCGAGCCTCGACGCGACGGCTATCATCCGTCAGTTCCGGCCTGCCGGGCAGGTTGGCGGTCATTGCATTGCGACGCTCTTCCATTTGCTTGACGATCTCTTCGTGGCGGGCTTCCATATCAGCGAAATCCTGCTCGAACGGACGATCAAAGGAAACCGGCTCGATGCCGAGGGGCGCAACATGCTGCGGCTGGTTGGCCGCGAACTGCTCGGCGAGCTGACGCTGTGCTTCAACCGCCTGCTGGAAGGCCTTGGCCTGCTGTTCTGCGAATGCCTTCTGCTGCTCAGCGGCGGCAGCCTGCTGCTCTTCGCTCAGTGAAGCGATAGCCTGGGGGTATCCGCCGTAGTAAGGATAGCCGTAGTGATCGTAGCCGCGGCCATAGCCGTTGCCATATCCGCGGCCACTTCCGCGTGCACTCATGCTGAAGCTGAATCCGCCGTCGGCGTATCCATCACCAAAACCATCACCGTAGCCATTGTTACCCCAGGGGCCACCCCACCAGGCACTAGCTGTCATGGAAGCAGTTGCCATCGCGGCAACCGCAATCACTTTTGAAATCTTTTTCATGATCCTGAACTCGTTGGGTTAGCAGACCCTCACGGGGTCCTTATTATTCCGATTCTCATCAGCACACTCCCTGTGCCTGAGTCGCGCCCTGCGACGATGGAATTTTCTAACTGTCTATTGACTTACTTGGCCGGAGCGGCGGGAGCAGCCTGAGGGGCAACCGGAGCCGGGTAGCCATAAGGAGCAACAGGTGCACCGTAGCCGTAGGGCGCGCCATAACCACCATAAGGGGCGCCATAACCACCGTAGTACGGGCTGCCATAGCCGTATCCGCGACCATAGCCACGGCCATAACCGGAACCGGACGCACGGGAACTCATGTTGAAGTCCATGTCACCAAACATGTCACCCCATCCGTCACCATATCCGTCACCATATCCACGGTTTCCACCCCAAGGACCACCCCACCAGGCGGAAGCGGTAGCGGAAGCGCCGATCAGAGCAGCTACAGTCGCAACTTTAATGATAGTTTTCATTTGTCGATCTCCACAATAAGAGTTTAAATTTGTACTACTTAAGTTATGAAGACCATTGTTGGGTGCCTTCAATAGAGAAACATAATATTAGTAATTTCTTAAATTGTAAAGCTTTTAATAATTATTATCCCTATAAGCATTAGTTATAGTTAATTTGTATCCCCCAAGTAGATCGTTCGCAATTACGAATCAATAGCTAGTTCAATTCGCTAATGGCCATAGTGATGCTGCTAGGAAATATCCCATTTGTAGCGTGGCAATGATGCAAGAAGCTGGCTTGAGAGGTATTAATCAATGAATTTTCGTCTGGTAGACAGGAAGAAAGCGGAAGCAAACAGAACTTTGACCACCGGTACCAGGGGATAGGGATATTATTACCTGGTGAAGTGACACTTCCAGATGGAACCCCGAAACTTCTGTTAAGAAAAAATAAGGCCTGATATTGTCGTAATCATTTGTTTTTATTGGTAGATCTTGCAGGAATCGAACCTGCGACCAATGGGTGTCCTGGTCCACCGAATCTTTATTTCTGCCTATCTGATCATAGCCTTCTGAATTTATTGTCCTTATTGTATTCTTGGACAGAGAATTCTCAAGAATTCGTTTTCAGGCATCCACGATGCTTACCAAATCTCAACCGCCACGAATTCCTGTTCCTGGCTAATAGCGCTGTTGCAATATTCGGAACCGACGCGATGAATCCCTATGCTCTTTTAAAAAGAGACAGATCAAACCACTGGAATGCGTTTGGACTTAGGCATTTCTAGCGCCGCCATCCGATTCAGAACTCGGCATTTGACCATGGCCTCTACTACCTGCTGCGTGTCAAACCTTCGTGACATCAGTTGCACACCAACCAAAGCCTTGAAACGGGAAACCGCGTTCTCTGCCAGGCTCTGACGCGTAGCCCCACTTGAAGTCCGCCACGGGTAGCGTCCCTTACTCTTGATGCAGCACAACACCGCATCTCGCACGGCCTTGAACGATGGCGGATCTTTGACTGCGCTCAGCCTCGCATTGCGCCGCGGTGGAATCGTCGGAACTGCCCCGCGCGCCAGAATCGACTGATAACATCTCCAGGTGTCGTACGCCCGGTCACCAGACGCCTGACTTACTTCGCCCATCACCTGGTCCAGCATGACTGGCAGGTGTGAGCTATCGTGAATGTTGCTCGGGGTCAGATCGACGGCGACAATCTTCTTCGTTTCCTGGTCTACCCCCAGATGAAGCCTTTCCTTAGGTACGACAGCGACCGCGTCCCATGCTATGCTTGCGGACATACCATTACCCGCACCGAATACCTTCAACCCGGTGGTGTCTATGACCACGTGCCGCGCTTGCTTCGTCGGTGCAGTCTGCCATTGCGTATCGAGTCCACGCTGGCGCCGATTCATCTGTGTAGTTCGGTACCGGCAGTACAATGTCCATCAACTGTACCACCGATTCCAGAAGTCCTTGGGTCGCACGCAGACTGAGATGGAAGACGGCTTTGACGATCAGTGCACATTCGATGGCGCTATCAGTGTGGACCCATGGTCTACCACGCCCCTCGGTTTCAACTTGACTACGCCAGGCTGACACCGCATCCTCGTCGACCCAGAAGGTGATACTACCACGGCGCACCAATGCGCGGTTGTAGGTCGACCAGTTCCGGATGTGATATCTGAAGATAGAGTCTGATTTCCGCATCAGATCAGTGTAGCGAAGGGCGATGAACTCGGGCCGCTTGATTTATGCAACAACGCCCCGCACGGGCACCAGCTATGGATGCTATCATGTTGCTATCTAAAGCACGTATGAGTATTTTGACTGCAAGACCTTTATCAATCAGTAGCCCGAAAAAGGACAAGCTAATGGTGAAAACAATCTTGAGAATAATTATCTTCATATGGACTTTGATATTTATCGTACCGTTCGGCACCAAGGCCTCGGCTGCAGACATTGGGGCAGTAACTGCTATTGCTGTAGGCAATACACAACGAATTACCTGGTCTTGGGTTGGATACTCTTCAGGTGCTGTAGCATACTGCTCGTCAGTTGCATGTAGTGTTCTTAGTGGAACACCTAAATCTAAGGTCACGGCGATAGATTCAACTCGCGGACTTACGCCAATAAGTGCTTGGGTTGGCTATGAGAATGGTGATGTTTACCTTTGTTCCAGTTCTGTCTGCACTAGACTCGGGGGTCCTTAAATTATTCTTGTCGCTTCTCAATATCTATCTGCGTGGAAGTGCATGAGCACGCATCGCAGACAGGGAAAGTAAACTTTCTCACGAGGCATCTCGCCAAGCGTAACGATGATGTAGACCTGGTAGGGTCGACAGTTGGCGCAGCAGCCCATTAGGATCGGTGTCCTCCGCAATTATTATCGCGCCAAGTCATTCAACGGTCACTGACTCTTTTCGTCATGCATTTCCTGCAGTGGAATTAATGCAATGTGCGTTCGGAACCACAGCAATGTTTGTACTTCTTTCCGCTCCCACAAGAGCAAGGCACCTTGCGTACCACCTTCGACTTTTCTGCAGATCTCTTTGAATGGGGCGAAGTCAGAGTTTTTCCAGAGCCTTCTCGTTGAGGTAACCAATAAACATGTATGGCATGGAGCATCGGCCAGAACGCGATATTCACTTGCGTACGAAGACGGCTCCCGAAGGAGCCGCGACTAAGAGTGTCTATGCTATTTTCTTGTGTCCTGCTATTCCTATCAATCCCAGAAGACCGCTCCCGAAGAGCCAAAGGGCTGGCAGTACAGGAATAAGAGCAACAGATGAACTACCGGGATTCAATTCATCTATCCCAAGACCAAGATTCTGCACCCCTGACAAAAAAGATGTAAAGGTAGCGTCCACTGGGATTCCAAATATCGAACTGTTGTTTGCGACTAGATCCCCTTGTTTCCATGATGTCAGTCTTGTGTCCGTTCCCGTAAAAATTAATTCATTGGTTGGAGGGCTTGCAGTGGGTATTTCATTAATACCAACGAAGGCAGGGTCCGTTGTTACCGGACTGATATTTCCGTTCAATAGATTGGCGTTAACATTAAACGTTCCCATGAAAGGATTGGCATCATCGAAATTGACGGTGAGCTCATAATTCCCGGTCACGTCATCAAAAACCAGGGTCATTCCAATTAGATCTATATTAACGTTCTGAAAATCCCCGATGGGATCATCATAAGAAATGAATAAAGTCGCTCCATGCACCAATCTTGTCGTCAAAAGTGTCATGGCAACCATTAGCAGCAGCAACACTTTCGTTTCTTTCATTTCTCACCTCCTTGCCAATTACATCATGAAACAACACTCGCTTTCCCTTCTAAATCAATTTAGCACCAGCAACGTGCTGATCTGTATGCTCACTCGGATTCCATGGCATAATGCGAAAAATTTGATCTACGTATCGGATAAGCCACCATAGAGATAGCCGTGCTGGCGTCGGGCAATCACGTAGAGAAGGTGCCCCAAAAAATACGCTCTCTTCCCACCCCCCGGTTTCCGATCGAATGGGCCGACTGTCTCAAACGGGTCGTTGCACTTATCCGAGTAAATCATTAACGATTTAATGCTGAAAACAGCAAAAACCAACTCCAGACATACAGCGTATAAAGATAACGGCTCCCGAAGAAGCCGCTGTCGCAAATACTGTAACCATTACGCCGCCTTTTTTCTCGCTATCCCAAATAGTCCGAGCAGGCCGGAGCCAAAAAGCCATAGTGCTGCGGGGATAGGAACCACGAAATTGGCACCGGTGAGATTGACTAGGTACTCGCCGTCGAGGCCAACATTGTTATCGAAATCTATCGGCGTATCGGGATCAAATCCCCAACCGGACAGCGGCAATGTGCCGCCGCTTCCCGTGGGACCTACGACATCTGTATACGGAGCATCGACGATTGGGAAGATAAGGTCGTCAAGCGACGCGGCGGCGCCACTCAAAGGTAGTCCATCGTCGTCAAACACCGCCAGAAAGTAGACCCCCGTAGACGTTGGGCTGAGCAGATGGCCAGAGGGTAAGGTGGCGTTTGCGTCGTCGATCACACGGTCGTCGTTAAAGTAGACGCCGTGCCCTGTTGCATCAAACAAGGCCAGGGCTGCATCCAACTCTTCGGTTTCGGTTTTTTCTGGATCTCCTGCGCTGGTTGTCGCAGAGAAGACGATCGGATTATCAATAAAGATTTTGTACAAATCCACATCATGACTGTTAGTGACGACACCACTGATTTGATCCAACACACCGCTGCCGAGCGGTGTTTGCGCGCTTGTCGTCAGGTCACCCGCGTCGGCTATTTCTGCCCAGCTGGCCGCAATTGATACCGACGAGAAAGGCAGGGCGAAGGTTAATAAAGCAGCTGAGAGGATTGACTGTCGTTTTTCCATCATGCGCACTCCTTGTTGGCAGTATGAATTGTTACTCTAGTCCTGCAAGAGTCGTGAGTCTATAGGCTTACGAAAGCCTGTTTTGGGTCGTTGAACGTATACATAATTATCATGCTGTATTCTTACGTCTTGCCACACCGATGAGGCCCAGCAGGGCGGAGCCGAAGAGCCATGCGGCTGCGGGCACTGGGACAACCTGATATGCCAGAAAGTCGGCCCTGGTCCACAACTCACCATCGAAGATCGTCGGATTGCCCTTCAAACCGATTAATAGATTATTCGATGTGTCCTGAAGATCGATCAGTTCGAAGCTTGCCGTTATTTCATTACTGGTAGCGTTTGGCTTGCTCAGCATAAGGGCAATCTGATCAAAAATCTCAATATCGGTTGTATTCGAAAGGTTGTAGCTATCGAGCAGATTAAATTTTCCCGCCACGAAATCCGCTTCGCGAAACCCGACCATCCAATCACCCTGTATGGTGAGAACTACGCCCAATGCAACGTTGTCGTTGGGATCCAGATTATCGCTCTTAAAATCGGTTAGTCGAATACCATAGCGCTCTTGTTTTATATCCGGCTGTATCAGGTCGTAGACACCGCTCACTATGAATGTATCATCAGTCTTGAGTCCCCTGCCTAGATCCGCCGAATCGTCACTGGTGTTGGTGGCCAATCTGGCCCGTTGCATCAGAAGCTGATTTCCGGTGACCTCGCTCGTGCTGGGTTCACCCTGGGCCGTATCCAGAACGAGTTTGCCGTTCTGTTCCGGGCCCGGCATCGGATCAGATTTTGTGAAATAATTAGCCTGGGTACCATCCGGAAAAAAGCTTTCGCTCAACGGTGGCACCAGACCATCATCGAAGGGGTCATTAAACCAGCTGGAGTTCCCGTTTTTCGTTATCTGAAACTGATCGATATAGAAAGCCGTCGCGTTGGCATTCGTTGCCAAGATAACGCTACCCATTGCGGCTAATGCCGATAGACATCTCTTCACAATCCCTCACTCCCTCGTATTGCTATCCGATAACCACAACGATTTAAATGTAATTGCATGATCTATGCCACAATAATATTCTTATTCCTTTTCAGCCAGTTAGGGAAAATCATTCCTCCTTGGCCTGATTGAAATGTAAAATTACCTGACAGTAAATCTCCGATTAAAGAGCCATTCATGGCTCTTTTTTTCATGATTATTCTTCGACGGAATCTGACGGCGTGGCGGTGCGCCCTGCGAAGGTCGTTTTTTGGGTCGACTCGAGTTATCACAGTAAATTACTCGGGAATTATTCAAGCCAAAGAAAAACCCCGCCAGGGCGATCCATAGCGGGCTGCTTGAGGGCCTGCGGGTAAACTAAGCAGCTTTCTTACTACGATGCCGCCTGTAGCCGATACCGGCTAGGCCAAGGCCCATCAATGCGAGGGTGGTGGGTTCGGGTACCGACCCATTAGACTCTGGCATGTTGCCGAAAAACAGATCGTCCGAATAGCCGACACAGTCAAGCCAACCACCTACTGAAGTAGGTGGCTTGAATTAGGCACTGTAAGTGCCGCTCAGGCTAAAGCCAGCTACAAGCCCACCGCCCCAAGGCGGCTGAAGGGCTCGACTGGAAGTCCTACTCAACATGAAAATCGTCATCTTGATCTCCATGACTTTCGATATAGTCCTCGATCATTTCATCCGTTACGTTCCCTGTGCTACAAGCAAAATATCCGCGTGCCCACATCCTTTGTCCCCAGTACTCCTTTCTTAAGGATTCAAACTCCCTTTGCAATTTGTAAGATGATTTTCCCTTGAGCTTCTGGATCAGCTTACTCACCGATACTTGTGGTGGGATAGAGACCAATACGTGCACATGATCTTTTGCAACCACCCCAGAGTATACTTCTACCCCCATATCCGAGCATATCTGCCGACACAGTTCACGCAGTCGCTTACCAACATCTTTTGTCAGCACTTTTTTCCTATACTTGGTACACCACACCATGTGTATATGGATCTCAAATACCGAATGACTTCCTCTTCTATACTCCTTCATACATCTCAGGATAATGCTTCATGCTGAAAGCTGCCAGCTGAAGCTGGGGGTTTTAACCCTCCCAAATGGTGACAGTCAAGCCAACCACCTACTGAAGTAGGTGGCTTGAATTAGGCACTGTAAGTGCCGCTCAGGCTAAAGCCAGCTACAAGCCCACCGCCCCAAGGCGGCTGAAGGGCTCGACTGGAAGTCCTACTCAACATGAAAATCGTCATCTTGATCTCCATGACTTTCGATATAGTCCTCGATCATTTCATCCGTTACGTTCCCTGTGCTACAAGCAAAATATCCGCGTGCCCACATCCTTTGTCCCCAGTACTCCTTTCTTAAGGATTCAAACTCCCTTTGCAATTTGTAAGATGATTTTCCCTTGAGCTTCTGGATCAGCTTACTCACCGATACTTGTGGTGGGATAGAGACCAATACGTGCACATGATCTTTTGCAACCACCCCAGAGTATACTTCTACCCCCATATCCGAGCATATCTGCCGACACAGTTCACGCAGTCGCTTACCAACATCTTTTGTCAGCACTTTTTTCCTATACTTGGTACACCACACCATGTGTATATGGATCTCAAATACCGAATGACTTCCTCTTCTATACTCCTTCATACATCTCAGGATAATGCTTCATGCTGAAAGCTGCCAGCTGAAGCTGGGGGTTTTAACCCTCCCAAATGGTGACAATAAACGGGCCTCAAAACGGTCCCACAATTCAAGCCATCCATCTCGATCCGGGTGATCAGATTTGCCGCGTCCGTGATAAAACCGACAAACTCCGTGTTGGCGGTATTCTGGTGTTCACCTAACAGAGTGGCACCTCTATAGAAACGCGTCAGGGAAAAGGTGTTGAAGATTCGTTCAAGACCGGCACGCAGCATGCCAGTATCAAAAACGATCTCATAGATCGATTGGCCGTCGGTAGCCCCCCCGTTGGTGCCGGTGCCACTGATTATCATGTCAGTATCCGAACATGTAGTGCCGTAGGGGTTTCCCCCATCGCAGATGACGTGGACTGGCTGGCTAATCGGACCAGGGGGAGAGACAAATCGTTTGTAAGTCGTTTCGAATGTAAGCCCGGGTATTTGGGTGGTCAGGTCCGTTTGCGCTGCAAAACCATCGAAAGTTTCAAGCGTGTCCCCCAGTGTTGCCTGATAGTTTTCAAATTGAGTTCGTGCCGACGCGCCGTATATCAGTGTAGCGTTCGACGAAACGCTGATTGAAAATAAGACCGGCATTGCGATGACTGTCATTATTTTTCCTGATTACCTATAAACCTCAGCCATCTTCAGGAAGCGATAGGGCATCGGTGGTGTACGCAAAGCAACAAAGAGCAACCGCTCAATCATAGCCGGAAGATGAAACCGGCGATTGAATCGGTATTCGAATTCGGCAAGATAACGAGGCACATGCTTTCTACTAATCGCATGAAAAGTCCCACGCAAGGAGTTCTTGACGTTACCCAGCATGGTATTGACCCATTTGAAGGTCGAGATCTGCGCACTTTTCCGCCCACCGCCCGTGACGATAGCGATATGGCTGCAGCGCGCATCCTGCACTGCGCTG
Organism: uncultured Gammaproteobacteria bacterium; assembly: GCA_963820955.1. Classification (GTDB taxonomy): domain Bacteria; phylum Pseudomonadota; class Gammaproteobacteria; order Chromatiales; family Chromatiaceae. The sequence goes on along the minus strand of CAWGCA010000008.1, from coordinate 13,041 downwards.
AAACAGTAGAGCCCGTCGGAGACTACCGTACTACCCCTTGCCAAGCTGGATTTGGCATAGTGTGAAATTTCCGTATGACGAAAACCACGGACTCGACGCAGATGCATCTGCAATGGCCTGCCGTCCTGCGTCGTTTCAACGGCTGCCACGAAAGGGATTTTGTTGCTGGAACCACGTCCGCGTTTACCCGGCTTCTCTCCTCCGATATAGGCGTCATCGATCTCGATACGGCCAGACAACTTCTTCTCGCGCTGGCGCTCCATCATTACCTGCATCAGTTTGTGCTTGAGTTTCCAGGCCGTATCGTAGTTTACGCCGATCTCACGCGACAGTTGCAGGGCCGAGGTGCTCTTCTTACGCTGGGTCAGCAGGTAGATGGCCAGGAACCATTTCCTCAGCGGCAGTTTCGTACCATGGAATACGGTACCCGCCGTCAGCGAGCACTGATGGTGGCACTTGTGGCATTGGTATATTTTGCGGGTCTTAAGTTTACAGCCGGTGGTGTTTCCACATTCCGGACAGACGAATCCGTTTGGCCAACGGAGTTGGTACAATGCATTGGCGCATTGTGTTTCGCTGCCGTATTTGTCCATGAATTCGTGCAAACCAAGGCCTGTTTGAAACTGTATTGCATTCTTCTTCACGATGGAAACCCTCCTGGATTCAGCAGGTTCCATTATGCCGAGCGCACAGACTCAGTAGCTGAGCCTCGTCGGTAATCAGGAAATTTTTTGACACTTGGCCCCTCTATCCGGCTATGTCCGCTTCGGGTCGATAGTACTTATTCGAAGGGACAACTGAAGCATGATTCGGGCTCATCCAATACTGCTCCGGCGTAATAGACAACCCTTATCAAAAAAGGCCGGAGTACCGGCCTTGTAAAATCAATGCAACCAACTATTGTGGGTCAAGTGGCTCTGCCAGCGGCCGTAGCCTCAGGCACTTCAACTAATTTTCCGGTCTTGCAGTCATAAATATAGCCGTAAACCGGGATGTAGTCGGATACAAGGGGATGGGCCTTTATGCGTTTCACGCATTATTGTTGGCCGCAATAAATTTCCTCAGTGATTTACTCGGATGAGCACTTCCGACCCCATATAGTTACTCTGTCCCACTCTCTGTGATACTCGACACAGCTGGCAGGTAGCTGCCAGTGAGAGCAGGACATGCACCCGCGGACTACGAATATTTCGACCCAAACATCCGATGTTCACGGCTTTGGCTTCGAGTCCGCAGGTGCGCTTGAGTTCACCAACGAATACTCAGGGCTCGCCGTCGCACCGGCTCACCTATATTGCTTTCGAAGAACTCTAGACTGCATGTCCCTTATTGTTAACATAGCATCTTGGAGACAATCCATGAACTCTCTAACCGACAACGCGTTTACGGCTTACGTTGGCATTGATTGGGCAGACTCAAAGCATGACATTTGTGTGCAGGCTGCTGGTGATCAACAGCGGGAGTTCGACTGCATCTCGCATAAAGTGGACCAGATCGATCAGTGGGCGCAGTCGCTTCATGAGCGATTTGATGGCGTTATCGCTGTCGCGCTGGAGTTATCCAAAAGCCCCATTGTCTATGCACTACAGAAGTATGACTTCGTCGTGATTTTCCCGGTGAATCCATCAACGTTGGCGAAGTACCGCGAAGCATTTACACCCAGTCGCGCCAAGGATGACCCGACAGATGCAGAGCTTGCCTTGGACCTTTTGGTCCGCCACCCCGATCACTTCACGCCACTAAAGCCGCAAAGTGTTGAGATGCGCACGCTGGTCTGCCTGGTTGAACAACGGCGTAACCTGGTCAATGACAAGACACGCATCACCAATCGATTGCGCAGCGCGCTGAAACAGTATTATCCTCAAATGCTCGGAATTATGTAGCAACTGCACATGATTCCGGGCGGTACAGCAGTCACAATCCCGGGCACGAAAACAGCACGGGGCATTTCCATGGCAGAATCACATGTTGTGACCGGCTTGGTGGCCAAGCGGGGGCAGTTGGCGGGGCGGATCGAACAGTGTCGCCGGGAACTGGAGCGGTTGGTGGCAGACGTGGGCCACCTGGATGGATCGATCAAACTGTTCGCGCCGGACTACAAGCTTGAGGGTATCCGTGCAAAGGTCCCTCGCCAGCGCAATCAGTTTTTTCGCCAGGGGGAATGCCAACGCCTAGTCCTGGAGATCTTCCGGGACGCAGGAACGGAGGGGGGCGCTAAGACCTGGAAAGCGTGTTGATGCTCGGGGCTCAACTCGCCAAGCGCTCTTGCAGGCGTTTGTTGCCCTGCCAATAGCCGCACCAGTCCCGATGGGTGAGGGTGCGCGCGCACTTGGTTAAGATGTCGTGGAAGATCTTGCCGTTGCTCCAGCGCCGGGTGTCTTCCCGGTAGGCCGCCTCGTTGGCATAGTTGGCCAGGTGGCGGTTGCCGAACTTGTGGGTCTGGCCGATCTCCATGCGCCGAAAACGCGAGAAGTAGGATTCCGCCTGGTTGTTGTTCGTGCCGTCGTCGGCCCAGTACTCACGCTGATGATTGACCCGCCGCATCGGGAAGTGGGCATGCAGCAGGTCGTAGGCGTCAGACTCGTCGGCAGAAATGACGGTTCCAGGGGCGATGAAGTGTTTGGCCAAGGTGCCGACATCGGTTTGGTTTTCCCGCCGAATCACGAAGCTCAGGGTCCTGCGCGCACCAACGGGCCCTCGCGCACCGCTCTCCTCGCAATGCTTCTCACGCATCACCAGGATACAACGCTTATCCGGATCCTGGTTCTGTGCTAGCCGTCGATCAACCCGCTCTTCTTTCTTGTTCTGTGGGCGAATATGGCCGTTCACATAGGCACCGTCCACCTCGACCGCTCCGGACAGCGGCGTCTCATCGCGCTGTACCATGAGACTCTCGCGGATCTTGTGCACCAGCACGAAGGCAGTCTTGTATTGAACCCCCAAATCACGGCTGATCTGCAAGGCTGAGAGACCTTTTGCCGCGTTGGTATAGAGTGCCACTGCGGCCAGATAAACCCGAAGCGGCAACTTGTGGTGGGCAAAGATCGTCCCGGAGGTCACCGAGAAAGTGTGTGCGCACGCCTTGCAGCGCCACTGCCGGCGACTGGGCAGGAACCAGTGACGTTCTCCGACCCCGCATACCGGACAGGCCACTTGCTCACCTTTGCCCCAACGCAGTTCCCGAAAAAGCTCGAACGCATTATCGTCGCTGAGCGTAAAGATTTCCCGCACCGACAACGAGCGGGCCTCGGCTGAGAGGAGGAAATGTTGCGACATGGCATCTCCGGATGTGCCCAACTCGCCCTCAGGATACCTCAGGTACTGGCTCATTCCGTGAGTCCATGCCGCGCTAAGTTGTTGATTCGCCCTAATGTGCGGTTGCTACATAATTCCGGGATTGAGACAAGATACAAAGGTGTTGCGGCACCGACCACAGCTGCTAACATATTGATATATCAATGCGGATGAGTTTTTTGACCGCACGAGGACTAATCCCCGCAAAAGTCCCGCAGGGACTTGGCTATCAATTCTCTAAGGACACGCTTCCTTTTTTGTGTCTCGCTCACGTTATTCCAGCTTACAATACCGGTGTGATCACGAAATCGCCATGCCAATGCAAATCATCAGGAGGGCTTACCCGATGGCCAATCAACGCCACGATATCCACGAGCTGATCGAAAAGCTCGAAGCACTGCCGCCAGAGCGAATCGTCGAAGTCGAGGATTTTATCGATTTTCTGAATAGCCGCAGCACGGATCGGCACCTGACTCAGGCCGCAAGCCAAACCGCTGAGCCAAGCCTTGCCCAGGTCTGGGACAATCCGGAAGACGCCGTCTATGACCAGCTCTGAGTTTGGTGACATCATACTGGTGCCGTTCCCGTTCACCGACCAGTCCACCAGTAAGAAGCGTCCTGCGGTAATTATCAGCTCTAGTCACTACAACAACGAGCGGCCCGATCTCATCATTATGGCAGTGACCAGCCAGCTCAAGCCGTCTCGAACGATCGGTGAAGTGATTATTCAGGACTGGCAGGCCGCCGGCCTGCTTAAACCTTCAGCTATCAAACCGGTGATCACCACCATAGAGAAGCGTCTGGTCATCAAGGCCATGGGACGACTGAATGCCGACGACAGCACAGCATTAAAGGAAAGCTTGGCAACGATTTTAGGGTAAAAAATAGTGCTCATCATGAAAACAAGTTCTTGAGAATTCTCTATCCAAGAATACAATAAAGACAATAAATTCAGAGGGCTATGATCAGATCGACAGGCATAAAGATTCGGTGGACCAGGACACCAGGGACAGGTTAAATATTTCTAGATTTCTTAGTAGCCTGCTTCTTTCTGGTGTCGGAAGGCAAGCACATACACCGAATCGTTTTTTACTTCGTGATGATAAAGCGCCACATAACCAGAATCTCCAAATGGGACGATTAGTTCACGCAGTTCAGGAGAATCATCAAACGGCCTGCCTATCTCTGGTCCCGTTTCCAGAAGTGCGAATTGCTGCGCTATCGCTTGACCAGCACGCACCGCCGCCTGGGGATTTTTTTCGGCCAGAAACAGCCTACAGCGCTCCAATCCCTGCGCTGCACCTTCAGTGATAACTACTCGTGGCACTGCGGGATCTGTATTTCTTTATCTGTGCCCCAGGTTTTTAGCCAATCGCGCACTTCCTGACCTGTCAGGTGCCGCCCGGTTTCTTGATAAGCCGTCCATGACGCAAAGGCCTCCTGCTTAAAGTTCTCTCGAGCTTCTTCACGCTCGACGTAGTCGCGAATCGCTTCGCGCATGATCCAATGCGCCGAACGGTGCCGCATATCAGCCAGGCGCTGGATACGACTTTTCAAACCATCGTCAAGTTTTACCGATGTCGCCATACCAAACTCCCTTTTATTACTAGGTAGTACCTCTTAATACTATACTTTAGTCCTTGCTGAGCATTGTCGCAATATATTTCCTGGTCCACCGAATTCTGGAATTGAATATCGGTGGTAAGATGTTGATATATCAAATGCGGATGAGTTTTTTGACCACACGCCATGAGTATGATTCGCGAGACGGGCGAAAGAAAACTTGTTCACGCAGCATCTTGCCAAGCGTAACGATGATGTAGACCTCCGACTCGCGGCAACGCTACGATCTTCGCTTCGCTTGAACCCCGGCTAGAACCGTGTAGAAGAATGAGGAAAACCGCTAACGGGAGACAAGACAGATCATGACTGAAGCGCATCATCGGGAGACGAAAGCCGTGTCATTAACAGGAAAAATAGACCGAGATAAAAAGCGGCCTACAAACCGGACATGGAAGCGGACATGGAAAGGGCGCATTTAACCCTTTGTAAATATGCATCTACATGATAATCTTAATATTATTAATGATTATGACGCGGATACAGAAGCGGCCATGAAACCAGACAGACCGGAGCCTATAGACCGAGGAGAGATCGTCTCGCTCATGGAGCCGATGAGAATTCAGGAGAGTTCCCGCCACCGTACTGATCTAGCCGATCTGGCGGTTGATCTGGCGGCGCATGCGGCAGGGTTTCGCCGCAGCCTTCCTGAAGGGGTTCTAACGGCATTGGCCGATCTGGTCCGGGCCATGAACTGCTACTACAGCAATCTGATCGAGGGCCACGATACCCATCCGGTCGACATCGAGCGCGCCCTCAAAAACGACTATAGCGCCAACATCGACAAACGGAATCTCCAGCTTGAAGCCAAGGCGCACATCGCGGTTCAGCAATGGATCGATAACGGCGGACTGCATGGCCGTGTCCTGAGTCTAGAGGGCATTTGCGATATCCACCAACGGTTCGGGGAACTGCTACCGAACGAACTGCTCTGGGTCGAAGATCCCGATACGGGCGAGCGCATGCAGGTGATCCCTGGCGAACTGCGCCAGCGCGACGTGAAGGTTGGCCAGCATATCGCGATCAGCCCCGGTGCCCTGCCTCGCTTTCTGGAGCATTTCGGGCGCTCATACAGCAATCTCGGCAAGGCGGAAACCATTATCTCAGCAGCGGCAACCCACCACCGTCTCCTCTGGATACACCCGTTTATGGATGGCAATGGCCGAGTGGCGCGCCTGATGTCTCAGGCCATGCTACTTGAAGCTCTGGACACAGGCGGTATCTGGTCAATCTCCCGTGGTATGGCGCGCAACGTCCGTTCATACAAGAGCCATCTGGCGCAATGCGATCTTCCACGCCGTAGCGATCTTGACGGACGCGGCAATCTCAGCGAGGAAGGACTGGCCACCTTTACCCGTTTCTTCCTTGAAACCTGTCTCGACCAGGTAAAGTTCATGGAAGAACTGGTGCAGCCCTCCCGCCTGCGGGATCGCATTCTCCTCTGGGTCGAGGAAGAAGTGCGCGCCGATGCCCTGCCGTCACAGGCCGGACGCATTCTCGAAGCCATTCTGTATCGGGGCGAACTCCTCCGAGGGGAAGTGCCGCCCCTGTTAGGCACGAGCGACCGCCATGCCCGCCGGGTCGTATCCGCCCTGATCGAACGCGGCGTGGTCATCTCCGCAAGCACGCGCGCGCCGTTGCGCCTCACCTTCCCGGCCAAACTGGCCCCGCGCTGGATGCCCGGCCTGTTCCCCGAACAAAACTGAAAAAGCCCCAATAATTTCAAGTATGCTCTGGCACCGTCACCAGTAATTCAAATGAAGCCCAACTCATAGATTTTCTGAGCGGATAGGTTTTGAGGACTGACAGGTTCGTGAAGCGGCGCGCAACGATAGTTCAAGCGCAAGCGCGCATCGACCACTGGAACCCGGCAATCGATTTCTTGCGGCAGTCGGGTTTGATCTCGATATTGCGCTCCGCTTGATTACGCAACCTGGCACATCAACCCCAACCTACCGCAGGCCACAAGAAACCGATGACCGTGAACCATCAAGCGGCCGCCGACCTGAACCTCGTCATCTCACGGGAAAGGTTCGGCGCCGTAATCTTCAATCTGGATGGCGTCGTCACCGGCGTCAACGAAATCCATAGCGAGGCCTGGAAGCGGCTTTTCGATAAATTCCTGCAGGAGCACCCCGCGCTGGAAGGGGAAGATCTCAGACCCTTCCAGGAGGATCTGGATTACCGTCACTATGTCGAAGGCAGGCCGCGCCACTCAGGAGTAAAGAACGTCCTCTCCTCCCGGCACATCGAACTGCCCTTGGGGGAACCCGATGATCCCGTACACTACGAGACGGTCTACGGACTGGGGAATCGGAAGAAGCGCATCTTCAACGAACTACTTGAACAACAGGATGTCCTGGTTTACGGATGCGCCATCGCACTCATCCACCGGTTGCGCAATGAGGGCTTCAAGACGGCCATAGTGTCCGCCAGCAGGCACTGCGACATGATTCTCCAGAAGGCCGAACTGAGCGACCGCTTCGATGCGCGGGTCGATGGCATCGAGGCTGAGCGTCTGGACCTGGGCAACAAACCGGATCCCTACGTCCTCTTGGAGGTCGCACACCGTCTGGAACTCGACCCGGAGCAGATCGTGGTGATAGAGGACAGCGTGGTAGGGGTTACTGCCAGCAGCCGGGGCCGTTTCGGAATGACCATCGGGATCGACGACGGGGAACAGCGACAGCTGATGCTGGATCACGGCGCGGATTACGTACTTGAAGACCTGTGCCGCTTGCACATCGACGGCACCAGCGAAGACGATGCGGCGTCGCCCCCAGTCCTTGCCGAAATTGAAATGATATCGAATCAGCTCGCAGACAAGCAGCCCGTGCTCTTCCTCAACTACGGGGGCACGCTGACACCCAACATCCGCAAGTCCAAAGATGCCGAGTTGTCAAAAAAGATGCGGCGGGCCCTGCACAAGTCGGCCCAACGATGCCTGTGACAATTGTCAGCGGGCGTGACGTCGAGGAACTGCGTGACCGGGTCGGTCTGCCGGAACTCATCTACGCCGGTAGTCACGGCCTGGAGATCCTGGGACAGAATCTGCATCTGGAACTCCCGGACGGAATTGACATTTTGGACGACCTGGACAAGGCCGAGGCAGAGCTGACCAAACTACTGGCGGAGTTTCCCGGGGTCAGCATTGAACGCAAACGTTTTGCGATCGTGGTGCACTATCAGAAGAAGGACACGATCAATGCGGCCTACGTGGAAGCGACCATTGAACAGGTACAGATGAGCCTTCCACGACTCAGGAAAACCGGTGGCAAGGAAGTATTCGAGTTACTCCCGAACATCGACTGGGACAAGGGTCGTGCCGTGAAGTGGCTGCTCGCGGAGCTGGGGCTGGACGACCCCGACACGCTGCCCCTGTATATTGGCGATGACGTGACCGATGAGGATGCCTTTCGAAACCTGCGGGGGGTGGGTATAGGCGTCCTGGTGACCAAACGTCCTCAACCAAGCATGGCGACCTACCGCGTCGGCGATTCAGACGACGTTCTGGAATTACTCAACCACCTGATCCAGGTCCTTAAACGCAAACGCTGATGGTGGACCTCAGGCAAACACTGTCAACAGGCGATATTGGAACCGGAAACCGGTTAGCTGCAAGCCAGGAAGACGGGGGAAACTCGGTCTGTATCCTAACGCAATAACGAGCAGCCCGCCGGCAACAGAAGAGTCATTGGGAACTACGGAGCCAGCCCGCGTTTATCCATACCATCGGACAGGTAGCGATCTTCCAACCCTTTTTTCGCCGCGAAAATCGAAGCGACCCACTCTCTTCTCCTACAAGCACATAACCGCCCTGATCCCCGTGGGCATTCGCACCCAGACAATTCATAATCCCCTGAATTCCTTCAGAAACACCAGGACAAGCCCTTGAGCCACCGTCCCAGGAAAAGGTTTGGCCAAAACCGCCGCCCTGATTGGATTCTTTACGTTTGTCAGCGAGTTAAGTGATTGTGTAAATGGAGTGATGCCAGATTTGGCGACAGATGTTAGATACCAACAGAGATGCTGGCTGTTTAGTTTCTTGACCAGACATTATCCTGGAACGCTGTTGACTTGGAGAGAAAGCTTGGCGTATTCCTAGAATATTACAACCACAGTCGAGTTCACGCTTCGCTCAAAGGCGATACGCCAGCACACGTCAGTGGTGAATTCAAAACCAGAAAAGCCAACCTGTATCGTTATCGCTGGCAGACGCATTGCAGCGAGCTCATCCAGCTTCCGATGGCTGCGTAACTACGAATTCGAGACCCACAAGGACACCATCAAGGTAAAGATAACGTATTGTTATTTCCTGTCGCCCTGAAAATGGGGAAACGTGATGAAGAATCAGTCAATTGTAAAGAGCGCCTGGGTGGTCTGCTCAAATACTGGTTTTGTCACAAACTCAGCAGGGACCAAAATTTGCTACAGTCTCTCGTGCCGGTTACGCAGCCAAGCCATAGAACTGCGCTACAGGCGACGAATAATACCCGCGAGTAGTCCGTATTTGCCCTTTCTTGAGCATGTTGATCAATTCAATTCCGGCCAGTGTGATCTGTGCGGAACGAAAACTCTTGAATCCCAACACCGGACGACATTGGCGTTTTACGCGCCGATGATCCTGTTCAACGATGTTGTTGAGGTACTTGCATTGCCGGATCTTGATACGCTTGTCGTGATCATTATTGTAGCCTTTGATCGCAGCTGTATTCGCACTACTTTTGTCGATATTGATGAGCCCAGGTTTTCCATTCCGTGATATCGCTTTGTTCAGAAATCGCAAAGCCGCTTTCTTATCACGCTTGGCGGTGAGTAAGAAGTCAATGGTATTCCCTTGTTTATCAACGGCACGATAGAAATACTTCCACTGGCCTTTGACCTTGATGTAAGTCTCGTCGAGTCGCCATCGATTACCGGGTCGTTTCTTTTTCTTGTGGAAAGCCTTCTCGAGTTCCGGTGAAAAATGGACAACCCAACGTTGAATCGTGCTGTGATCGACGACAAAGCCGCGCTCCTTCATGATCTCTTCGATACCGCGATAGCTCAGTGAGTACGCCAGGTACCACCGGATGCTCTGGATTATCATCTCCTGCTGAAAGTGTCGTCCTTTGAAGCTGATCATGTTGTGGCTGAGCCGTTTGAAATTATGGCTTTCATGGTACCATCAACGATAGTTTGGTGCTGATTGCGACAGAACCCGACTACGGTATGACCTGGCTGCAGACGGCTCCGAAAATCAAATTGTTGCCAGACAACAACCGACGTCAGCCTTACCCTTTAAGCTGGGAAGAACAAGCCAGACTTTTCAAGGAACTGCCCGGTTACCTTGCCGAGATGGCGCTGTTCAAAGTAAACACCGGCTGTAGGGACACGGAAGTTTGTAGTTTGAGGTGGGAATGGGAGATGAGGCTTCCACAACTAAACACTTCAGTATTCCTGGTCCTTGGCCAACTAGTGAAAAACGGAGACGAACGACTTGTGGTCCTTAATCGGATAGCCCGTTCGGTCGTGGAAGCGCAACGAGGCAAACATCCTTCTCACGTGTTCCACTACCGGGGTAGGCCCTTAGATCACATGCTGACCAGTGCATGGAAAAGGGCGAGGGTACGGGCCAATCTGTCCCAGGTGAGGGTGCATGATCTGAAACACACGTTCGGTCGTCGTCTTAGAGCGGCCGGCGTAAGTTTCGAAGATCGACAGGACCTTCTGGGACATCGTTCCGGGCGTATCACCACACACTATTCGGCCGCCGAGCTTACAAAGCTTATCGAAGCAGCTGAAAGTGTGTGTGATCGAGGGGAAGGAGAACCTCAACTAGTAGTCTTGCGGAGACTTAATCTTGGCTAGGAGGCTGTCGGGTTTAACGCCCTGAGCCAACAATATTTTCCGATCCCGCACAATTTGGCGCATAAGTTTCGCCCATAGGAACAAGATTCCCTGACTGAGCAATAGAAGTAAGCCAAACCTACGTATCCTTACCGCCCCTTTAGCTTCCCAGTGCATGTATCCGCTTCAGATTCCATGCCATACATACCAGATTCCATTCGCCTTGTGCCGCCTCTCGCCCGCGAAGGTGAAATTGTCGGAATCCCATGACCTCTTTGATGATACCGAAAACGGTTTCCACGGTTGATTTACGTTGTGCGTAAACACTTTTACCTGCAGGGGTACTCAGTCGATGCCTCATTAATGCAAGCGCATCGGCATCTTCCGGGCAGGGGGGTGGCTGCTTCAGTCGCTCTTCCAACCGCTGGTTATGCCGTTCTCGGCTATCACAGATATAAGGCAGAATCTCCTGCGCTTCACACCGATTGACATTGCTTTCACTGAAGTAACCCGTATCAGCCAAAAGACCCTGTGCTTTACCCAGTGGCTCTTCCATGGCTTTGAGCGCCGCAAGAGTAGGTTCCACTTCCTGTTTGTCGTTGGGTTGCTGGGTAAGGTGGTTCTCTACGATCAGATGGGTAGCAGTATCAACCGTCGCCTGGGCGTTATAGGCCTGAACAAACCCGGCGGATGAAGGCATAATGCGTGACTCCTCATCCGTGAAATTAACCTGGTCTTTTTCCTGCGGTCCTTCCTGGGGTGGCCTGGGTGTGCGGCCACGGGCCTTTTTTCCCGTCTCTTCCTCTTGCTTCTGACGCCGCTTTACCTTCTCTTCGTACTCCGCCTGCTCTTTTTCGAAACGCTCACGGGCACGACGTTCCATCTCCTCCTTGGCTTTGGCTATCGCCGCCAGCCGGTCTTCTCGGCGTTTGAGTTCCTCTGGAATATCCAGCTCCGGCTCTTCTTCGGTATCGGCCTGTTCAGCTTTCTTCAGTAACAACTCGACTTCCCGGCGTAGCTGCTCTTCCAGCTTGTTCGCATAGCCCCAACTCATCGCCTTGTGTTTGCTGGCATTGGCTTTGACCTTGGTACCGTCCAGACTCACATTACCCATCTTGAACAGCCCTAATGCTTTGGCCACAATCAGTATCTGGACAAACAATCCTTCCAGCTCCTTGAGAAAACGTTTTCGGAAGGTGGCTATCGTATCGTGATCAGGATGGGTGTCAGCAGTAATAAAGCGAAAGGCTACAGAGTCGTATGTCGCTTGCTCAAGTTTGCGGCTGGAAAACGTTCCCGTGGCATATCCGTAGAACAACAAAGAAAGCAATATCGCCGGATGATAGGGTGCTTTTCCTCCTCCACCATAGCGCGTTTCTATCTCCTGCAAATCCAGCCGCTCTACTATATCAACCACAAAACGGGAAAGATGGTTTTCCGGGAGCCAGTCTTGTAAGGATGGCGGCAACAGATAGGGGGTGTCGCGGTTAATCGTCCGGAATTTATCTGACATGCTCGCTTCCTTTCGCTATTCTATGATTTGCCTTATTTTATCAAATTGGAAGGGTTAAATCCGACAGCCTCCTAGACAAAACTAAACCGATTAAAATCAAAGGGTAGTTTATTCGCATATTATCTGCCTACAATAGGATTGCACTGCAATATAACAGCTCGCATCAGCGGCGCGGCTTTGCTGCATGCGTTTGTTATGCGCGTTTAATTTAATGCTATTTATTTGTGTCATATTTATCCGCGTAGTAGTAGCTGTAAGCCATAAATAATATCAGGGCAATTCCACAAAGAAGGAGAGCGATACTAAATTCTATATTTTCATTTAGTGAAAATGCAGTTCTTGCGGAAGTTATCAATGTAACAACAAGGATAGTTGGAATCAGTATCCATCTTCTTTCCAGAGGTTTTCTATCGGCTACTAATAAAAGCACGGCCCAAGAGAAGGCTACTGCAGACGCGAAACCCATCGGATACACTATTTCGGTCACTCCCATTCTTTCAGGTATCCACACTAATATCGTGATACCGAAGTCCGCAATTGCAGCTATCCAATAGCTCATTCGTAATAATAAAACTGCCCTTGTCATGGGTCACCGTTATTGGAAGTGTCTAAATTACAAACCGTCATCGTACCTTATTGCGATAAAGCACATAACGCCGTGGTAAGCGGCGACCGGCGCAGCCGGGCGTCCGAGTGAGGAGCAAAGCGACGAACGGCTTGACCGAATTGTTATGTGCTTTTGCGCTCTCAGCCAAAAAAGCATGCATATTCATCGCGATCCACCA
>CAWGCA010000007.1:0-12910 GCA_963820955.1 uncultured Gammaproteobacteria bacterium | reverse complement strand
CCTCCGTTATAACCCTCACCAATTGATTGAGGGGATGATTATCGCCGGTTATGCGATTGGCGCCAATCTTGGCTACAACTATATCCGGGGTGAATTCTGGGAACCTTACGAGCGTTTCGAGCGGGCCCTCGAGGAAGCGCGGAAGGCCGGATTCCTCGGGCAGAACCTGTTAGGTTCCGGTTTCGACTTTGAACTTCACTCCCACCTCGGCGGCGGCGCCTATGTCTGCGGCGAGGAGACGGCGCTGCTGGAGTCGATCGAAGGTAAAAAAGGTCAGCCGCGCTATAAGCCGCCGTTTCCGGCCCATTTCGGTCTCTATGGTCGCCCTACCATCATCAACAATACTGAATCACTTGCTTCCATCCCGGTTATCCTGGAGAAGGGGGGTGAGTGGTTTCGGGATCTGGGTGTGGAGCACAGCGGCGGTGCCAAGTTGTTTTCCATCTCCGGTAATATCAACAATCCCGGGGTGTTCGAGATTCCCATGGGTACACCGTTTGCCGAATTGCTGGAGCTGGCGGGCGGCATGAAGGATGGTCGCAGGATCAAGGCGGTGATCCCCGGCGGATCTTCCTCGCCTGTGATCCCGGGTGAGCAGATGATGGAGCTGACCATGGACTACGACGCCATCGCCGCGGCGGGCTCCATGCTCGGTTCCGGGGCGGTGATCGTGCTTGACGACAGCAACTGCATGGTCAAGGTCCTGGAACGCATGTCCTACTTCTACTACGAAGAGTCCTGCGGTCAGTGTACCCCCTGTCGGGAGGGTACCGGCTGGCTTTATCGGGTGGTGCATCGCATCGAGAACGGGCGCGGCAGTCGGCAGGATCTCGAACTGTTGGGCGACGTCGCCGGCAAGATCGCCGGGCGCACCATCTGTGCCCTGGGGGACGCGGCGGCAATGCCGGTGCAGGGCATGCTGAAGCACTTTCGCGACGAGTTCGAGTATCACATTGAACACAAGCGGTGCATGACTGCCTGAGCGCGGTGACAGCGATTCTGATGTCCCAGGATACGCGTGCATAGCGCGCTAAGATGAGTACGGGTTTTAGAGAACAACATCCATGTCTGATGACCAGATGGTAACAATCGAAGTCGATGGCCGGGAACTCCAGGCGAAAGCCGGTACCCTACTCATCGAAGTGACCGATGCGGCCGGTATCAGCATCCCGCGTTTCTGTTACCACAAGAAGCTTTCGGTCGCCGCCAACTGTAGGATGTGTCTGGTAGAGGTTGAGAAGGTACCCAAACCGCTGCCCGCCTGTGCCACCCCGGTGAACGATGGCATGAAGGTGTTCACCCGTTCCCCGCTGGCGCTGGCGGCGCAGAAGGGGACCATGGAGTTCCTGTTGATCAACCATCCGCTGGACTGCCCGATCTGTGATCAGGGCGGGGAGTGTGAACTGCAGGACGTGGCGGTGGGTTATGGCGGTGATGTCTCGCGATTCTCGGAAGGCAAACGGGTGGTGCCGGACGAAGATATAGGCCCGTTGATCGCCACTGATTTTACCCGCTGTATCCACTGTACCCGCTGCGTGCGTTTTGGTGCCGAGATCGCGGGCATCCGCGAGTTGGGTGCCACCGGCCGCGGTGAGCACATGCTGATCGGCACCTATGTGGAACGGAGTATCGATTCGGAACTTTCGGGCAATATCATCGACATCTGCCCGGTGGGCTCTCTTACCTCCAAACCCTTCCGCTTTCATGCCCGGGCCTGGGAGCTAACCCAGCACGAGGGGATAGGCCCTCATGATGCGGTCGGTTCCAACCTGTATATCCATGTGCGCCGCAATCAGGTGATGCGGGTGCATCCGAGAGATAACGAGTCGATCAACGAGTGCTGGATCTCCGATCGTGATCGCTTCAGCTACGAAGGGCTCTACAGCAGCGACCGGCTTACCCTTCCCCTGGTGAAGCAGGGTGGACGCTGGGTGGAGACCGACTGGTCCGAGGCTTTGGAGACTGCGGCGCAGGGAATTAAGAAGGCCCGCAATGCCAGCGGCGATCGGCTGGGTGCCCTGCTGTCGCCGACGGCGACCCTGGAGGAGTTGTACCTGACCCAGAAACTGATGCGTGGCCTGGGTAGCGACAATATCGATTTCCGCTTGCGTCAGGGGGACTTCCGTGGCGAGGAACCTGCCTTTCCCTGGCTGGGTCAGGCCATATCAGACCTGGAGCGACTGGATGCGGCCCTGGTGATTGGGTCCAGTGTCCGCAAGGAGCAGCCGATATTCGGCCACCGCCTGCGCAAGGCCGTGCTGGCGGGTGCAACCATCGATTTCGTCAATCCACTGGAGTTGGATCTCAACTATCCGGCCGAACAACTGGTTACCGGTCCCGCCGGCCTGGTCCCGGTGCTGGCCGCCGTGGCCAAGGCCCTGGGCGCCAGTGGCGGTCTAATCGATAAAGCAAAAGCGAGCGAGGCCCACCAGGCGATCGCGAAACGGTTGCAGACGGCGGGTAAGGCCACCGTCCTGCTGGGCAATCTGGCGGTAGCTCATCCCGATTATTCGCTGATCTGTTTCCTGGCCGCCACTATTGCCGAGGCGAGCGGGGCGGTGCTGGGGTATCTGCCCGAGGCCGCCAACAGCGTCGGCGCCAGACTGGCCGGAGCGCTGCCCCGGGCGGAGGGGGCCGATGCCCTCGCCATGCTGCAGGAGCCGCGCAAGGGTTACCTGCTGCTGGGAGTGGAGCCGGGGTATGATTTGTGGAATCCAGCACTGGCGGCCCGGGCCTTCGATCACGCCGATTTCGTGGTGGCCCTGGCGGCCTTCCGCAGCCCCTGTCTGGAAGCAGCGGCCGATGTGATTCTCCCCATCGCCGGCTTTGCCGAGACCTCCGGCACCTTTGTCAACGCCGAGGGAGGCTGGCAGTCATTTACCGGTGTGGTGACGCCTCAGGGCGAAGCGAGACCGGGCTGGAAGGTGTTGCGGGTGCTGGGCAATCTGCTCGATCTGACAGGCTTTGACCAGAACAGTTCGCAACAGGTGCTCGATGAGGTGCGTGACGGCCTGGGTGAACTCCGGCCGGAGAATCGAGCCAGCGGTTCGGCTGACGGGGAGTTGCGCATGAGCGAGGGGGGGCTGAAGCGGATTGGCGACGTACCCATCTACGCCCTGGACCCGCTGGTGCGTCGTGCCAGCTCCCTGCAGAAGACCCGCGATGCCCTTGCCGCCGCGGTCCGAATCAACCAGGCCGTTGCGGATCAGAACGGGCTGACCCAGGGCGACCAGGTCACAGTCGTTCAGGATGATAGTCGGATCAGCCTGCCGGTGGAGATCGATGGGGCGGTGCCGAATGGCTGCGTGCGGATCTGTGCCGGGCTGAAGGGCAGCGAGAAACTGGGCAGTCAGTTTGGTGACGTGACCCTGGAGAAGGCATAAACCGATGGATACATTGATTGGCCTCTGGGAATGGCTGGGCGAGAATCTGATCCTGCTGCAGATCCTGATCAAGATCGTGGCGATCATCGCGCCGCTGATGCTGTTCGTTGCCTATTTCACCTATGCCGAGCGAAAGATTATCGGCTACATGCAGGTGCGCATTGGTCCCAACCGGGTGGGCCCCAAGGGTTGGCTGCAGCCCATCGCCGATGCGGTGAAGCTGATGTTCAAGGAGATAGTGATCCCGAGCAGTGCCAACAAGACCCTGTTTCTCATCGCGCCGATGCTGACTCTGGCACCGGCCCTGGCGGCCTGGGCGGTATTTCCCTTTCAGGAGGGGTTGGTGCTGTCGGATCTCAACGCGGGGCTGCTCTATCTGCTGGCCCTGACCTCGGTGGGGGTGTACGGCGTAATCATCGCCGGCTGGGCCTCCAATTCGAAGTATGCCTTCCTCGGCGCCATGCGCTCGGCCGCTCAGATCGTCTCCTACGAGATCGCCATGGGCTTTGCCTTGGTCGGGGTGCTGGTGGCGGCCGGCAGCCTCAATCTCGGGGACATCGTCCGTGCCCAGGAGGGTAACGGTGGTCTGTTCAACTGGTTCTGGCTGCCGCTGCTGCCATTGTTTCTGATCTATTTCATCTCCGGCGTGGCCGAGACCAACCGGGCGCCCTTCGATGTGGCCGAGGGCGAATCAGAGATCGTGGCGGGTTTCCATGTCGAGTATTCGGGCATGGCCGTTCGCGGTTTTCTTCCTCGGCGAATACGCCAACATGATCCTGATCTCGGCGCTGACGGCGCTGCTGTTCCTGGGCGGCTGGCTGTCGCCCTTCAACGGCTGGCCGGTGCTTGGCCCGCTGTTCGACTGGGTACCGGGTATCTTCTGGCTGTTGCTGAAAACGGCCGTGGTGGGTTTCTTTTTCCTCTGGTTGCGCGCCACCTTCCCCCGTTATCGCTATGATCAGATCATGCGGCTGGGCTGGAAGGTATTCATTCCGATCACCATCGTCTGGATCATGGTGGTGGGCCTGGCCGTGGTCTACGAGATGCCCTGGTGGTTCGATTAGGGCAGGAAGACATGATGAAAGTACTGCGTGACTACATCAAGAGTCTGTTCCTGCTGGAACTGTTCGCGGGCTTGCGTCTGACCGGCCGCTATCTGTTCGAGAAGAAGTTCACGGTCCAGTATCCGGAAGAGAAGACGCCGATGTCGCCCCGTTTTCGGGGGCTGCACGCCCAGCGCCGGTATCCGAACGGCGAGGAGCGCTGTATCGCCTGCAAATTGTGCGAGGCGACCTGTCCGGCGCTGGCCATCACCATCGAGGCCGAGCCGCGGGCGACGGCTCCCGGCGCACCACCCGCTATGACATTGATCTGTTCAAGTGCATCTTTTGCGGTTATTGCGAAGAGTCCTGTCCAGTGGATGCCATCGTGGAGACGCGTATCTACGAGTACCATTTCGAGAACCGTGAAGACGCCATCATGACCAAAGAGAAGCTGCTGGCCATGGGCGACAAGTATGAAGAGCAGATTGGCGGCGAATATTGAGGCCCAGGCCAAGTATCGTTGAGGAGACTGCGTCCCGGTAACCTGATTTGGAAGATACTGATGACATTCGAAAAATTTGTCTTTTATGTATTCGCAGCGATCCTGGTGTTTGCCGCCAGCATGGTGATTACGCGCCGCAATCCGGTCCACTCGGCCCTGTTCCTGGTGCTGGCCTTCTTCACCAGTGCCGGCCTCTGGCTGCTGGCGGAGGCGGAGTTCCTTGCCATTGTGCTGGTGCTGGTCTACGTTGGCGCGGTCATGGTGCTGTTCCTGTTCGTGGTTATGATGCTGGATATCGACGTCGCCACCATGCGGGCCGGCTTCATAAGTATCTGCCGGTAGGGCTGCTGGTGGCTGCCGCCATGGTGGTGGAGATCTTCCTGGTGGTGGGGCCGCGGAATTTCGGTCTGGATAAGATTGCCCCACCCAGTCCCCATGCGGCGGATTACAGCAATACCGAGCAGCTGGGCAGCGTCCTCTACACCGTCTATATGTATCCGTTCGAGGTCGCTGCGGTGATTCTGCTGGTGGCGATCATTGCGGCTATCGGCCTGACCATGCGCAAGCGTCCCGACACCAAGTACCAGAATCCGTCGCAGCAGGTACGGATCAAAAAAGGCCCGGACCGGATTCGGGTGGTGAAGATGAAGGCGGAGGAGTGAAGAAATGATCGCACTGTCCGACTACCTGATTCTCGGCGCGATCCTCTTTTCGCTGAGCGTTGCGGGGATCTTTCTGAATCGCAAGAATGTGATCATCCTGCTGATGTGCATCGAACTGATGCTGCTGGCCGTGAATATCAACTTCGTCGCCTTTTCCCATTTTCACGGGGACCTCATCGGGCAAGTGTTCGTCTTCTTCATCCTCACCGTGGCGGCGGCGGAAGCGGCCATTGGCCTGGCCATCCTGGTGGTGCTGTTCCGTAACCGGCAGACCATCAATGTGGACGATCTGGATACACTGAAGGGCTGATGGCTATGGAAAATATCTATCTGCTATCGTTCTCGCGCCCCTGGTCGGCGCTGTTATCGCCGGTTTCTGGGGCGGCAGTATCGGTCGGGTCGGCGCCCATTGGGTGACTAGTTCCGGTGTCGGCATCTCCATGCTGGCTGTCCTTTTACGTGCTCGGCAGTTTTATCTCCGGCAGCGCCGAGGTGTTCAACGGTCCGGTCTACACCTGGATGGTGAGCGACGGCCTGCACTTGGAGGTGGGATTCCTGGTCGATCAGCTGACCGCGGTGATGATGAGCGTGGTGACCTTCGTCTCCTTCTGTGTCCATATCTACACCATCGGCTATATGGCTGACGATGAACACAACTGGCCGGATACCAGTCTTGCGGGGCACAACAGCTACCAGCGTTTCTTCAGCTATATCTCGCTGTTCACCTTCTCCATGCTGATGCTGGTGATGTCCAACAATTTCATGCAGCTTTTCTTCGGCTGGGAGGCGGTTGGACTGGTCTCTTACCTGCTGATCGGCTTCTGGTCGGTGCGACCGACCGCCATCTTTGCCAACATGAAGGCATTTCTGGTGAACCGCGTTGGCGACTTTGGCTTTATCCTGGGTATCGCCGCGGTGGCGATGTATTTCAACAGCCTTGATTACGCCGACGTGTTTGCCGCGGCCCCGGGCCTGGCAGATACTCAGATCCAGGTCTGGGGCGATGCTCAGTGGTCGCTGATGACGGTGATCTGCATTCTGCTGTTCATCGGCGCCATGGGGAAGTCGGCGCAGGTGCCGCTGCATGTCTGGCTGCCGGATTCGATGGAAGGCCCGACACCGATCTCCGCCCTGATTCACGCCGCGACCATGGTGACCGCCGGTATCTTCATGGTGGCCCGCATGTCGCCCCTGTACGAACTTTCCGAGACCGCACTTAGCTTTGTCCTGGTAATCGGAGCCACCACCGCGATCCTCACCGGACTGATTGGCATCGTGCAGAACGACATCAAGCGGGTGGTCGCCTATTCGACCCTCTCTCAGCTCGGTTATATGACGGTCGCGCTCGGGTGCTTCCGCTTATTCCGCGGGCATTTTTCACCTGATGACCCACGCCTTCTTCAAGGCGTTGCTGTTCCTGGCCGCCGGTTCGGTGATTATCGGTATGCACCACGACCAGGACATCCGCAACATGGGCGGCATAAGAAAGTACATGCCCATGACCTACTGGACCTCGCTGCTCGGCTCCCTGGCACTGATCGGGTTTCCCGGTTTTTCCGGCTTCTTCTCCAAGGATGCCATCATCGAGGCTGTGCACCACTCGCATATCGTCGGCTCCGGCTACGCCTATGTGATGGTGGTGGCCGGTGTCTTTGTCACCGCACTTTACAGCTTCCGCATGTTCTTCCTGGTGTTCCATGGCGAAGGGCCGCGTGACGAGCATGCCAGAGAGCACATCCACGAGTCGCCCAAGGTGGTGACCGTGCCGCTGATCCTGCTGGCCATTCCCTCCGTCGTGATCGGCTGTTTCACGGTCGGCCCCATGCTGTTCGGCGATTTCTTCGAGCGGTGTCTTCTGGCGCTGCCGCAGCACGATGTGCTGGCGGAGATGGGCAAGGGATTTCCATGGTGCAGTGCGGTTTTATCCTGCATGGCATGATGGGACCGCCCTTCTTCCTGGCCATGGCGGGTCTGGCAACCGCCTGTACATCTACATGGAGAAGCCGCAGATCGCCGGAAGATCCGAAGATCCGTTTCGACTGGCTGCTATACGATCCTGGACAACAAATACTGGTTCGACGAAGTTTATCAGTTCGTGTTTGCCGGCGGCAGCCGCGGTACTCGGCAAGCTGCTGTGGAAGGTGGCGACCGTTCCTGATCGACGGCGTGGCCGTTAACGGATCGGCGCCAGTGGTCGGCTGGCTTTGCCGGACTGTGATGCGCAATCTTCAAACCGGTTATCTGTATCACTACGCCATCGCCATGATCCTGGGCCTGCTCGTTGCTGCTGACCTGGTTCGTGATCGCGTTAAAAGAAACGAGGACGTAAGAGCATGATTGCTGACTTGGCCCATTTTGAGCTTGTCATCTGGCTGCCGATTATCGGCGGCCTGCTGGTGCTCGCCAGTGGCGACCGAGCGCCAATGCTTCCCGCTGGCTGGCGCTGGCGTGTCTCGATTGCGACATTCCTCTTGAGTCTGCCTCTGTACCCGGCTTTCGATCGCTCTACGGCCGAGATGCAGTTTGTCGAGAAGCATGCCTGGATTCCGGCCGTTCAATATCAATTATTTCCTGGGGGTCGACGGTATCTCGATGCCGCTGATTGTCCTGACCACCTTCATCACGGTGCTGGTGGTGATTGCCGGCTGGGAAGTGATCCAGTACAAACCGTCCAGTACATGGCGGCCTTCCTGATCATGGAAGGCGTGATGGTCGGTGTCTTTGCCGCACTCGACGCCATGCTGTTCTATGTCTTCTGGGAGGCGATGCTGATCCCGATGTTCCTGATCATCGGTGTCTGGGGTGGGCCGAACCGGGTCTACGCGACGATCAAGTTTTTCCTCTACACCTTTCTCGGCTCGGTGTTCATGCTGGTCGCCCTGATCTACATGTACTTCCAGTCCGGCAGCATCGATATTCTCGATTTTCATAGCCTGAAGCTGGGCCTGACCGAGCAGATACTGATTTTTATCGCCTTCCTGCTGGCCTTTGCGGTCAAGGTGCCGATGTGGCCGGTACACACCTGGTTGCCGGACGCACACGTCGAGGCGCCAACAGGCGGCTCGGTGATCCTGGCGGCCATCATGCTGAAGATCGGTGGCTACGGCTTCCTGCGCTTCAGTCTGCCGATCACGCCGGATGCGAGCCATGAACTTGACTGGCTGATTATCCTCATGTCGCTGATCGCGGTTGTCTATATCGGATTCGTCGCCCTGGTGCAGCAGGACATGAAGAAGCTGATCGCCTATTCATCCATCGCGCACATGGGTTTCGTCACGCTGGGCTTCTTCATCGTCTTCATGATCGTCGCCAATCCGCAGTGCCTGACGCGGCGCCGCTCTGGGGATCGAGGGCGGCATGGTGCAGATGGTCTCTCACGGCTTCATCTCGGCCGCCATGTTCCTCTGTGTCGGCGTGCTCTACGACCGCATGCACAGCCGAGAGATCAATGACTATGGCGGTGTGGTGAATACCATGCCGATGTTTCGCCGCTTTCATGGTGTTCTTTGCCATGGCCAATGCCGGCCTGCCCGGCACCTCCGGTTTCGTCGGTGAGTTCATGGTTATCATGGCGAGCTTCCGCGCCAACTTCTGGTTTGCGTTGCTGGCCGCCACCACCCTGATTATCGGTGCGGCCTACACCCTGTGGATGGTCAAGCGGGTCGTCTTCGGCGAGGTGGCCAACGATAGTGTTGCCGCCCTGCAGGATATCAACGGCCGGGAATTTTATCTTGGGTCACTGGCACTGGCGGTGCTGATGCTGGGTGTCTGGCCCGCACCCCTGATCGAGGTGATGGACGCCTCGGTCGCCAACCTGTTGAAGCACATCGCCGTTTCAAAGCTCTGATTCGGCTGGAAAGGTACCCATCAATGCAATTTGACACGTCAGTCTTATACCGGTCCTGCCAGAGATCTTCCTTCTCACCGAACCTGTGTGGTGCTGGTGGTGGATCTGTTTCTGAAGCAGAGCACGGTTCATTAGTTATGGGTTGGCACAGTCAGCCTTCTGCTGGCGTGGGCGTGATCATCGTGACTTCGAGCCCCGTGGCGCAGATTCTATTCGATGGCAGTGTGATCCGCGACCCCATGGGCGATGTGCTGAAGGTAGCGATTCTGTTGATCAGCGCGGTTGCCTTTCTTTACGCCAAGGACTATCTGCGTGACCGGGATCTGTTCAAGGGGGAGTTCTACGTGCTGGGCCTGTTTGCGGTGCTCGGCATGATGGTGATGGTCTCCGCCAACAGCTTTCTGACCATCTATCTGGGTCTGGAGCTGCTGGCGCTCTGTCTGTACGCCCTGGTGGCCTTCGACCGGGATTCCGGACTGGCTCCGAAGCTGCGATGAAGTATTTTGTTCTGGGCGCCCTGGCCTCGGGTATGCTGCTTTACGGTATCTCCATGATCTATGGTGCTACCGGCTGCATCGACTTCCAGGCGGTCGCCAAGGCGCTGCAGGCAGGCGGCATGAACGATATGGTGCTGGTATTCGGCCTGGTATTCGTGGTGATCGGCCTGGGTTTCAAATTCGGTGCCGTCCCTTTCCACATGTGGGTGCCCGACGTCTACCATGGCGCCCCGACCGCGGTGACCCTGTTCGTCGGCAGCGCCCCGAAGATCGCCGCTTTCGCCCTGGCCATGCGCCTGTTGGTGGACGGGATGGGCAGCTGCATGCCGACTGGCAGGGGATGCTGGTGATTCTGGCGGTCCTCTCCATGGCGCTGGGTAATGTCATCGCCATCGCCCAGGCCAACATCAAACGCATGCTGGCCTACTCAACCATCTCCATGTTGGTTTTATCTTGCTGGGTTATTGGCCGGAACCAGGAGGATATCGGCTGCCATGTTCTACGCCATCGTTTACGCGCTGACGGCGCTGGGCGGTTTCGGTATCGTTATCCTGCTTAGCCGCAGGGTTTCGAAGCAGTGATCTGTTACATAGTCTGCACGATCGCAGCCCCTGTTTGCCTTCACGATGCTGTTGCTGATGTTCTCCATGGCGGGTGTTCCCCACGGTTGGCTTTTTGCCAAGTTGTGGTGCTTAGGCGGTGATCGATATCGATATGCTCTGGCTGGCCCTGGTCGGTGTTTTCTTCTCCATCATGGCGTCTTGTACTACATGCGCATCCTTCAGGCCATGTATTTCGACAAAAAGCTGGAGGAGATGGGAGTTTGCCGCACCACAACCGCATTGGGATATCTGGAGCGGGCTGCCCATGCTGGGTCTTGGGATGATTTTGGGAGGATTTATTTTAATTGCCCCGCGGGCCATTGGATGTTACCTGGGGTTAGGGACTCTTGAAGTCAGGTTTGCTCCTCCCTCTGGAATTTTTTGATCTCTCTGGCAGAGGCGAACTATTTCAATGGGCGCTTGCCAAATAACCACAGAATGCGTACTATTCCTCCTCCACAATTGCGGGGCGGGCAGCAGTCTGGCAGCTCGTCGGGCTCATAACCCAAGGTCGTAGGTTCGGGAACCCTGCCCCCCTTACCAATATTTCCTATAAAATACAGCCGGTTAGGACTGCTCCCCTGCGGCTTTTCTTTTGAGAATTGTGAGTGCGGGATTTTTGCGGGACTCACTCTCACATACCCGGTTTGCCGCCTCTATTAACTCTCTGATTTCAGGCGCGGAATAGTGAGATGTGATGTCCCCATTTCGGTGCCCGAGTAAGACCTTTCTGGTCTCCAAAGGCACTCTCGCCGCTCTCAGCCTTCTGCCAAATGTGTGCTTCAGATCGTGAACCCTTAGGTTGGCAAAACTCCAGACAATGGGTTCGTTGTTTTCCTTGCTGTACGCCTCTGCTGCCACGATCCGACACGCTTCCATGCACTGTTATACATTCCTTGAACCGGACACTTGCGGTATGTAAATACCCTGGATGGATGCTTCGATCTCTGTGATTCGACTACCGACTTGGCTACCCTGTTCAAAACTACAAGACGGTCTTCCTTGTTTTTGACGATCTCCGCTGGGATAAGGAAGACGGAGGTTTCCAATTCGGGAATCTCGATTTCCCAATTCCAACGGAGTTGGCAAACCTCTTGTTCCCTAGTGCCTGTATTCACCTTGAACAATGCCATCTGTGCCAGATGATCTGGCAAGGACTTGAGCAAGTACTTCTGTTCATCCCAACCCAAGGGATAAGGTGGCCTTGCATCGTCCACAGCCTGCATTGTTAGTAGGGGAGGATTTCCATCCAAGTCAATCCGTTTTCGTCTCGCCATTTCCTTGCTGCCAGATTAAGAATACGTCGAACAATCTCTAGTCCATTATTGATTGTTTTCTTTTTCAGTCCCTTTGCTCTGCAATCATCAATATAGGCAGCAAGCGTTCCATCGTGAATCAGGGTCAATGGAAGGTCTCCGACAAACGGAAGCAAACCTTTTAGCCTGGAAGCGTCATCGCCAATCGATCGCTTTTCCATGTTTTCGCGTAGGTATTTTGCCGCTGCTTCCTTGAACATTCTCGTTGGCCTGATTCCGTATGCTTGTGCCTGTCTGATGGACTCAATCCGGTGTGCTAAATACCTCTCCGCTTCTTTGAGATCGCCTGTTCGAGTAGTTTCGACAACTCTTTGTCCGAAGATGATTTTGTCAATATGCCAGAGGTCTCCACGTTTGTAGAGGCCTGGCGCTCTTTTGCGTCCCATAGTTGGTCTCCTTTCGGTTGACCGGGACGCCCGTTGCGGGATTTATATTGGTCCACCCAGGCGTCGAGATCAAGTCGGTCGAATGCCACCCCTTGGGTTCCGATCGGGATTTCGGTTAGAAAGGGACGGACTTCCGCATTGAATCGGTTTCTATCCATTCCAAGATAACGGGGTGCATCCCGCAGGCGGATCAGCCGTGGGATAAGCTGTATGCCTATATGTTCGGTGCAATCCATCTAGCTCAGCACTCCACCACACCGCCCACAAACCATCCGCTGGATCTTTCTGCCCTTTAGCGGCTGCGGCGCACCACAGTGCGGACACCGATACCGGAAATATCGCCGGCAGTTGGGGCAGGTGGTTTTGTTTCTTTCTGCCGGGGCCGGGAAGGTCAGCTCACAGAAGGTACAGGTGTGTTCAGTCCATAACCCGGAGGTGAACCGCTGAATAACGAACGCGGTGCGCGCCAGATCCCGCAGGGAGTGCGTGCCAGTTCCCTGTAGACCTCGAAGACATCGATCAGGAGGTGGGAAGGGCTACAGGCTGGCCGATTCAGTCGCTGGTACAGATACCAGATAAGCATGACATGCCACAATCGCTGGTCGTTCTCCAGCAACCAGGTATACTGAACGGCATCTGCCCGGCCGGGGAAGGCCACCGTGGTATTGCGGT
>CAWGCA010000006.1:0-12602 GCA_963820955.1 uncultured Gammaproteobacteria bacterium | reverse complement strand
ACCCTAAGTTAGGATGCAGCCAGTCTTGAAGCGGTCAGATGCTAGGCGTGCGATTGCAGGACTAGCCGGTGCTAATTCAACCGAGCGCAACAAAGCAGATGGCCGCTTCCCGGCTGGCCCGTAGGGAGCCGCCCCAATGGGCCAATCCTGCGTTGCAGTCCTTGAAAGCAGATGAAATCACTCCAGTTGGATAAGCCTGGACAGATGGATGTGGCGGTACCCGGAAATCTTCGATGTGGCGCCGCATGAAAAAACATTCACCACAGGTATAGGCCAAGGGCAGCCTTTAAACGAAGAGTGATATCGACGGCTGCTCGACCCCAGGTCACTGACAGCGAGTGGCTCCTCTCCTGTGCCCGACTATCAGAAAAACGCGCGAAATTAATCATTATCCAGTACAGACAATAAGTCGCGCTTATGCTCCTCTTCCTGCAGGAGAATGTCTTCGAGTATTCGACGCAAACCATACTCGCCCAAGGCCTCGGCTTGAGCGATACGTGCCTTGTAACGGGTAATGGCGTGGGTCTCACCTTCCAGGTCCTGCTGGAGCATTTCGAGGGTACTGGTCGATGTCAGCCGCCGTTCCACCTCTACCGTTGGTACACCGCCAAGAAAACTGATCTGTTCGGACAGGATCTGGGCATGTTGAATCTCTTCCTGAGAGTGAATAATCAACTCCTTTCTGAACGACTCGAACTGCGCACCGGACATGACCGTGGCATGTTGGACGTATTGAATTGCCGCCGCGTATTCCCACTCCAGGTCTTTGTTTAATTCCGTAATCAGATCTTGGTAGTCAGCATCCATCTCACACCTCCACTGTCTGACATTCAGGTTTGTGGTACAGAACCCTTAAAGTAGCAACGTAGCATCCATCCCAGCTACCGAACTCTAGCTTCGTGACCCGGTGCTAAGTCGATATTCAGTAATACGCTTAAAAGTCCTTCGCTGCCAATATATAAGCAAAGGAGCCCTTGCTGCCGTGAACATAAGCATTTTCCGCAACCTCATAGATTCGTTTCCGTGCTGAATCGAACGCCTCCAGAAATCCGGCCTCGGTGCCCCCAATCGCAGGCGAAAGCTTTTCGAGAGCCTCAGCTTCCACAAAGAATGAAACTTCGATTACATTGTCATATCCCCAAAAAAGGACGCGGTTACTCGTTTCTTCGAAACTCCGGCTCGGGTTTGGAAAGTTCAATTTCATTGGTTGTCTCCGCCGCCTTGGGTGGGCACTATTTCGCGATCAGGGTTCATCCCCTTCAGAAATTTGAAAAGATCACTGTCTGTGGAAAGTACCAGAGTTGTGTTTTCGGCGATGATTGACTTGTAGGACTGCATGGTCCGTGTGAATTCATAGAACGCCACGGATTCAGGGCTCTGGTTGTAAGCCCGCGCGTAGATTTCGGTGGCTTTCGCGTCCGCCACGCCGCGGATCTCTTCGACCTCTCGGTAGGCTTCGGACTGAATCTTGTTGAGATCACGCACCCGATTCCCGCGAATTCTGGCGGCCTCGCCGTTACCTTCGAGAGAAAGCGTTCCGCGATCTGGCGTCGTTCGCTGATCATGCGATCGTAGATCTTCGGTCGTACGCTTTCGTTGTAGTTGATCCTTTTAAAGCGAATATCCAGCAGTTCGATACCAAACACGCGAACCTTCTCGGCAGCCGCGGAAAAAATTTCCTGCTCAACCAGTTTGCGTCCCTTCTGAATCGGTACAAGCGCGCCCATATCCAGTTTCTGTTCCGCGTCGGTCAAGAAGGTGTCGCGTAACGGAACACGATCTCTGGTGGTGCGAATGATTTCGATCAACTCGTGCTTTGCGACCGCATTGCGGGTCTCGCTTCCGAGAATATCGTCCAGGCGGGATTGAGCGCTGCGTTCATCGCGCAGTCGTAAAAAGTACTGGAGGGGATCAGTGATCCGCCAGCGTGCAAAGAGATCGACCGAAATATAAAGCTTGTCCTTCGTAGGCATATCCGACGGACTACCGTCCCATTCGAGAACCCGCTTGTCGATCGGATTGACCTCCTGAATGAAGGGAATTTTCACCTTTAGTCCGGCGGATGTCACAGGCGAGCCGACCGGTTTACCGAACTGAGTGATAATTACCTGTTCTACTTCATTCACTGTATAGACCGAATTAATCAAGAGGAATGACCCGAGACCCAAGATCACTAAAATTGTAATCAGTTTGTTCATGGCTGTTCCCCTTTATGGGCATCGAGATTCAGCAACGGCAAGATACCTTGCGTCTGTTCATCGACAATGACCTTGGAGCGTATACCCGGCATGACCTCCTGCAGGGTCTCGATATAGATGCGTCGGCGAGTGACCTCCGGGGCCTTGCTGTACTCCGCCAACAACGCGCTAAAGCGGGCAACATCGCCTTCCGCTTCATTGATCCGCTTGAGCCGATAGCCATCAGCTTCGCGGATACGCTGATCCTTCTCGCCCTCGGCCAGGGGAATCACCTTATTGTAATCTCGCCTTGCTTCGTTGATCAGTTTCTCTTTCTCCTGCTGGGCCTGATTAACCTCGTTGAACGATTCCTGCACAGGTTGAGGTGGATTGATATTCTTCAACTGCACCTGATCGATGCTGATACCCATGGCGTATTTGGTTGAGAGCGCCTGCATCTTGGCTAGCGCTTCCGTTTCGATCTCCTGCCGGCCGATGGTGATTACCTCATCAACCGTGCGATCGCCAACGACTTCCCGCATGACTGATTCTGAAACATATCGAAGCGTTTCACTCGGTTCTCTGACTTCGAAAAGAAACTTTACCGGGTCTGAGATGCGGTATTGCACCACCCATTCCACCAAAGCGGCATTCAGGTCGCCTGTCACCATTTCCGTTTCGCGCTTGCCATCGCGGGGGCTCTGGTAGGGATTGATTGCACCCGGGGTCGTGAAGCCGAACTCCTGCTTCAACTGTCGTTTAACCGGAACAATCGTCGCAACGTCGATGCCCAACGGCAGCTTAAAATGCAAACCCGGCTCAACCTCCTTGAGATATTTTCCGAAGCGTTGTACGACAGCGACAGAATCGCTCGGTACGGTATAGTAAGCCGTCCATGCGCCCACACCGACCAAAACCAGGATAGCAAGAATGATTATTCCACTCGGGCTTCCGCTCGGCATCATTTGTTTGAGCCAACCTTGCCCCTGTCGAATCAGATTCTCGAGATCAGGCGCAGATCGCCCCCCGCTTCCCCACGGATTATTACTGTTCTGCGAAGGCATTTTGTAGCGCTCCTCTGCTATGCACGTTTGTTATAATTCGCCGACTAACGATCATCTCGCCGTACTTACCATATCCTTCTGCTTTAGCGATCTGTTTCTTCCCAACTCGTTCTCCGTAATCTTCTCGATGTCGTCGTGATCGGCGCCCGGCGCGTCGCTAACCTTTTCGAGAAAGTCAATTTTGCGCTGTATGTATTGTGCTCCGAATAGCCTCTTATAGGGATTGAAAAACCACTCACAAACTTGTGTACCTATCTCGCCAGTACCACCAGCGCTTCTCAATAGCTGCTGCCAAACGAAATGTCAGTGGCGTTTGACGGCGTGCGCAGATTGCCTAGACGGCTGCCTTGGGTAATCGGGCCACCGGGAAAAAGACCGTGCAGATACTTGCTTCCGCCCAGAGCCGAGAATTGCCGATTGAGGGATTTGGACAAAGTTCTTGCATTTCTCGGCAGACCATAGTCGAGGTAGTGCTTGCGCAGGTAAACAATTACCGCCCAGTGTTTTTCAGTTAAGCTCATTCCTTCGCTCTGCGCCAACTCTTCAGACTTGTCCCTGTTCCAATGCTGATCGCCCAATTCAATGGCGCGATCCCCAGCATATTGACTGGATGTTTCTGTATCCTGAGCATTAATTGTAAATTGAGTCATGGGATTATCCTGAGTAGAGTAAGCAAGATGCGCTGTACCTTTTTCTTGCTTGTGCCAAGTGACTGAAAGACAGCTTTTGTCAGATCGGAGTCCGCGAGAAAGTAGCGTGGCGGGCAACAGCGGCCATTCGGTCAATGCTGTGCGGCAGAAATACTCAAGTGCAGACAGACGAGGTGCTCGCTAGACTGTCCTCTCTTTTCATCCTAATAGCAAATTATTAACTCGGTAATACTAAATAGGGCTCCTCAAAATATTCGAGGTGCTCGTGTGGTGCAAGGATGCGCCACTATTTTCGTGCGTGTAAGCGCATGAAAATGAAGGCAATCGAAAACTGCGCTTTTCGATTGTCGTATCCAGAAATCCCACGGAAGGGATTTTTCGAAGTACCCTATAGTGCAATAAGACTTATGAAAGGGTAGGCGCTAAAGGGTTGAAATCGAAGCAACTGGGTTTTGCGGAAGGCCGGTACAAAATCCTGGATAGCGCGCAGAATAGAATCTGGAGATCCAAGATCTGAGTATAGAAATGACACCGGATCAGTTTAAGCTGGTATTCGCACTGTGGACTCGCCAGGCGGTGCAGGAACTCATTCAGATCCGCTTTGGAATCAATCGGAGTTTTCTTTGGCCATCCTACCACCAATTTTTCGATTTCATCGTCAATTCTGGGGCAGCCCGGATAGCGACGCGACTTGGACCCATCGAACTTACCGGCCACTAATAGTACTCAGACCGGCTCTGGTTAGCATACTTTTTCCGCGAGGCTCGCGAACCAAGTCTGGGGTCAGCGGCACCAGTCACAAGACCATGTCCGCGGAGCCGATCGTCAACGGGTTAACTACCAAGCCAAATCATTTGTCCCACATGACATTCTCGCGCCCCGCGGCAGCGGCAGTGAGCATCTCGATCAAGGGCAATGCCCGATGAGCAAGGCTGACGCTTTGCCCTTCGTCGCCGTCCCGCGACGAGCCGTCCTGGGGGTCCAGCGGTTCGTTGGAGTGCTCCGCGACGGCCGCCTTCAGGCGTGCCAGGGCGGCTGGCACTTCCTCGGCCAGCAGAGCGCTCGGAACAGTTCCGCTGTGCCCCATCAGTTTGATGAGCGTCACGGCGATGTCGCCGAACATGGTGATGGTGGCCTGGGACTTGGTTTGAAATTTCACCAACATGAGAACATCACTCCTTCTGCGAATATCAGCGAGGCGGATCGAGAAATTCGAGATAAAAGTCGCTATCGAATCAAGGGTAGAAGTATTGGTCAGGATCGGTCTCCTCGTTGATGTAGCCCAGGCGCGTAACACCCTGATGGCAGTATCTCTCGGCAGAACCGTTCCGTTTCTATTAAAGAGAATGAAGGTGGATCCAGCCGCCGCATCCTCACCACGCTCAGCGATATGTGTGGATTCTTTCTGGTGCTGAGTCTTGGCTCTTTAATGCTGCCGAGGCTTACGGGCATGTAGAGGTCACCATTTGTTGCGGCCCTGCATGCAGGATATAGTAAGCGCACCCTTTACCAACAACCAATGCGCCAACGATTTGCGCATAACCAAGGTGCAACGAAATACCCAGGTGTTCCCGGTCCATGGTGGGGGGGCAGGATCTTCCATAGTGGCATAGCCCCGCCTCATTCCTTCCTTGGGCACTATTCCGTCGCCCGAATCTGTTCCAAGCGGTTGCGCATGGCCGCGAAGTAGACCACCGGTATCACGATCAGCGTCAGCACGGTGGAGACGAACAAGCCGAAGATCAGCGCCACCGCCAAGCCTGAGAAAATCGGATCGTCCAGGATGAAGAAGGCGCCGGCCATGGCCGCAAGACCCGTGAGCGTGATGGGCTTGGCCCGCACAGCCGCGGAGTTGATGGTGGCCGCCACGAAGTCCATGCCCTCGCGCACCTGCTGGTTGATGAAGTCCACCAGCAGGATGGAGTTGCGCACGATGATGCCGGCCAGGGCGATCATGCCGATCATGGAAGTAGCGGTGAACTGCGCCCCCAGGATGGCGTGGCCCGGCAGGATGCCGATGATGGTCAGCGGGATGGGTGCCATGATCACCAGCGGCACCAGGTAACTGCGGAACTGGGCCACCACCAGCAGATAGATGAGCAGCAAGCCCACCGAATAGGCGATACCCATGTCGCGGAAGGTCTCGTAGGTGACCTGCCACTCGCCATCCCACTTGACGCTGTACTCGTAGGGATTATCCGGCTGGGCCAGCAGCCATTGCTGGGTATCCTGCTCCTCCAGAGTGCCAAAGATGTCGAACATGCCATACAGGGGACTATCGGTCTGACCAGCCATATCCCCGGTAACGTAGACCACCGGCAGCAAGTCTTTGTGCTGGATAGAGTGGCTGCGCTGGCTGGCGATCACCTGCACGATCTCCGACAGAGGTACCAGGGCACCGCCCTGGGCGCGCACTCGCAGGGACAACACCTGCTCCAGCTCGGCCTTGTCCTCCTCGGCGTACTTGACCCGGATGGGCACCGCATATTTCACCGTCTCGCCGTGGATGAAGCTCATGTCCTCACCGTCCATCACCGTGGCCAGGGCCTCGACCACTGCGCTCTGGGACACGCCCAGGCGCGTTGCCTTGGCCCGGTCCACCTGCAGGATGCTCTTCAAGGAGGGGAACTCCACCGAGTCGTCCACGTCTACGATGTCCGCGGTTCCCTCCATGACCGTGCGTACCTTGCGCGCTGCCTCGATCTGGCCCGCGTAGTTGATGCCGTAGACCTCCGCTACCAGGGGCGACATCACCGGCGGCCCCGGCGGCACCTCCACGATCTTGGCGTTACCGCCGTAGCGCAGAGCGATGGCCTGTACCGGCTCGCGCACCGTCAGGGCGATCTCGTGGCTCTTGCGGGTGCGGTGGTGCTTTTCCACCAGGTTAACCTGGAGGTCGCCCAGGTTGGCGCCTTCCCTGAGATAGTATTGGCGCAACAGGCCATTGAAGCTGATGGGGGCGGCGGTACCGGCGTAAACCTGATAGTCACTCACCTCCGGCACCGTCGCCAGATAGTCCGCCATCTCGTCCAGCACCCGGGTGGTGCGCTCCAGACTGGTGCCCTCGGGCATGTCCAGCACCACCTGGAATTCGGACTTATTGTCGAACGGCAGCATCTTGAGTACCACCGCTCCGGTGGTCGTGAGCGAGATGGAGCCCGCGATCAGCAGCAGGATGCCAGCCAGCAGGAACCAGCGGTTGCGCCGACCGTTGGCGCCCAGAAAGGGCAGCATGATGCGGCTGAAGAAGCGGTACAGCCTGGACTCGACGACCTCCGCATGTCCCTGGGCGTGGAGATGGGCCACCTTCCCCAGCATGCGGTTGGTCAGCCAGGGAGTGAAGACGAAGGCCACCGCCAGGGAGATCAGCATGCCCATGGAGGCGTTTATGGGGATGGGACTCATATAGGGCCCCATGAGCCCGCTGACGAAGGCCATGGGCAGCAGGGCGGCGATGACCGTGAAGGTGGCCAGGATGGTGGGACCACCCACCTCGTCCACCGCCCTGGGGATGGCCTCCAGCAGGTTCCTGGCCCCCAGGGCCAGATGACGGTGGATGTTCTCCACCACCACGATGGCGTCGTCCACCAGGATGCCGATGGAGAAGATGAGGGCGAACAGAGAGACCCGGTTTAGGGTGAAGCCCCAGGCCCAGGAGGCGAACAGGGTGATGGCCAGGGTCACCACCACCGCGGCGCCCACGATGATGGCCTCGCGCCAGCCCAGGGCCAGCAACACCAGCGCCACCACCGAAGCAGTGGCGAAGGCCAGCTTGGTGATCAGCTTCTTTGCCTTGGGTCGGCGGTCTCGCCGTAGTTGCGGGTGACCGTGACCTGGACCCCGTCCGGGATGAAGGTGCCGCGCAACTGTTCGAAACGGTCGATGACCCGGCGCGAGATCTCCACCGCGTTGGTACCGGCCTTTTTGGCCACCGCCAGAGTGACGGCCGGGAAGGTACCGGACACCGCCAGCCCCTTGGTCGCCGCCTGGGGGCCGGTGCCGATCCACACGTACTGCTCTGGCTGATCCGGTCCCTCCTTCACCCGGGCCACGTCGCGCAGAAACACGGGCCGCCCCTCGTGCACCCCCACCACCAGCTCGCCTATCTCTTCGGCACTGGTGAGGAAGGTGCCGGCCTGCACCAGAAACTCTTTGTTCTCGGCGGTAACGCTCAGGTCGTCGCGGGTATGGTTGGCCGCCTGCAGGGCACGGCGCAGATCGGGCAGGTCCACCCCGTAGCCGGCAAGGGCCTGGGGGTCCAGCAGGACGTTCATGACCCGCCGGGGGGCGCCTACGGTGTAAATGTCCCGGGTACCGGAGACACGCTTGAGTTCCGACTCGATGGCGTGTGCCACCTGACCCAGCTCGTAGGCGCCGGTGTCCGGGTCCTCGGACCACAGGGTGACCGACACGATGGGCACGTCGTCGATGCCTTTGGGCTTGATGATGGGCTGGCCCACGCCCAGGTTGGGTGGCAGCCAGTCCTGGTTGGAATAGACCTTGGAGAACAGCCGCACGATGGCGTCCTCCCGGTTCTCGCCCACCCTGAACTGCACCGTGATCACCGCCATGCCGGGACGCGAGGTTGAGTATACATGCTTGATGCCGTCGATCTCGGAGAGCACCTGCTCCGCCGGCCCCGCCACCAGGTGCTCCACCTCGGCGGCGGAGACGCCGGGGAAGGGGATGAACACGTTGGCGAAGGTGACATTGATCTGGGGCTCCTCCTCGCGAGGGGTCACCAGGACCGCGAAGAACCCCAGCAACAGGCCCACCAGGGCCAGCAACGGGGTGATCTGAGTGGACTGGAAGCGCTTGGCGATGCGCCCGGAAATGCCCAGCTTACTCATGCCCTTGCTCTGCCCGCTGGCGCTTCAGCTCCACGCTGGCGGCGATAGGATCGAGGGCCACCCGTTCGCCGGGCATGAGCCCCGCCAAAACCAGCACGTGGCCATTGGCGCTGCGCTGGCCCGCCCGAACGTGGCGGAAACGCACCCTGCCGTCATCCTCCACTACGTACACCCCGGTCACCTCGGAGCGGTACACCACGGCCTGGACCGGCACCACCAGGTCCTCCTTGATGCCGGTGACGAAAGAGGTCTTGACGAACATGCCGGGGAACAGCTTGGCGGTCCCCTCCGGCAGCCACAACCGCACCTTGAAGGTATTGGAGCCGTGGTCGGCGATGGGGTACATGGTGATCTTCTGCACCACCACCCAGTCCCCGTTCTGGTACTGCACCCGCGCTTGGCCGAACTCGCGCACCAGTGGCACCACACTCTGGGGCACGTCCACGCTGACCCGCAACTGCTCCAGGGAGATACCGCTCATAACCCGCTGGCCAGGCTGAGCGGTCTCGCCCACCTGTACTTGGCGCTCGGTAACGATGCCGGCAAAGGGCGCACGGATGCGCGTGTACTCCAACTGCTCCTGGGCCTGGGCCAGATCCGCCTGGGCCGCCTCGAAGCGCGCTGTGGCGCTCTTCAGGGCCGATGCGGCCTTGTCCAAGGTGGACTCAGCCACCAGCTTCTTGGTGAAAAGCTCCTTGCTGCGCCTGTACTCGTCTTCGGCCTCCTGGCGCTGAGCCACGGCCCCCGTCAGGTCGGCGGCGGCCCGGTTCACCCGGGATTGGTGCTCGGTGTCCTTCAGCACCGCCAGCACCGCACCTTTCTCCACGTAGTCGTCAACGTCGTACAGGATCTCCTGTACTTGGCCGCTGGTCTGGGCCGACACGGTGGTGCGGTTCACTGCCTCCACCGTGCCGTCCAGCCGGAACTCCCGGGGCAGCTGGCGCAATTCCGCCTGGGCCGTCTCCAGCTTCGAGATGTCGGCAGCGGAAGCGGCCAGCACCAAGCCCATCAGCAATGCTGCCAGGGTCGTTTTGAAAATTGAGGGAATCATGGCGTATTCCAAATATGCAATATAAGTGATGCCTTAAAAGCAAACTATCCGCCGCAAGCGGTCTTAGAATACCTCTGCCGCACCCGGTTCGAGAAAGTCGCTGGCTGCATCCCGTCATCGCCGCTCCTCATGCCATTTTTCCTCAATACGCTGGACGGATCAGTGTACGGCAGCCTCCCGGGGTCGCTCCAAGAGCACACGATAGGCTTCCATGCCCCGATTGAGAAAAGCGAAGGCCGATCCCCAGAGATAGAGCCGGAAGCGCCGGTACAGCGCCTCGCCCCAGCGGCTGACGATCTCGTCCCGGGCGGCGTCCAGGTTTTCGGCCCATGCCTTGCAGGTGAGGTAATAGCTGTGGCGGTCGTTGTAGACCGCCAGCACGTCCAACGGCGTCCTGGCAGCCGCAGCCAGGAAATCGTGCAGGCAGAAGTAGGAATGGTCGCCCGGAAAGATGTAGCGTGAGACGAAGGTCGGCTTCACATACTTTTCCCGAAAGGCACTGGCGTCGAGATAGACGCGCCCACCCGGCTTCAGCAGGTGCTGGAGTCGCTTCAGCACGGCGGGATAATCGGGCAGGTGCTCCATCACCCCGAGGATGACGATCGCGTCAAAGGGCTCCGGCGAGTCGTACCTCAGGAAATCCTGGTTCAGCACCCGGGCGGGAAGCTGGATGCGCTCGATCAAGTCTTTCAGAAACTGCTCCGACTGGTGGGGAATCGTCAGGGCCGTGACCTGGATGCCGCGGCGGCCCGCGTGCTCCGTGAAGCTGCCCCAACCGCCGCCCACGTCCAGGACGCGATCTCCTGGCTTCAGCCCGCAAGCATCGATGGCGAAATCCAGCTTGCGGGCCTGGGCCGTTTCCAGTGCCTCGTCGTCGCGCTCGAACAGCGCCTGGGAATAGCAGCGGGTCG
The DNA here is from genome assembly GCA_963820955.1 of uncultured Gammaproteobacteria bacterium. Lineage (GTDB taxonomy): Bacteria > Pseudomonadota > Gammaproteobacteria > Chromatiales > Chromatiaceae. Next base: position 1,899 of record CAWGCA010000006.1, on the reverse strand, counting down.
GATCGAGAAATTCGAGATAAAAGTCGTTGGCGAACTCGTAGTGGGTCGCGATCGCCTGGCGGTTGGTCGTGAACCGCCCGACGATCCAGGGTGCGACACGGCGCCACAGGTAGTCCAGCGGATGGCTGTCGCTCAACGCATCCCGCAGGCCGACAAACCGCAGCATGTCTCCCACCACGTCCAGGCTGCCGGCCATATAGGCCTCGCAGATGCCCAACTCGTCCAGCCGACCGAGGGCGGCTAGACCCTTGCGATCGCGGACCAGGATATCGACCGCGGGCTCGCCTTCTCCGAAACGATAGACACTGTCGCTCCACAACCGGATCTCGAAAGGAATCTTCACCCGGTTGGCCAATTGCTTCTGAATCCGCCGCAGTAACCGATCATAGATCGTTGACGATGCGGGTACGCTGGTAACCCCCATCTTCTTGCCTCCTAATCGAACGGAGGGACCGTTCATCTGGCGCACTGTCATGTACAATACGCGCTGCTTTCCACCTTTGTATATTACCACTGGCAGCCATTGCGCGCCTGGCTTTCCCTTTGTATTCAAATTATAGCAATTGATCCTCGCCGTCTGTTTGTTATCGAACACAAGTGGCGCTCGCTTTTGCCGACAGCGAGGATCATGTTCAAGCCGTTTGGCCGGATGCCCTCGAACTCGGTTCGCGGTTGCGTACCGCAACGCCTGGCAGGCACGCTATGTGCGCTAACGCCCCGACAGCCCCAGGGCTTTGGCCCATTCTTCGACTGTCCCATACAGGGAAAGTCGTCAGCCTCTTGGCAACACCCGAATCATGGGTTGATGGAGCAAGGTGTTGATCGTGGTGCCCAAGAAGCCCCAGACAGGATGCCGCGAAGATCCAGGTCGAGGAATCCTCGTACCTGCCTATCTCAGCGTAACCGACCAGCTTGCATTGCACACAATCGGGCGTCGAGTTCTTCGATGCACTCCAGCAGATCGAGTGCGAGATGGGTCGATGAAGTATCCGTCAACCTGACCACCCAGATGCTGGCGATGCTGTTTGACTTTCCCTTCGAACAGCGCAGAAAATTGATCTACTGGCCGGACCTTGCGGCAGGTTCACCGTCCATGGGCGGTGGAGATGTGACCAACGAAGAGCGCTATAACGGCTTTGTGGAATGCCTGCAGGTATTTACCAGCCTGTGGCATGAACGCAAGGGTCGCCAGAGCGAGAACATGCTGGATCTCATCTCCCTGCTGCAGCGCGATCCCCACACAGCAGACCTGGTGGATCGCCCGATGGAACTCTTGGGAAACATCGTCCTGCTGATCGTGAGCGGTAACGATACGACACGTAACTCTATGATTGGTGGAGTGCTCGCCCTGAACCAGAATCCTGCGGAGTACGAAAATCTGCGCAAAAACACGGCGCTCATCCCCGGCATGGTCTCGAGATCATCCGCTGGTAAACTCGGCTGGCCCATATGCGCCCCACGGCGAAGCAAGATATAGAGTTCCAGGGCAGGCAGATCAAGAAGAGCGACAAGCTGGTTATGTGGTACCTGTCTGGCAATCGTGACGAGAGCGCCATCGAGAAAGCGGATGAATTCATTGTGCCCGAGATGGCGAAAGACCGATACTATTCTGTCCAGCTCACTTCCCAATATACTTACAATTTTGGCTATATCGGCAGTCACGCAACGGGTAACGTTGCCGGGTGTTATGCAGTCGCCAGGCCAGGTTGGCAAAGCAGTGCTCCCAAGGGCATCAAGAATGTGTTTGTTTCCGGGCCAGCCCACAAGCCACGTTGACCGCGTTACACTCGCTGGAACTGGCGACGGCCAGTCCTGCGCTCGCGTGCCTTGCCAACCCGGCTTGTGGACTGGCTGTGGGTTACCGAACTTCCCGCATGGCCCACTAGCTGCTGGTAGAAA
>CAWGCA010000005.1:0-30283 GCA_963820955.1 uncultured Gammaproteobacteria bacterium | reverse complement strand
GTTAATGACCATGGGATGGGCTGCCGCAGCCTCGAACACATATGCTGAACCAGAGTTGTAACCATTGTCATCATCCCCAACTGCTCCAACAACAATAGTGTCACCGCTAATGGAAACTGAAACGCCAAAGAAATCATTCACTTCGCCATCACTGGCTGCGAGTTTTGCGTCCTGGGTAGTGCTCGTCCATCCACCACTATCAGGTTTTTCAAAGAGATATGCTGCGCCGGAATCAGTACTATTGTCATCATCCCGAGCTGCTCCAACAACAATGGTGTCACCGCTGATGGAAACTGAAACGCCAAAGAAATCATAACACACCACCATCGCTGGCGGTGAGTTTTGCCGTCTCGGTCATACTTTGTGGCCAATCGTCTCCAGGTTCTTTATGAAAGACATATGCTGCGCCATTAACTGTTCCAACAACAATGGTGTCATCGCTGATGGAGACCGAAATGCCAAAGCGATCACCCGTCTACCATCGCTAGCAGTGAGTTTTGACGTCTCGGTCATATTCAGAGGCCAGTTTGGTCCGGTTTTTTCAAAGATATATGCTGAACCGCCGGCAAAATCATTAGCAGAAAAATCATTAAGATTATGAGCCCCCACAACAATAGTGTCACCACTAATGGCGACTGATACACCAAAGTTACCATACGCTCCTCCATCACTGGCGGTGAGTTTAGCGTCCTGGGTAGTGCTCGTCCATCCACCACTATCAGGTTTTTCAAAGAGATATGCTGCGCCGGAATCAGTATTATTGTCATCATCCAGATGTGCTCCAACAACAATGGTGTCACCGCTGATGGAGACTGATCGACCAAAACGATCAGACGCCTTACCATCGCTGGCAGTCAGTTTGGCATTCTGGGTCGCGCTCGTCCATCCACCACTATCAGGCTTTTCAAAGACATATGCTGAACCGTGTATATACCATTGTCATCATCCCCATATGCTCCAACAACAATGGTGTCACCGCTGATGGAGACTGATTTGCCAAAAAAATCATACGCTTCACCATCACTGGCGGTGAGTTTTGCAACCTGGATCATATTCGACCATCCGCTAGCTGGTTTTTCAAAAACATATGCTGAGCCAGCGCTGTAATCATTGATATCATCCTGATATGCTCCAACAACAATAGTATCACCGCTGATGGAGACTGATCCACCAAAAGAATCATACTTTCCATCATCGCTGGCAGTCAGTTTTGCGGCCTGTACCCAGGGGTCAATGGTAAGTGGATAGTGTCCATTTGTCTCATCCACATAAATGGAGAGCTTCTTGTCGTTTAAGGTAAGCCAGGCAGGAAGGGGAGCGTCGTTCGCATCAAAGACTTGCAGACCACTGTAGGTGGAATAGGATGTGCCCGAAGAATCTGAGAACGTAAGGGTATTGTTGTCAAGTCTTGGCTGTAGATCTCCAGATAATAAAAACTCTACCACCAGAAGACCTTGTTTACCTTTAGGAGAAGTTGGCACGGTGAAGCCCTGCTCAACCCCCCAGCGTGAGTTGAGATACCACTCGGATATTCCATCACGCTCATAGACCATACGGCCATCTACTGATGATAACCTTGGCGTTGTAACAGGCGTTATTGACCCCTGATAACCAAAGCCAGTCATCCTCATTCCCCAGCGCTTGCCTCCTTTGTTTACCAACAGCCCATCGGGCGTAAATTCAAGCTCTATTCCATGAGAGGGGTTTGCCATAGAGTAGTTCTTGTCGTCGCCCTTCAACCGGTAGGCAGAAGACAGATCCTTCTGCATGGCTCGTACGATCGCTGGGGCGGCACCCGGAGGAAGAGCGGTAATAGACGTTTTCTGTTCAGAGGGAATGTGTACCTGCTCTGGAGCAAGGGAGGCCCGGGCAGGACAGAATAAGGCCAGGAGAATCACAAGTGAAAAAAGAGTTGTCCCAAACAGACTCTTGGCGATCCTGATGTGCATTTTATACCCCTCCAGCAGTAAATATATTCACAAAAAAAGCCGAACCACCCTATTGCAAGGTAGTCCGGCTATCTTATTTAGACCATGGCTTTCCGTTTCTGCTTTAAGTGTTAAATACTTTGGGTAGCCTTGGCCTTTTCTTGTATAAATTCTACTAAAAGTTACTGTGCAAATTCAGTATTAGGTGGTTTTTTATAACAACCTATAGGGGCTGTCAAGATAATGTCTGGCTGCCTGATTTACACAGGGGTTGTAATTTTATCATTGCGTCAATGGGCGTGTTGTTTTTGGGGCCACTTCTCATTACAGTAATTCTTCGGCCACCTGCCTTCCCCAGCAATCTCATCGGCCAAAATAATCTGGATTTGTAATAGTAAAACGAAGAGAATCTGAAATGATATTTTTCGTCATTGACCCAGCGGTTTCCTTTACTCATCTTTATAGTGGATTGTGATTTCAGAATTGAAGGGCTGTGGAGGTTAAATTCCTAAATTTAGACACCGGGTAGCCGGGGGCTGTTACCAGCCCCAAGCCCCCTAAGAACCGGGCATGATAGTTTCCCATCACACGGCTCAAGCCCTTCTTAAGCCACCTTTGCATTAAGGTGACCCGGTGATCGAAAATTCCAATCACCTTTGCGATACACATTGGCAGCCAAAACCCATTTCGGTGAAAGGCGCATGGCTCACTTACGTGGCCTCATTTGCTTTCCCTTCTAAGAATGGTTCCATCAACTTTCTCGCAACGAAGCACCATCGGGACGTCAGCACCCTTACGGGCCGGGTAATGTATCTCATTAGAGCATCAACCCGTATCTATCCCGTTACAGGATAGCATTCGCTTCTTCCCTTTTCTTCCCCCCATACCACCTACAGCATGCCTTACGGTTAGCCTGCCCAAGGGGCAGTGGCATGGGGCTACCACGTTCCGCGTATTTGACAACGAATACCTTAGGTCCGCCCTGTCTGCCGGTGGGAGTGTTGTCCGTGCCGGACGGCCTTAAATACGTCCGAACCACCCACTTACCTTTTGGTCCAAGCCTGTCAGCTCCTTTGGCTTGTCAAGCATCACGACAGTTGCAGGCGTTCACTTACGTTAACCATAGTATCCTATCCTAACCCCTTACCCGGATGGAGCTTCCAGGAGTGTTTCAACCTCACGGTTTCAACACCGTGCCAAAGGCACTTTGGCGCATTGTCAGGAAGGCTTCATACCCATCATGGATGCACCATGAGCGCATGCTTCCATAGGATCGCAGTGACGGAACACTGGGTTCAAACAGAAGCCACAGCTTCAGTTGAACAGTCAATTACACATTTATAAATACGCGACTTCGTGTCGCAATCAAGCATACTTGCATAGACCGTAAGTATTTACTGCCGATTTCATTTTTGCCAATATTTTTGGTATCTTTAACAATAGCCGATTCGACCGATCGGCGTCAAAACATTTTTCCAACCCACAACCAAAGGAGACCCGATCATGAAAATTTCCCAGTGCATCAACCATTTTTTCAATTACCAGCGGATGAACGTGAAAAAAAAATACGTTGCGCAACTATGAGTTCATCCTTGGTAATTTCCAACACCATTTCGGTGACATAGAGCTATCCACCATCACATCCGAGGACATCCTGGCTTTCATGTCCACGGTCACGGATGGCACCAAGCAAAATACCAAGAAACTCCGGTTCACCCTCCTGTCAGCCTTTTTCAATTTCGTTAAAAACTCCCTTGATCCCGACTTCCAAAATCCCTGCGACAACCCGCCACTACGCAAACTGTTCAGAGCCGGAAAGCCTATCAGGTCAAGATCCTTGAAAAGGATGTCATTGATGAGATGATTTTCAGGACTCGAAACCAACGAAACCGGCTGATGCTCGAACTGATGGCACGAAGCGGCATGCGGGTCGGGGAGGTCCTGAAACTCACACCATGGATATTGAAGACCGTAAAGCCATCATTCGAGATCCCAAAGAGCGGCAAAGAGGCTGAAGCCGTGTTCCTGCCACAGAAGGTTGCCGACCGGCTCAGAACGTATATTCGGGAAAAAAAAATCAAGCCAGATGCCAGGATTTTCCCGCTGACATATGCGGCAGCCAGGCTGATCGTTAAAAAGGCAGGGAATATGGTCGGTGTCCATGTCAGGCCCCACGATCTGCGAAGGCACGCTGCCACATATGCATCTCGATCCGGCACACCGCTTGAAATCGTGTCAAAGGTCCTGTTGCGCCATTCGAATTTATCAACGACCCAGCGGTATCTTGGAAAAATCAGTGATGTTGAGGCGATGCGGTGGATTGACAATCTGCATGGGTAATCGAACCTAAGGCCGGGCAGGGAATTCGATCCTCGGTCCGGCTATTTCAAAGAGCCTGTTCCAAAATCAAGTATTGAAATGGTATCCTTAAAAATTCCGATCCGTGAATACTCCACTTTCGGATCATAATGGTTAACATTCAGCAAAATAGCACCTGTCTTATGGATTCTGCTGGGTGGCTGGCTTGGCTTTCTTTACCCCAATAGTTGATATTCAACCGCTTATGGTAAGCTAGTACTGACACGACATAATAGTGCATCTAGTCGTTTCTACCGGTGTATATTGTGTCACCCCTTCGGTCCCATGGACACTCGGTAGTTATTGCTCGACACACAGCAGTCTCTTGTATTGATTGCAGGTTGTTGTCCAGGCCTCGGTCCAACATTGAAGACACCCACTAACCCATTGGACGGTACCCACCGACCCAGACCCGTGTGCGTGTTCCTCCTCCCATTCCCAACAGTTCTGGTCGTCACCGATGGGTCGACCGTCCGGTCCCGTGTACGACCAATATGCAAACTTTGTGATGTGGGGTGGGACAACAGCGCCCCCATATTGGTCGCAACTGGGGATGAAGAGCAATGAGCTGCCATCGACCAAATCCGTCCAATCGGTGGCGATGACGTAGCGGTCGCACGTTCTGACGTAAGGTGTCTGTGATCGTATGAAGCTATTGGCGGGGCAATTGGATGCGTCAGATATCCAGGCTTTGAACATCTTCCCCCTTGTGATTTCTGACAGACTTGCCTGCTGCATACATTTGGCATCAGCCCCCTCAACACCCCCCAAGTTGCCTGTATAATCGCTTGATGCCGTTACAAAGACCAATTTGGGTGGGCATTTATATTTACTTGGTGGTTTTTCACCGGCGAAGTCGTAACCTCGACAGATGGCACGTAGTTCTCCATCTGACAGACTATCATTTAGCGGAATAACCACCACTTTGTTCTGTGCAAAGCTGATTCCTGATAGAAGGCTGAAAATAAATAGTATAGAGACGGTGACTATTTTGAATCCCAAGGTTCCCTCCATTCGTTTTATTGAACCTCAAAAAAGAATCAGGATGTGGCAAGTCTCAAACAGATTGGAGATTGTTAAGAATATCCCAAGGAAATTGAGATTGTCAAACTTTTGAATACTTGCATGATACCTGAAATACGTTGATATTAACCATACAAATATAGTGGACCCCATAAAAGGGACAGTCTGTTAAGGTGTACTTCCAACCAAAAGGAGACACCGAATGGTCAGAAAGAGATACAGTAAAGAATTGAAAGCACAAATTGCCTTGGATGCAATAAAAGGCCAGAAAACGATAGCCGAGTTAGCATCCGAGTATGGGGTTCATGCAAATCAAATAAGTACCTGGAAGAGGCAACTGCTTGATGCTGCTCCAGCTGCCTTTATCCGTGGAAAAGACAACGCCGCTGAGAAGAGTGAAATGGAGCGTGATCGGTTGTATAAGAAAGTTGGCCAATTACAGATTGAGGTTGATTGGTTAAAAAAAAAGACCGGCTATCTAAGATGAGCGTGCCCGAGAAGATCGCCTGTGTTGATGGCAAAGATTCGAGTTTGAGCATCCGCCGACAATGTGAGCTGTTGCAGTTACCCAGATCTTCCTATTACAGGCCTCGGAGCTGTTTTGAAAGCGTGGAGAATTTAGATCTCATGAGGCGCATTGACGAGGAGTTTTTACGACACCCATTTTATGGAAGCCGTAAGATGAGGGATTACTTGATCCGTGAAGGCTTTTGTGTAAACCGCAAGCGGGTTCAACGATTAATGCGCCTGATGGGAATAGAGTCAGTGGCCCCAAAACCAAACACCAGCAAGCGCCGTAAGGGTCATCGGATATATCCGTATCTGCTGAAGAAGATGTCAATCACAGAGCCTGATCAAGTGTGGTGTTCTGATATCACTTATATCAGAATGCCTCGAGGCTTTGTGTATCTGACAGCCATAATGGACTGGGCAAGCCGCTATGTGTTGTCTTGGGAGATATCAATAACCATGAATGATGATTTCTGCGTTAATGCGTTGAAGAGTGCATTGCGAAATCATCAGACGCCTGAAATATTTAACACCGACCAGGGATCACAATATACGGGTAATGCTTTCACCGGCACATTAAAAGAAAAGGGCATAAAGATCAGTATGGATGGTAAAGGCCGTTGCATGGATAACATTTTCATAGAGCGTTTATGGCGTTCTGTGAAATACGAAAAGATATTTCTTGAGGAGTTTGAAACTGTACCGAAACTGCTCGCTGGATTGAAAGAATATTTTGAGTTTTACAATTTTGAACGACCCCACCAATCCCTATCAGGGAAAACGCCTGCAGAGATGTATTGGGGTGAGGATATTACCAGGATGGCGGCATGAGAAAGCAACAAAAACAAAAAACAATACACCTTAATTTCAGGGAACCATTGTCCTTGACTTGGGGTCCACTTCAAAATGTTATTCGATACAGAAACAAATCCAAGCCCAAAGTATAAATGGGCTACCTATTCGAAAATAATTTTAAAATTACCGAAAATGAGATGCGAATGCAACCAGAAGGATCTTTAGCCTATTTCATCACGTTCAACCAAAATTTCGATTTATAGATCCGGTCACTTTTACCGATGTTGTTCATCCGATATCCATAAGCTCCTCAGCGTAGTTTTTTACCTCTGGTAACTTCTTTGACTGAATCGGTTCATCTGTCTGTGTAGGAGCTATACACGCCTGGATGAGCCGGATGAGATCACTTGTGGCCTGACTAAATTCGGTGAACTGAGAAGTTCACGTGATAGGGATAATTCAGATCGACCAGTTTAGGCCGTGCCACAACCGAGCCTTGATCCAAGGAAGAGCGGTAGTCTTCCACATATTCGAGGGCTTGCTCAGGAGTGACAACGCCGTTGGCGATCAGGCGTTCTGCGTAGAGACTCCGCGTGGTCGGCAGCCGACGGATCTTTTGGTACATCTGGGGCTGTGTTACCGCCGGTTCATCCGCCTCATTATGGCCGTGACGGCGATAGCAGATCAGGTCGATTATGACGTCCTTGTGAAAGCGCTGGCGGAAATCCAGGGCCAGCCGGGTAACGAATATAACGGCCTCGGGGTCGTCCCCGTTAACGTGGAAGATGGGCGCCTGCACCATCTTTCCGACGTCTGTGCAGTAGACGGTCGACCGGGTGTCCAGCGGGTGTGAAGTGGTGAATCCGATCTGATTATTTACCACGATATGGACGGTGCCGCCCGTGCCGTAGCCCCGGGCCTGGGACATCTGCAGGGTCTCCATCACCACGCCCTGTCCGGCGAAGGCTGAATCTCCGTGGATCAGGATTGCCATCACCTCACTGCCGCTGCGGTCTCGCCGGCGCTGCTGACGGGCTCGCACCGAGCCCTGGATTACCGGATCGATGATTTCCAGGTGCGAGGGGTTGAATCCCAATACGATGTGGGTAAATCCACCAGGGGTTTCTATATCCGTGGAAAAGCCCATGTGGTATTTGACGTCGCCGGAGCTCTTGTACCGCTCTGGGGCCTTTCGTCCCTCGAACTCCTCATACAACTCCGCAGGCGGCTTTCCCAGGATATTGGTCAGCACGTTCAAACGGCCGCGGTGGGCCATGCCGATGACAACCTCTCTGACATCGCTGGCACCGCCGCGCTGTATCAGTTCGTCGAGTACAGGGATGAGCGACTCTCCTCCCTCAAGGGAAAAGCGCTTCTGGCCGACATAACGGGTATGGAGGTATTTTTCCAGGCCTTCGGCAGCTGTCAGCAGGGTAAGAAGCCAGCGTCGGTCGTTATCGGTTAGCTCCGGTTTCGCCCGGTAGCCTTCCACCCGTTTCTGAATCCAGCGCTTTTGCCGGGTATCAGTGATGTGCATGTATTCAGAACCAACATTGCCGCCGTAGACCTCTTTTATAAGGCCGATGATTTCACGCAGAGGCATGCGGTCCGGGGCAAACAGGGAACCGGTGTTGAAAACCCGATCCATATCGGCTTCGACCAGCCGGTGATAGGCCGGATCCAGGTCCGGGACTGGGACCATATCCCGCAGAGACATGGGATCAAGGGTAGCGTTCTGATGGCCACGGACTCGCCAGGCGTTAATCAGTCGCAGGACGGCACCCTGTTTCTCCGCCGCGTTCGGGGACATGCATTCGATTTCGAACTGGTTGCCGGGCCGCTTTTCACGAGCGAGTCGGGCGAAGTTGGTTATCACCGGGCCATGGGCGATGTCCGGTGTTTCGTTAGCGGATTCCAGCAGCATGGCGTCAAAGCGTTTTCGCCATGTGTCACTAATGCTGCTGGGGTCCTGCAGATAGCGCTCGTAAAGGTCTTCGATGAATGCTGCATTTCCACCGGAGAGTGCTGAAGTGGTTCTTAGTCGATCTAGAAATGCACTCATTTTGGATGATTATCTAAATAATTGAAGAAGCGATTGTTATTCGTATGATGGTAGCATAGGGTGCAGTTTTTTAAAGAGTAATTGTATATTAATACGATTGTCCTAAAAAAATTGAGTATCGGATCCGGAGATATAGTCGAGGTGAATGTAATGGGGGGGATATCACCATCCGTGGGATGGACAGCATCCCCTGGTCCGTTTGGGATTTGAAATCACTCATGAGTGGTGCGCCGTAATCGCAGGATAGACGAGGCAGGGTGAAAAAAGAGAACAACGGTTGGGCCAGATTGAACATCAGCACGCTCGAGGCAGATGTCGCCTATTTCGATGCACGCTTGGCATTGCTTGATGGTCAACCCGACAGCTATCACCAGGTGGCCCAGATAAAAGCTTACCTCGAACTGGGGCAAGTGTTGTCTGGTATGTTGCTGCGTCTTCGGGGTTGCCAGGGTGGGGTAAGTGCGGGGGGAGGGGTAGAGGTCAGAGAGGAGTGGCTGGAACAGAATTCTTCGTAGGGCCTTGTTCAGGCCCTAGTTGGGACTTCGAAACAACGGCCCTCCGGGCATCGACCTGCCTCGCTTTTCCACCTCGCTGTTTGCCCTGCTCCAGACTCCTTGCCGGGATCTTCGTGCCTCCTGTTCCGCCGCCGCGTAGCTGATCCTCTCTACTGACGTCTGTCCGGCGGGGTTGTGCCGCGCCAGGCCTGCCTGGATCAGTCTGCGGTTCATATCGGCCCCACCATGCAGCAGCTTTGCCAGAAGATCGCCATCGGACCCCTGGCTCTGATATTGCACCGTTAAGAACCGTCCCATCACCAGGGTGGTGAGATACCTTTTTGCGGCAGCACCCCAGTACTCATTGGGAGGATCTGCGCTTATACCCTTTAATCGAATCCGATATTGGCTACCGTCGTTTCCGAGCAGTACCAGCCGATCACCGCTGAGCACCCGCAGTGGTCGGCCGGACAGGGATTCCGTCCCATCTCCCGGTAGACTGAAGATAAGTAACAGGCAGATCAACCAGCCTTTAACCCGCATAGGATGAAACAAAAATTGGATTTCTCAGGTCTGGAGAATAGTACACCGAACAGATGGCGCCCTCGACAGGATTCGAACCTGTGACCCCGCGCTTAGGAGGCGCGTGCTCTATCCTGCTGAGCTACGAGGGCGGAGGAGGGGGATTGGTGGAGCCGAGGAGGATCGAACTCCCGACCTTCGCATTGCGAACGCGACGCTCTCCCAGCTGAGCTACGGCCCCGACGAAACCCCATTCTACCATTCTATTGCGGTTTGCTGGCAACCTTGCCGTGTTGTCGGTAGCCGCATAACATAACACCTAAAATCGAGAGGATGAGACAAAGCATGCTGGATACTAGCCATCTTTTACTGCCAACGAGTTTTCCGCCGATCAGGCGTAGGCGCCTGGAGTCCCTTCAGGTCAACCTGGGGTATCTATGCAACCAGACCTGTTCGCATTGCCACGTGAATGCCGGCCCGAAGCGGAAGGAACTGATGGACCTGGATACGGTTGACCAGGTGTTGGCGTTTGTCGAAGCGAAAGGGGTGTCAGCGCTGGATCTCACAGGTGGTGCCCCGGAACTCAACCCACATTTTCGTTATCTGGTCCGGCAGGCGCGCAAGATGGGCGTGAAGGTAATAGATCGATGTAACCTGACGGTGCTGGAAGAGCCAGGGCAGGCGGATCTGGCAAGGTTCCTCGCGGCCCAGGAAGTGGAGGTCGTTGCCTCACTACCTTGTTACCTCGAGGAAAATGTGGATAAACAGCGCGGAAAAGGGGTTTTCTCGACCAGCCTGCAGGGATTGAAGCAGCTTAATGATCTGGGTTACGGCAGGAAAGGGAGTAGTCTGTTGCTGAACCTGGTATTCAATCCGCAAGGGGCCAGTCTGCCGCCAGCCCAGGGCGGGCTGGAACATGACTACAGAAAAAGGCTGTGGGACGAGTATGGTATAAGTTTCAATAACCTCTTTACCATCACCAACATGCCGATCAAAAGATTCGGGAGTATGCTGCAGTCGAATGGGGAGTTTGATCAATATATGCAACTCCTCAGGGATTCGTACTGCAAAGATAACCTGGAAACGGTCATGTGCCGCAATCTGCTGAGTGTCGACTGGCGGGGTTATGTCTACGATTGTGATTTCAATCAGATGCTGGATATGCCGCTGGCACACAACGGCGACGCCAGCGCAAGGACCCATCTATCGGAATTGATGCGAGCCGAACTCGAAGACGCACCAATACGTATCGCCGAGCACTGCTATGGCTGCACCGCAGGCCAGGGCAGCAGTTGCGGTGGGGCGTTGTCAGACTAATGCGGAAAAAGGTGCAGCTGTCCGTCATCATTCCCTGCGTCAATGAGGGTGGCGTGATCCGGGATCTGCTCGATGCTTTGCAGCCGTTGCGTCTCCGCGGGCATGAAGTGATCTTGGTAGACGGAGGCAGCACGGATGATACGCTGCTATTGGCGCAACCGCTGGTGGACCGGCTGATTCACTCGCCTTGCGGTAGAGCCAGGCAAATGAATTCCGGTGCCGAATTTGCCGCAGGCAGGATTTTCTGGTTCCTGCACGCCGACAACCGGATTCCTGCTGGTGCCGTCGATGCCATCATTTCGGCGCTGGCGTCGGATTTTCGTTGTTGGGGGCGTTTCGACGTTGACCTGTCCGGGCGGCGGCGCCTTTTGCGCGTGGTAGAGTCTATGATGAACTGGCGTTCGAGGCTGACCGGGATTGCCACCGGGGATCAGGGAATCTTCGTGCGCCGTGAAGCCTTTCTGGCCGTCGGCGGATTCCCTGAGATCCCCTTAATGGAGGATATCGAGATCAGCCGACTCCTTAAGCGGCTTACACCTCCCTGCTGTCTGCCGCTTCGTTTGGGAGCATCCAGTCGTCGCTGGGAGCGTCATGGTATTCTGAATACGATCTGGCTAATGTGGCGCCTGAGATTTGCCTACGCCCTTGGCGCTGATCCGGCCCATCTTGCCCGCGAGTACCTTAATTGCAATTCACCAATGACCGAATCCTGATATTTGCCAAGGCACCTGAGCCGGGAAGGGCCAAGACCCGACTGATTCCTGCGCTGGGTGCCGCCCGGGCAGCGGAATTTTATGGGGAACTCCTGGAATCGACCGTAAAGCGGTTGTCTGCTGCCGGTATTTCTCCACTCCACTGCTGTTGTACACCGGATACGGACCATCCGGTTTTTCAGCGACTGGCCATAGATTTCGGAGTCAAATTGGAGGTGCAGGTCGGGGATGACCTGGGTGCAAGGATGGAATACGCCGCACGTAAGGCCTTGGCCGAAGCAGATTCAGTTACATTGATTGGCGGTGACTGCCCGCTACTGGAACCTCTCCATCTGACCCAGACACTCAAGTGGTTGCAGCAGGGTGAGGATGCGGTGCTGGGTCCGGCCGAGGATGGTGGTTATGTGTTGCTGGGGTTGAAGCGGGTTGATCGGGCGCTGTTCCAGCAGATTCCCTGGGGCGGGGAGCGGGTACTGGATCTGACGCGACGGCGATTGAAAATACTGGGTTGGAGCTGGCGGGAGCTGGAACTTTTGTGGGATTTGGACCGGCCAGAGGACCTGGAACGATATGCTGCGTTAGCTCGCGTGTAGCCGGCGGGCCTGGACTCGCTCCATCTCGTTGAGGGTATTGTGTATTTTTTGCAGTGATCGCGAGTCGATTTCCTTGAAGCATCCACCCACGCGGGTTAACTGTCGCCGGTTGCCGCTCGAATTGAAACGGACCTCTAAGGAAAACAGCGCTTCTCCCTCACCGGGTATAGAGATGATGCAGTTGGAAAGTACCTCACCTTGTTGCAGATCGACGTCATCCTCCAGGATTACCCCCACCCCCTTTCGCGACAGATCATGAACGTAACCCCTTATCATTTGTTTCGTGCCTTTGCCTCTCAGGGCATGGAAGGAGATACGGGTGCTGCGTGAATTGACCCGGAAATCTTGCCTCCTCTGCAGATAACGGATCCTTTCCGGTAGTTCGACCTTATAAAAAGCGACACCGCCTTTCTCCCTTGTCTCTATCAGGTTAGAAGAGAAAGCGAGATCCACACCCTGCAGTCGGCCGGTCAGGTGCATTCGTTTCAGTTTCAAGAGCAGGTCGTGCCCCGACTTTGGGGTGAGTTCATCCAGAACGAGGAATCCGTGTTCGTCATAGATTCCCAGTAGAGCAGTGCTGAAGTGGGACTTCTTGGCTGGAAAACTCACATTGAGTAGAACATGGGCCTTGTAGGCCTGAATCAGGAGCCCTACTATTTGTTTCCGCTCTTCCAGATACTGGTCGGTATCTGCGGGTGCCGGGAGCGGTTCACCCCTTATCGCTTGTTGTAGTTCCTTGAACATCTAAGATCAATCTGGACCGATTGGGCAATGCAAGGGGGTCTATCAGGCCTTTACCAGCGATTGTGAATTACACCCCGGTCTATGGGCACCTTCCGGTCCGTAGGTGAGACTGGCCCCCATCTGGCCGGTAAGAATCTCGAGCGCCTGCCGGATGTGGCGTTGCCCCAGAGCAAGGATACCTCCGGTGATCTCATTTCGTTTCTGCAGCATCGCCGCCACTGCCTGTAATTCCCTCCAGTATTTAGGGGCGGGACAGTTCGACGGTATATTTTGCAGCAGGCTTTCCGTTCCCTCTTTTCCTGCAGGCAATGCATGTTGCGCTAAAAATTGATCACGCTGCGCCACTTGTCGCTGCAGTTCCAGCACCTGTTGTCGCTTTTTGTTGCTGACCGCTTCAATCTCTTCCGGGTCACCCTGAATCAGAAACTCATGCTCCTGTTCGATGATCTGCAGCAATTCCCGTCCAGTTTCCAGTTCCTGCTGCAGGAATTGACAGAAAATTTGCTGTTGTTTGCTTTCCAAATCCACGATCTATTCCTTTACCTGAAGTAGGGCGAGCTCTTTTTCCTGAGCTATCAAGTTGTCGGCCACCTCGACCGGCGCCACCTGGAAGGTTCCTGCCGCCAAAGAGACTTGCACATCCGACACCAGCTGGGCATCCACAACTGGTAGTTCCGAGACCTGAGCGGAAAGCGCCTGTAACTGGGTGGCGGAACTGGTCAGACTGACCGTGTCGTCCCCGGTTGTTGATTTTGTCGGCGTTCGAGCGGAGCTCTGAGGAGCTTTGGTCGAGCTTGGTTTACTGCTGCTGCCAGCTTTCTGGCTGGTATTGTTAGTTGTTGCACGGACTTCTACGGTCATTTCACACCTGCCTTCCTGCGAGATCCTCGTTCAAGAGTAGCGGCCAGGGGTAGTAAAGCTTTAGCGTGGTTGGCAGTTATAAAAGTCCTTCTGGGAAGACGAATAGAGTTCCTCTGCCGGATATAAAAAACATATTAATATCAATATTCTACATGGATACTTCGACAATCCCAGGTGCGATTACAATGGCCTCGATCTGACGCTTCGAACTGTTGTTCAAAACCGGGATCTGTTCGCCTTTCGATCCGTCACTCAGGGCCTTTCCATTCATCCGAACCTGCAACGCGCCGACCTTGGCCAGAATGGTGACCTGACTGCCACGCTTAACCGTGTGGGGGATGAGCAGCTGGCCTGGAGTTATTACATCGTTTTTATGCAGAGAGCGTTTCAAGGTGTGGCCGATTATTTTTTCCGGGATTTCCAGGTAGCCCTTATGCAGCGCAGCCACATCCCTTTCTTGCAGCGAGATATCTTCTCGGGTAACGATGCTTCCCCGGGGAAGTTCGCGTTCCGCTACAAGGATTTTCTTTAGGGTGCTGACTGTCACCGGGACATAGAGAGTCCAGGGTTCTGCGCCGGAACAACGCACGCCAACCGTTTGTTTGTGTTTGTTACGTCTGCCGGGAGGAGAAAAGGCCTCCAGCTTTTTGCTGCAATTGCTAAGACGCAGCCGGCTGTCCAAGTGTCCAACTGTCACCCGGTGGTCATCCCGTGAGTCTCCGAATTGCTTGAACGTATGTTCCTTTGCTGCTGCACGGATACTGTCATGGGATTGAAGGCTGGCGTTGGTCTGCTGTGCAATCCCCACTAGTGAAAGGAGTAAAGGGAGCCATAGTTGCTGTGTACGCATGATGTTACCTGTTCTGTCAGAGCGGGTGAGACAGAGATTGCTGCCAAAAACTTGACGTTCGAAACACTTCTGGAACAGATGCAAACAGTGTGCCGATACAGCTTGGTAGTTGTGATGGTTTTTGAAGCAAGGGCAGCAAACCTTATGAAGGTTCATGTTTTTTCAGGGTTAAAGCCACTGAAACTCCCGCCGCTAAGCCGAACAACAAGGAACACTTGGTGTGAGTACTATGGCCGGACTTTTAGACGGAGTTGATCAGCGGACCAAGCTTGCCGGGCACAACCGTCTGGAGCTTCTACTGTTTCGATTGATCGGCCAGCAACGTTTCGGCATCAATGTGTTTAAGGTACAGGAGGTCATTCGCTGTCCGTCTCTGACTCGTATCCCAGGTTCCCACCGAGTGGTAAAAGGCGTTGCCAGCGTGCGCGGGAAAACGATAGCGGTGATAGATCTCTCGCTGGCTATTGGAGGGGCTTCTCTGGGAAATGGTGACGGAAATTTTATTATTATCAGCGAATATAATCGGCGAACTCAGGGCTTTCTGGTCGGTTCGGTAGACCATATTGTGAATAGGAACTGGGAAGCAATCATGCCTCCTCCGAAGGGAACTGTCAGGGACTGCTATATGACGGCTGTTACTCAGGTCGATGATCAATTGGTACAGATCATTGATGTTGAGAAGATACTGGAGGAGGTTATCGGCTGGAGCGACGAGATTTCTGATGGTGTAATCGAGGAGAATATACAGGGTGAGGTACAGCGTGCACTGGTGGCCGATGACTCCTCGGTTGCGCGAAATCAGGTGAGGAGGGTATTGGAGAAGCTCGGAGTCGAGGCCATTCTCTGCAATGATGGCAGACAGGCCCTGGAACTGCTTAATTCCTGGGTGGAGGAGGGTAAGGATATCGATGATTACCTGTCCCTGATAATCTCTGACGTGGAGATGCCGCAGATGGATGGTTACACCCTGACCTCCGAAATTCGTAGACATCCGGCGCTGGTCAATCTGCATGTGATCCTGCACACTTCCCTCAGCGGTGTATTCAATGAAGCCTTGGTTGAAAAGGTCGGAGCTAATCAGTTTCTGGCAAAATACCAACCGGATGAATTGGCTACAATCGTTCAGAAGCAGCTGAAGTCTCATTCGGCAGAGCGGAAAACAGCGGCTTGAGCAGACTGATGTTCGAGAGTTGGCAGTGTTTATGCGGAGATAGGGCTCTTTCAACGGTAGAATATATACGCTTTTAAGAACGAGGAGCATGCAAGGGTTGGTCGGCGGACAGGTTCTGTCTCAGGGAGATTACCAGGCGTTCCAGCAGTTTCTGCAGGAAGCCTGCGGTATTGTGCTGGGCGGTGGAAAAGAGTACCTGGTATCCAGTCGACTGGGCAGTCTCATGCGTCAATATGGTGTGGCTACCGTGGGAGAGTTGTTGCGTCAGTTGCGTACCGGCACCAATCCCAGGCTTCGCAGCAGCATCATTGATGCTATGACCACTAACGAGACCTACTGGTTTCGGGACATGGCCCATTTCCGACTCCTGACAGAGAGGATAATGCCGGAACTCTCCGAGCGGTTACCTCAGCGTTTGAGATTTTGGTCGGCTGCCTGCTCATCCGGCCAGGAGCCGTACAGCGTCAGCATGGCGATCCATGAATACCAACAGGCGAACTCCGAGCGTCTGAAAGCGATTGTCGAAATCCTGGCTACAGATATTTCATCCAGCATGCTGGATGAGGCGAGAAAAGGTCACTACTGCGGCATATCCGCCTCCCGGGGGTTGAGCGTCGATATGCATGAGCGTTATTTTTCGCTCAGGGGTGACTGTCAGGAGGTCCGTCCGGAGATAAAGCGACGGGTCAGTTTCCGGGAGTTCAATCTGACCAAGGGGTATGAACTACTGGGTAGATTCGATGTTATTTTCTGCCGCAATGTACTTATCTATTTCTCCAATTCCCAGAAGCTGGATATTCTCGCGCGGATGGCTCGCATCCTGAATCCCGGTGGGTATCTGTTTCTCGGCTCTACAGAATCCCTGGCTGCCCATAGTGATAAGTTTGAGATGGTCAGTGACCTGGGCGGCATTGTTTATCGGCTGAAGAGCAGCTGACCCGAGGTGTAGCCGCGGACCGATGCCTGTCAGTATCTGGGGCCCCTGTCCATTGGCATCTCATATCTCTCTAAAGCGGTTATACAGCATTCTCCATTGGTAGATAAAAAGCCTTTTACCGGGCGGATGTTTATTGCCGCGTTGCCGGCCTCTGCTTGCCACTCTCCCATTAGTCACTATAAAAAAATCAAGATATAACAACAGATTATCTACTTGGCACAAAGTCTGCTTCATCCCTGATGTCAAACAGCTACCAGGGTGCGGCATGAATATCGACGAGGCTTTCGGGATCCACGAA
Organism: uncultured Gammaproteobacteria bacterium; assembly: GCA_963820955.1. Taxonomy (GTDB): domain Bacteria; phylum Pseudomonadota; class Gammaproteobacteria; order Chromatiales; family Chromatiaceae. The sequence goes on along the minus strand of CAWGCA010000005.1, from coordinate 13,107 downwards.
CAGGCGCTGAAACTAAAGGCGCGGCGTGCGGAGGTACTGGCCGGTAACATCGCCAATGCCGATACACCGGGCTACAAGGCGCGGGATTTCGATTTTCATCAGATGCTGCGACAGCAGATGCCACGGATGGATCGGATGCAGGTTACCCAAACAGGCCATATCCAAGCCGAAGCGGGCATAGTGCCTGCTGGTCAGATGGCGTATCGGGTTCCCCTGCAACCCAGCCTGGACGGCAACAGCGTGGATACCCAGTTGGAGCACTCCGCCTTTGCATCCAATGCTCTCGAGTATCAGGCCAGTCTGCGTTTCCTCAGTGGCAATATCCGAAAACTTCTGACCGCAATCAAGGGGGAGTAAGCCATGTCTATGCTAAAGATTTTTGATACCGCCGGAACCGGCATGACCGCCCAGTCCCTGCGGCTAAACCTGGTGGCCAGTAACATGGCCAACGTCGATAACGTCAGTAGCAGTATTGAGCAGACCTACCGGGCACGGCACCCGGTCTTCAGCGCGCTGTTCAATCAGTTCAATCCCGATGACCCCGCGGTTGGCGTCGGGGTGAAAGGGGTGATCGAAAGTCAGACCGCCCTCAAAATGGAATATGCACCGAATCATCCGCTGGCGGATACGGATGGCTATATCTATCGCTCTAACGTCGACCTGGCGGAAGAGATGGCCAATATGATCTCTGCGTCCCGTTCTTACCAGAGCAACGTGGAGGTCGTTAATTCAGCCAAGCAATTGCTGTCCGCCACCCTGCGGTTGGGTGAATAAGGAGAACTATCGATGAATACGATCGCCACTGAGACCGATCTCTATCAAACCCTCGGGTTGGCACGGGAACTGGAACAGCAGAAAGAGGATAATCTGCAGCTGGAAGATTTTATGAATCTGATGGTCACAGAACTGACCCATCAGGACCCGTTTAAGCCGATGGATAATACCGAACTGGCAACCCAGATTTCTCAGTTCGCCACCGTTTCCGGTATTGACAAGCTCAACAGCTCATTTTCTACCCTGACCGACTCTATGTTGTCAGACCAGTCGCTGCAGGCGGCGAATCTGGTGGGGCGGGATGTGTTGGTTCCGACCGGCGGTGGTTATCTGTCCACCGGCGGAACCATAGACGGGGTAGTTGGACTCGATTCCCAGGCCAGTAACCTGATTCTCTCCGTCTACAACCCTTCCGGCGTGCTGGTCAGGGAAATCAGTATGGGATCCCAACCCAAGGGTGAGGTCAGCTTCAGCTGGGACGGCCTGATGGACAATGATGAATACGCAGACGCCGGGCAGTATCAGATCACGGCCCAGGCAATGGTCGACGACAAGCCTGTGACCCCCTATCTCCTGATGGAGGCCCGGGTCGGCAGCGTCAGCATCGGTGGCCCCGGGCAGGGCCTGGCCCTCAATCTGAACGGGCTTGGCACGGTTTCATTCAATGATGTAGCGGAAATCCGCTGAATCCGGATTAACTAAGGAGCGAGAAAATGCCTTTTCGTATAGCACTCAGCGGTCTCGATGCCGCATCCACCGATCTGGAAGTGACCGGTCACAATATCGCTAACTCGGCCACCACCGGATTCAAACAGTCCCGGGCCGAATTTGCAGATATCTACGCCAACTCGATCCAGGACGTGAGCGCGACTTCCGCCGGCCGTGGCGTCAAGGTCACCCGTGTCGCTCAGCAGTTCAGCCAGGGCAATCTGAATTTTACCGCCAGCAATCTGGACCTTGCTCTAAACGGCGAGGGGTTTTTCGTGATGCGGGATGAAGCAGGTAATACCTCTTACACGCGCGCCGGTGCCTTCAGCGTGGACCGTGACGGCAGAGTGGTGAACCATATTGGGGAATCCTTGCAGGTGTTCGCCCCGGTGGGTAACAGCAGTACCAATTTCAATACGGGCTCCACCTCTGATCTCCAGTTACCCACCCTGTCAGGAACGCCCTCTGCCACGGACCGGGTGAATACGGCTTTGAATCTGGATGTCAGCGGGACACCCATTGCTACCGCGATCTCTTTTGATCCCGCTGTTGCCAGCACCTATGACAATTCAACCTCCACCACGGTGTATGACTCCCTAGGCACCGCTCATACCCTCAGTATGTACTACCGGGAGTCAGATACCGTAGCGAACCAGTGGCTCGTCTATTCCACCGTTGATGGCAACATCCAGACCCCGGCTACCAATCCATCCGTTGCCCCGCCCTCTTCAGCAGCCTTTCCGGCGGCGGTGATGAACTTTACCCAAAGTGGAGCACTGGATACCTCAATTGCGGGTGATAGCGTCCTCGCCACTGGCGAGATCGACTACGCACCCTTTCCTATCCCCGGTGCCAATCCTTTGCAGTTGACGTTTGATTACAACAACAGCACCCAGTTCGGTTCGGCCTTTGCCGTCAACGATCTGACCCAGAACGGCTATGCACCTGGCCGGTTGAGCGGCGTCGATATCGACGGCACGGGTATCGTGTTTGCGCGATTCACCAACGGTCAGTCTTCGGCACTGGGTAAGGTGGCCCTCGCCAAGTTCAACAATGCTCAAGGTCTGCGTCAGTTAGGTGATACCGCCTGGGCCCAGACCTTTACCTCGGGTGACGTGCAGTTGGGTGAGGCCGGCACATCCAGCTTCGGTTTGATGCAGTCCGGCGCATTGGAAAATTCGAATGTGGATATCGCCGAGCAACTGGTCAATCTGATCACTGCCCAGCGTAACTTCCAGGCCAACGCCCAGGTAATCACGGTGGCAGACGCCGTTACCCAGACGGTAATCAACATCAGATAGTAGTCGCCAGCTTTCGCTTACCGGGTGGTCCCGGTAAGCGGAAATTGGAATTAGGAACTGGAGAGAACAATGGACCGCATGCTTTATGTTGTCATGAGTGGTGCCAAGGAGACGCTGCTGGCCCAGGCCAGTAACAGCCACAACCTGGCCAACGCCAATACCCCGGGTTTTCTCGCCGACCTGCAGACGTTTCGCAGTATGCCGGTTCATGGTGATGGTCATCCTACCCGGGTCTACAGCATGAGCGAACGACCGGCGGCAGAGTTGACTCATGGCGCTGCCGTGGCTACCGGCCGGGCCCTGGACGTGGCCGTTGACGGCGATGGTTGGTTTGCGGTGCAGGCCCGCGACGGGAATGAGGCCTACACCCGTCGCGGTGACCTGCGGGTGGACACCAACGGTCTGCTCACCACCGGCAATGGTTTGCCGGTTATCGGCAACAACGGGCCTATCGCCATACCTCCGGCAGAAAAAATGGAGATCGCGGCGGATGGGACCATCTCCATCCGTCCCATCGGTCAGTCCGCAACGGAATTGGCGGTGATCGACCGGATCAAGCTGGTAAATCCACCGCTCGATGGGCTGAGCAAGGGGCAGGACAGTCTGATGCGCCTGAAAGACGGGGCGGAGGCACCGGCAGACGCGGATATACAGCTGGCAACCGGTTTACTGGAGAGCAGCAACGTCAACATTGTCGATGCAATGGTGCAGATGATCGGTCTGTCGCGTCGATTCGAACTGCAGGTCAAGATGATGAAGGAGGCCGACGAAGCAGAGCAGGCGTTGGCCAGTATCATGCGGATGGGTTAGTGCTCATTGGCAAGTATCTTGCTTCAATATTAAAGCAAGTAAATGAAGATTAGTTTGCAATAAAGGATAAGACACTATGTACCCGGCACTCTGGATTGCGAAGACCGGCCTCGATGCCCAGCAGACCCGCATGTCTGTCATCGCCAACAACCTGGCCAACGTCAACACCACCGGCTTCAAGCGGGACCGGGCGGTGTTTGCGGACCTGATTTATCAGAATATAAGGCAGGTAGGGGCTCAGTCGTCACAGGACACAACGTTGCCATCCGGCTTCTCACTCGGCACCGGGGTGCGAACCCTCGCCAGCGAGAAGTTGCATACCCAGGGTAACCTGACCAAGACGGACAACTCCTTCGACATTGCGGTCCAGGGGCGTGGTTTTCTACAGATCCTCCACCCAAATGGCTCCATTGCCTATACCCGGGATGGCTCTTTCGGTCTCGATGCGGATGGCAACATGGTGAATGCCAGCGGTTATTCACTGGAGCCTGCGATCAGTGTTCCGGCCAACACCCTGAGCGTCACCATTGGATCGGACGGTACCGTTTCGGCCATGGTGGCCGGCAACACGACACCTACCCAGATCGGAAATATCGAACTGGCGGATTTCATCAATCCCACTGGATTGGAGGCGATGGGTGAAAACCTGTTTCGTGAGACGGGGGCTAGCGGTTCGCCGACCACCGCCACACCTGGTGAAGATGGTGTTGGCACCCTGATTCAGGGGTCGTTGGAAAATTCCAACGTCAACGTGGTGGAAGAGATGGTGAACATGATCGAGACCCAGCGCGCATACGAAATGAATTCGAAGGCCATTTCCACCACCGACGAAATGCTTGCCTACGTGAATAACCAGCTCTGATAAACAGCAGGTGACGTGATGCTTCGTGCTTTCAGCCTCTCTGTTCTGACCTCGGTTGGTCTGGTTCTCTCCGGCTGTAACGCTACTCCACCAAAGCGGGATCCGGCCTATGCGCCGCTTCGACCCGTTGTCGACACCACCCCGGAAGTCAGTAACGGGGCTATCTATCAGGCCGGATATGAAAAATCCTGGTTCGAGGATCTGCGGGCCCGCCGAGTGGGAGATATGCTTACCGTCAAGCTGGTGGAAAAGACCAAGGCCGACAAGAAGGCCAAGACCTCCGTAGACAAGCAGAACAATACCTCCATGTCGAATCCGACCATCCTCGGTTCGGTACCCCAGTTCGACACCCCTGGCTTTTTTCCGCTGGCCAGCAATAACAAAAACAATCTGGCGTTCAATCTGGAATCGTCCACGGAGTTTGAGGGCGACAGCGACAGCGAGCAAAGCAATAACCTGAGCGGTGATATCACGGTGACGGTGATAGAGGTGCTGGCCAACGGCTACCTGATGGTGCGGGGGGAGAAGCGAATCGGCATCAATCAGGGCAACGAGTACATCCGGCTGTCCGGCATCGTACGGCCAGCGGATATTGACTCCACCAATACTATGCTTTCCACCCGGCTCGCGGATCCCACCATGGTCTATGTGGGTGATGGAGCGCTGGCGGAGTCCAATGCGATGGGCTGGTTGGCAGGGTTCTTCAATAGCGACATTTCTCCTTTTTGAAGGTGGTTGACATGAGACGGTACAGAAGAGACTTAGAGTACAGCCGCCAAGCTTCCAATCCAGCCCCGGGCAGGCTGGCACTCTATCTTGCTGCGTTGGCTTTTTTCCTGTTGCTCAACGGTCTTGGCGGTCAGGCGCGCGCGGAACGGATCAAGGACATCACCTCTATCGGTGGCGTACGCGGTAACCAACTGATCGGTTATGGCCTGGTGGTAGGGTTGGATGGCACCGGCGACAAAAGTAGTGCCGCGCCTTTCACCGAACAGAGTCTCAAAAGTATGCTGAGCCAGCTTGGTATCGTGGTTCCGCCGGGGGTCCGGATCAAACCGAAAAATGTGGCGGCGGTATCCATCCATTCGGAACTGCCGGCTTTCGCCAAACCGGGTCAGAAGATCGATGTCACTGTTTCCTCGATCGGCGATTCCGAGAGCCTGCGCGGTGGCAGTCTGCTGATGTCGCCGCTGAAGGGGGCCGATGGGAAGGTGTATGCCGTTGCCCAGGGTGAATTGGTGGTGGGGGGGCTGACTGCCTCAGGCGCGGATGGCTCGAAGGTCACGGTTAATATCCCCAGCGTGGGTCGAATCCCCAATGGCGCCACAGTGGAGCGAATGGTCGAGACGGCGTTTGCTGACGGCAACTATCTGACCCTGAACCTGTTCAACAGTGATTTTACTACTGCGCGCCGAGTGGTGGACTCGATTAACGAGGCAATGGGGGCGGGCGTTGCACGGGCACTGGATGCCACGTCTATTCGGGTCAGTTCCCCGGTTGATCGCGCCCAGCGGGTCAGTTTTATGTCGATGATCGAGAATCTGGAGGTGACACCTGCGGAGGCACCGGCGCGGATTGTGGTCAATTCGCGCACCGGAACGGTCATCATCAGCACCCAGGTCCACATCACCCCGGTCGCGGTTGCCCACGGCAATCTCACCGTCACAGTCAGCGAGAATGCGGAGGTCTCCCAGCCGGGACCCTTTGCCCGGCGCGGCAGGACCGAGGTGGTGCAGCAATCCACCGTGGCAGTCAACGAAGAGCCGGCCCGCATGTTCCTGTTCAAACCCGGTGTCAAGCTTGACGATGTGGTTCGGGCGGTGAATCAGGTAGGGGCCGCTCCCAGCGACCTGGTGGCAATCCTGGAGGCGCTGAAACAGGCGGGATCCATGAATGCGGAGTTGATCATTATCTAATGAACACGGCGATGGTCTATACCGATTTCAGCGGTCTGGCAGAACTGAAGGCCAGAGCCGGGCGGGACGCTGACGGTTCCCTGGATCAGGTGGCACGCCAGTTCGAGTCGCTGCTGATACACCAGATGCTGAAGAGTATGCGCCAAGCCAGCCTGGGAGAGGGGCTGCTGGACAATGACCAGACGCTCTTTTACCGGGATATGTATGACCAGCAGCTCGCCATTCATCTGGCGGAGAGTGGCGGCATGGGGCTGGCCGATGTGATCAAACGTCAGTTTGGGTCAGATGAGTCGGCGTCCCCGCACCCGGCGAAAAATCTGGAGGCCTATCGCAGCCAGCCGATATCAGCCGCGGAGATCCGCGCCTCGGATCGACCCCAAGCCCCGCGGCAGGCGGAGGACACTCCGGCGATTACCGCTTCTGCAAAGCTGGATGAAGATCCGGCGGAGTGGAGTAACGGGGAGTTTGTTCAGAAGCTGTGGCCCTGGGCGCTGGAGGCAGCAAAGAAACTCGGTCTTGCACCCCAGGCCTTGCTGGCTCAGGCGGCGCTGGAGACCGGTTGGGGCAAACGGATGATGCGGCTGGTAGACGGAAGTCCGGCCCGAAATCTGTTTGGTATCAAGGCGGATCCGAGCTGGAAAGGCGACAAGGTCAGCCTGAATACAGTCGAGTACGAACAGGGGCTGGCGGTAAAGAAAAAGGCCCAATTCCGGGCGTACGATTCTTTTCGCGCCAGTTTTGACGATTATGTCGATTTTTTGCGTACAAATCCCCGCTATCGTCAGGCCCTGGGCGCAACGGGCAGCACGAAGGGCTATTTTTCCGAGCTGCAGAAGGCTGGGTATGCGACGGACCCGGAATATGCAGCAAAGATTGACCGGGTGCTCAATGGATCAATCATGGAGCAGGCCATCGAGGGGCTCAAGGAGATGGGAACAGAGCCGCTCTAGTCATGAGGGCTTGTCAGTATCGGACGGTTGCCGAAGGATCCGCAGCCCGACAGGCGGTTCTCGAGCCCGGTTTGGGAATTCAGACATCTAACCAGCAGGTATAATGGCGTGCCAGGTCTACTCAACATCGGCGTTTCCGGCTTACTGGCGTTTCAGCGTTCGCTGAATACCACCGGCCACAACATCGCCAACTCCGACACCGTCGGCTACAGCCGTCAGCGCACGCTGCTGGGCACCCAGACACCTCAGTTGACCGGTGTTGGCTGGCTTGGATCGGGCGTCAAGGTGACCGATATCCAACGGTCCTATGACGATTTTCTCGCCACCCAGGTCCGTTCCGCCCAGTCTACCGCATCGGAACTGGAGAGCTACTTCGATCACGCCAGTCGGATGGATAATATTCTTGCCGATCCCAATATCGGCCTGGATCCGGCGATCCAGGGATTCTTTGATGCCATGCAGTTGCTGGCCGATGACCCCTCCTCCATGCCAAGTCGACAGCAGCTGCTCTCCGAAACCCAGTCCATGGTCGACCGGTTTCATGATCTCAATCTTCAATTCAATGACATGCGAGATCAACTGAACCAGGAGCTGGCGGGTGTCACCGAAGAGATAAACGGACTGGCCCAGTCCATAGCGCGGGTAAATCAGAACATCGTCGAGGCTATCGGTGCCTCTGGATCGGGGGATCCCAACGACTTGTTCGACGAACGCGAAGTACTGTTGAATCAGCTGTCCGAACGCGTCGATATAAGTATCGTGCCCCAGGACGACGGTGCCTGGAACGTGTTCATCGGTAAGGGGCAGGCGCTGGTGATCGGATCTGCCCCGGCTACCCTGTCCACCCAGCCTGGCGCCGACGAGGTGAATCGGCATGACGTGACCTTCACTAATCGCGCCGGCACCCAGGTGATCACCAGCCAGCTGGCCGGCGGTGAGATTGGCGGGCTGCTCTCTTTCCGCAGTCAGATACTGGATCCTGCACAGAACCAGCTAGGGCTGGTAGCGGTCGGCGTCAGCGACCGGGTGAATGCCCAGCACCAGCTCGGCCTGGACCTGCATGGAGCCTTGGGTGGAAGCGTGTTCAGTGATCCCAGTATTGGCGTGATACCCAACAACGGCAACGCCAGCGCTGTGACCGTTTCGGCATCGATGTTGGATAGTGGCAGTCTCACCGCCAGCGATTACGAACTGGAATCGGGCGGCGGCGGGTTGTTTACCTTGACCAGGCGCTCAGACGGTCAAAGCTTCGCAATCAACACAGGTGGTGTCTATCCCCACACCACGGCGGTAATCGACGGCTTTAATCTCACCATCTCCGGGGCCGCGGCGGCCGGCGACAGGTTTCTCGTGCAACCGACCCGGGATGCGGCTGAACAAATCACCCTGCTGATCAACGATCCGGCCAGATTTGCAGCGGCGGCTCCGCTGCGGGCCCAGCCTGGTTTGAACGCGAATACAGGATCGGGAAACGGGGGTAGTGGCTCGATTACCCAGCCGTCTGCAGGGACCCTTGCGGGCCTGCCCCTGGCCGCGAATATCACCTTGACCTTCGATGCGGCGGGGTCACAGTTCAACGTCGATCTGGACGGCAACCTGGCGACTACGGAGATGGCCCTGGCCTATGATCCGGCGACCCAGAGTGCAGGTGCCCCGTTTACCATCCCGGGCTTCGGGGATGCGGCCTTCTCGTTCCGCGGCGTTCCGGCGGACGGTGATCGTTTTGTCATCCAGAACAACAGTGGTGGTGTGGGTGACAATCGAAACGCCCTGGCCATGGCGGGGATTCAGGCGACCGACAGTATGCTAAGTGGAACATCTACCTTGCAGGAGACCTATGCCCAACTGGTATCCAGTGTGGGCTCGAAGACCCACCGCGCAGAAGTGAATATGCAGTCCACCGAAGGGCTGCTGGAACGGCACAAGATGTCGCTCTCATCCATCAACGGGGTCAACCTGGATGAAGAGGCAGCCAACCTGATCAAGTATCAGCAGGCCTACCAGGCATCGGCCCAGGTGATTTCCGTCGCCAGCACCCTGTTCGACACTCTGATCGGTGCGGTGAGGAGGTAGATATGTTGCGAATCTCCAACTACATGATGACCCAGCGGGCGCTCACCGCCATGCTGGGTCAACAGGCTGGTCTGAATGATACTCAGCTCCAGCTATCCACCGGGAGGCGGGTGTTGACACCCTCCGATGATCCGGTCAGCTCCGCCCGGGTGCTCGGTCTCAACGGTGCCATCGACACGGTTCGACAGTATCAGGACAACGCCAACCGCGCCCGCGCCCGACTGGAAACGGAGGAGGGGGTATTGCTGGGTGCCACCAATCTCCTGCAACGGGTCAACGAACTGACCATTCAAGGCAACAACGATACGCTCACTCCTACGGATTCCAGAGCGATCGCGGCAGAGGTATCTCAGATACTGGATCAGATGCTGTCCCTGGCCAATACTCGCGACAGTAACGGTGAATATATCTTCGCCGGTTATCAATCGGCTACCCGGCCGTTTACAAACCCAGCGGTGGGCAGCTATGCCTACCAGGGGGACACAGGTCAGCGCCACCTGCAGATATCGTCGGAGCGCCAGGTCGCCGACGGGGACACCGGCTACGATGTTTTCGTGAACGTGGCCACCGGGCCGGTGGCCACTACCAATGCAGTTGCTGCCACGAGCTTCACCGCAGTTACTGCCGGGGATATCACCATCGACGGTGGCAACGGTAACGGAGCGGTCCCTCTCGGGGCACTGCAGCCGGCGGCGGACGCAGCGGAACGTGCGTTGCAGTTGCGGAACGCAATTAATGCGGTATCGGATCGGACAGACGTTCGGGCAGTCATCGATTCATCGGGGGGGGTGACACTGACAGGAGTCGGTGGGAGCGGTATCGATATCGCTCTGGGTGGGAGTGCGACCTTGGCGACCACCGGGCTGACTGCTGGTGCGACCCCGTCAACCGCGCCCAACCGTAATATCTTCGACACCCTCTATCAGCTCACCGACGCGCTGGAGCGCAATCAACCCCTTGACCGGTTCATCTCCGATGTCCAATTGGCCCTGGAGAATATGGTTTCGACCCGGGCCGCGGTCGGTGGCCGACTGAACAGCATCGATGAACAGATGGAGCTGAATGCCGATATCGAACTCTCTCTGGAGTCCCATCGGTCCGAAGAGCAGGACCTGGATTACACCGAGGCCATCACTCGCTTCCAGAGCCAGCAGATAGCACTACAGGCCGCGCAGAAGGCCTATACCCAGGTGCAGGGATTGTCCCTCTTTGACTATATTTAGGAGCATCCAGGGTTTATTCGTCATTCCGGACGAAGCGTAGGGTAGATCAGGAATCCATATACTAAGAACAGTCGCTTTCTGGATACCGGCTTTTGCCGGGATGACAGATTGAGATAGTCTTTCTTTTTTCGGGCGCAACGCCCGCATCCAGAAACTTCTCTATTCCGGTTGTAGCGGATAGCGGACATCTCTTAAAAAAACCTCGGGCTGTATTACCCTGTGGCCGCGTTTTCTTCTTGCCGGGATGAGAAAATCTTAACCAGTATTTTCGATCCTGGAAAAAGTCGAGAAACCGGTTCCCGGGAATAAATTTACACTCTATATAATATAATTAAAACAATAAGTTAATATTAATTTCCCGGTTGATTGGAAGTAACGCCATTCCTCGCTTTTTCCTAAAGATTACCCCCTTACCGCCGTTACAAATGTCGGAGGCGGTAAATGCACATAACCCATGAGCATATCCGCCAGTTATCAACCTGACCCCAGGCCGGCTTTCAAACCAAACCAGCCGCTTAGGGGATAAGGAGCAAGAAAATGGCACAAATCATCAATACCAATATTCAATCCCTTACCGCACAGCGGAATTTGAATAAGTCCCAGGGTTCTCTGGCTACCGCCATGGAGCGCCTCTCTTCCGGTCTGCGTATCAACAGTGCAAAAGACGACGCTGCGGGCCTGGCTATCTCCGAGCGTATGACCTCTCAGATTCGCGGCCTGAATCAGGCCATCCGCAACGCCAACGATGGCATCTCCTTTGCCCAGACGGCTGAAGGTGCCCTTTCCACGGCGGGCGATGCTATGCAGCGAATCCGTGAGCTGGCTGTGCAGGCCGCCAACGATACTAACTCGGCGACCGACCGGCAGGCGATTAATAACGAGGTTCAACAGCTGATCCAGGAAGTGAACCGGATCGCTTCCAGTACCCAGTTCAATGGTCAAAATATCCTGGACGGAAGCAGTTCCAGCCAGACTTATCAGGTGGGTGCAAATGCCGGGCAGACCATCACCGTTTCCGGCGTTGACGCGCGCGGAAGTCAGTTAGGTGCCGCGGTGCTTTCCGGTACCTCGATGACGGCTACAAGTGTCGCTACTGCGGCTGGTCAAGCTTTGACCGTAGGAACCGAGACGGTAACTTTGACGGGCTCTACAACTCAGGCAGATGTCATTAATGCTATAAACTCTGTTTCCGCTGATAGCGGTGTAACTGCCCGCGCAGAGACAAGTACCAGCCTTACATTGGCTGTTACCGATGCAGCCGCAAACGGCACTATAACGATCAACGGCGTAGCCGTTGCTGTGGCATCAGGTGATGATGAAGCCGCTTACGTGGCAGCAATTAACGACGTCTCGAATCAGACAGGGGTAACGCGTCTGTTGATGGTACTGAATTGAAACTGACAAACAATACTGGTCAGGAAATCACCGTAGGCGAGGATGCCGGGACAGCGGCTGTTTTTGATGCTATTGCGGCTGGTGCTACCGAGACTATTTATTCTGGAATCGAGCTGGTTGCCGATGTTGGTACTTCCATCACACATGGGGGAGCTGCGGCTACCACGCTCGCCTTGGGCACTTCGGCTTCTGAGTAGACACCGTTCTCAACGACCTCGATGTACTGACCCGAAGCAACGCGAGCGATGCGCTCTCCACCATCGATTTTGCACTGCAAAACGTCAGGCCTGCGCGCCGAACTAGGTGCCGTACAGGTGCGCTTCGAGTCGACCATTGCAAACCTCAGTGTCTCTGCGGAGAACCTGACGCAGCCCGTTCGCGAATCATGGATGCAGACTTCGCGGCTGAAACGGCAGCAATGACCCGTGCGCAGATTCTGCAGCAGGCCGGTGTGGCCATGGTCTCCCAGGCAAATGCTTTGCCCAGACCGTATTGTCGCTGCTCCAGTAAATCTGGCGATTGGCGGGAACCCGGGTCAGCCCGGGTTCCCCACCTAGCTAAATAGGTGGCAATGATGATTAACGAAGTCTCTAACAATGTACTGGGGTCATCAGGACCACAGTCTAAGGGGGGCTCGGGTAACGTCAATCGGGTGCAGGGAAAGCAGCCTTTGGCCGGGCCCGAGACCGTGCAGTCGGTTAAACAAGATGTTGTCCAGAGCGCGGACAAAGCAGCCAAGACCTCTGCAGACGAGGAAAACTCCGACAAGGTAGTCGAAGATCTCAACGAGTTTGTCCAGGTCATCCAGCGAAAATTGCAGTTCAGTGTGGACGAAGAGAGTGGCGAAGCAGTGGTTAAGGTGATCGATTCGGAGACAGATCAGATTATCCGGCAGATCCCCTCAGAGGAGATCCTCGAGATGCAGAACCGGTTGGGTGAGATCAACGGATTACTCTTTCAGACCAGGGCTTGAGTGGGCGGGGACAGGATGTCCCAATTTTTATATTAACGTTAGGAGAGGCCTTAGTGGCCATTGCATCACCGGGTTTAGGTTCAGGGCTGGATGTCAACGGTATCGTCACCCAGTTGATGGCG